>DASUGO010000133.1:0-45217 GCA_036273975.1 Candidatus Krumholzibacteriia bacterium
CCACACCGTATACAGCGGTTTACATGTCTGGCCTGTCACCGTCACTTTAGTTCACAGACCTTCTCGACCACCTACTGGCAACGGCGCCCCGAGATCGCCCGCCGGGCGCTCATGATGGGGGTCGGTTGCATGGGGAACCGACAGATGGCACGGGCGTTGACGTGCAGCCCGTCGACGATTGCCCACCACATCGCACGTCTCGCCCGGCACTGCCTGCTCGTCCAGGCGGAAGAGCTCTCGAAGATCGGTGACATCAAGGAGATCGTGATCGACGGCTTCGAGAGCTTCGAGTGGAGCCAGTACTTTCCCTTTCATCACAACATGGCCGTCGATGCCCGTAGCGGCTACTTCCTCTATCACACCGACAGCCCGCTCCGCCGCAAGGGGCGCATGACCGCGCACCAGAAGCGGCGCCGCGCCGAGCTCGAGGAGACCGTGGGACGAGCGGATCCGCGGGCCGTCGAGTCGGGGGTCCGTGAGCTGCTGGAGCCGCTGGCGTCACGGCGACTGATCATTCGGAGCGATGACCATCGGGCCTACCCGCGGGCGCTGGCGTCTCTGGACATGCCGGTGACACACCGGATCACGTCGTCGAAGGAACGCCGGGACCGGCAGAACCCGCTCTGGGAGGTCAACCTGCTCGACCTCGTGATCCGGCACAGCACGGCGGCGCACAAACGCGAGACGATCGCGTTCGCCAAGCGGCGCCAGGCGTCGATCGAGAAGCTCGTGATCCTGCAGGTGTGGCGCAACTACATCCAGCGCCGCCGTGTGAAGGGGGAGCGCGTGACGCCGGCGATGCTGATCGGACGGGCAACCCGGCCATGGCGCATCAAGGATCTGTTGGCGGGAAGGCGTTTCTTCGCGAAGACGCCGCTGTCCGCGTGCTGGCAACGTTACTATCGGCGGGAAGTTCGGACGACGCCGCTGGCCACCAATCGAACCCACCAGCTCAAGTACGCGTTCTAGGGGACGGGAACTTCTTCCGGGACTATCTGTTCGCCCCCCGCAGGGACAATCTTCCGGCCACAACCAACGAGTAGCCGCTACTTGCTGTCACGCAGCATCGCTTCGCGGATGCGTTTGAACTCGCTGCCGTCTTTCCACACGATCGCGATGCCGGACGACGCCACCTTGTGGCCGACCCGGTACAGCGTCTCCATGTCCTCCGCCGCGCCGGAGAGGTCCCACGTGTCCAGGTACTCGTCCTGCGGCTTGTGGTAGCGCTCCGCCACGTACTCGCGCCGGCGGTCCATGCCCCAGCCGCGCGGCCGGTCGCGGAATTCCAGCCCGCTGTCGGCGTACAGGGCCGGCACGCCCTGTTTGGCAAAGGGGAAGTGGTCGGAACGGTAGTAGCCGCCTTTCTCGGGTTCCGCGTCCGGCTTGATGACGCGCTGTTCCGGCGCGGCCGCCTCCGCGAGCACGTCGTCGAGATTGGACTTCCCGTAGCCGATGGCCACGATGTCGCCGGTGCGCCCCCAGATGTTGAGTCCGTCGACGTTGATTTCCGCGACGGTCTTCGTGAGCGGGTAGAGCGGGTTTTCCGTGTAATAGGTTGCGCCCAGCAGGCCGCTCTCTTCACCGGTCGTGAACATGAAGAGTACACTCCGCTTGAGCGACTCGCGATTGGACGCGAAGGCGCGTGCAATCTCGATCACACCCCCCACGCCCGACGCGTTGTCGAGCGCGCCGTTGTAGATGGAATCTCCGTCGGCCGCTTTGCCGATGCCGAGGTGGTCCCAGTGCGCGGTGTAGATGACGAAGTCGTCGCGCAGCGTGGGGTCGGTCCCGGTCAGCTTGCCCACCACGTTGCGCGACTCGATGGTGCGCGAGCGCGACTCCACGACCGTGCTGGCCGTGAGCCCCAGTGCGAAGGGCTGGAAATCCTCGGCGATGGCGGCGGCTTTCTCGCGGTCGAAGTTGCGGTCAGCCATCGCGAACAACGCCCGTGCCGCGTCCTCGGTGATCCACGACTCCAGCGCGCAGCGCTTCGCGCCACGATCGGCGCGCACCACGTCGAACTGTTCGCCCGACCAGCTGTTCTCGACGACGGCCCACGGGTAGCCCGCGTCCTCGGTGTTATGCACGATGATCGCCCCCGCGGCGCCCTGCGCGGCGGCTTCCTCGTACTTGTATGTCCAGCGGCCGTAATAGGTCATCGCCTTCCCTCCGAACTTCGACGCGTCCGCGAGCGGCGGATCGTTCACCAGCATCACGATGACCTTGCCCTTCACATCCGCACCGCGGTAGTCGTTCCAGCCGTATTCCGGCGCGTCGACGCCGTAGCCCACGAACACCAGCTCGGCGCCGTCCACGGCCACGCGCGCCTGCTGGCGCAGCGTCCAGCCCACGAATTCGTTGCCGTAGATGAAGTCGTGCGTGCGGTCGTCGAGGCCGCGCACCGCGAGCGTTGGCCGGTTGGTGACGGTGTACCCATACAGCGGCACTCTCTGCTCCCAGGTACCGTCCGGATTGCCAGGTTCGCAGTCCATCGCGCGCAACTGTTCCGTGATATACGCCACCGCCAGTTCTTCGCCGGGTGAGCCCGGGGCGCGGCCGCCGAGTTCGTCCGACGCGAGATAACGCACGTGGTCGCGGATCTTCTGCTCGGAGATGGTGGAATTGCCCGCCGCGGTACCGAGAAGAACGGCGCAGGCGGTGAGGACGAGCGTGCGAATACGGGGACTGTTCACGGGGAACTCCTTCTCTGACGGGATTCAGTTGATCATCTGCGTTTTCATGCGGCGGGCGGCGATGGGCATCATGATACACGCCATCGCAACCAGAACCACCACGTTGCTCAGCGGAAAGGGCGCGGCGTGTCCCAGCGCGGTCATTCCTCCCAGTGCGTCCATCGCCTGGCCGGTCGGAAAAATCATCGCAATCCGGCGCATCGTCGCAGGGACCATCTCCAGCGGCCACCAGCAGCCACCCAGCGCGGCCATCACGAGCGACACGATGACGCCGATCGCGTTGGCCTTGTCGGTAGACCGGAAGAACGACGCCATCATCATGCCGAGTGACGCGGCCGCGAGCATGTACGCGCCCAGCACGGCGGCCAGTTGCAAGCCGCGCACGTCCAGATGTACGCCGAGAATCATCGACCCCAGGCCCAGGATAACCGCCACCTGCAACGCGCCCCACACCAGACGGGCCGCGATCTGCGCGAACAGTATGTCGCGGGTACGAGTTGGACTCATCGTGATCCGCCGCGTCTTTCCGCTGCTGAGGTCGGCCACCCACATGCCCAGGAAGAACGTGGTGAGCTGGAACATGATGAACATGACCAGCATTGCCGGCAGCGTGTGGTTTGCGCCTGGCGAGGGCAGTGGTGCGCTGCCGCGCGATGCGACCGCCAGCGCGAGCGGTGCGTCGGTGGCCGGGGGTGGGGATTCGCCGGTTGCCGCCGCGTTTTCGAAACGGTTGCGTTGCAGCGCGATGCGGAACAGCGCTTCACGCGCCGTCGCGCTGACTGACTGGGCGCGCATATCGCCCGCGTCACCCGGGTGCACGCGCACGATCGTGCGCGCGCCGGCGCCCAGGCCGGCCAGCAGGCTGTCCGGAACCTCGACACGAATGACGCCCTTCGCCGCGACGGAGTCCACCACGACGCCGCGCGCGCGGAACTGCTGCGCGAGAAAACCGGTCACGACCGCCGGATTCGCGCCGCCGTCGATCACCACACGCGTGGCCACGGGCGCACCGCCGCCCCCGAACATCGAGCCGAAGATCCACGCCATGGCGATGGGAGCGACCAGAGACCATATCACCGAGCCGCGATCGCGGATGGCGATGGTGAGTTCCATCCGCGCGATCGTCCACCACGCGGGGCGCATCACAGCAGCCTCTTTCTGCCCACCACGGTTCCCGCGACGAAGAACGCCAGGCACGTCAGGAAGAACACCGGCAGCGATACTGGGATCTCGCGCCCGGTCAGGGTGCGCGTCAGCGCGAGGTTGGCCGCGCCGGTCGGGATCCATTTTGCGAGCGTCTGAAATGCGGGGGGTGTGAATTCGGCCGGGAAGAAGCCGCCCCCGAGTATCGTGAGGAAGATCATCACCAGCGAACTCATTGCCGACACCGCGCGTGGGGAGTTGGTGAGCGAGAAGATGATGCCGTTGACGCCGGAGATGAACAGCGCCAGCCCGATCACCACCAGGTTGGCGGTGAAGAGCCCGTGCGGCGGAATCCGCCAGATGAGCCCGCCCAGCGTTCCCGCGACGATCCCGACCACGTACGCGAATGAAGCCGTGTACAGGCGTTGTTCCAGCGCCACGCGCCACGGAGTGATGGGCGCGGTCACGAAGCGGTGGGTCACGCGGTTGCGGCGGTCCAGCAGGAACGCGTGCTCGAGCCGCAGCGACACGGTGAGCAGGCCGAACATCACGAGGCCGGGGAAGAACAGCGCGGCCATGTTGAAGTCGTCCTGCGACTCGCCCTCGTCGTCGACGATCTCGACGTCGATCTTCTGCAGGGCGCCGATGCCGACGCTGTTACGGCTGGTGCCGTAGAACGTCCGCGCCACGTCGGCCACCGCGTCGGCCGATGGTGGCGCGTCGCCATCCAGCATCCCGCGCATCGTGGCGAGTGGGGCCGCGAACTGGTCCGCCATGCCGTTGCCGATGGCGAGGAGTGTGCGCGTAACGCCCTCCGCGATCTGCGGGCCGATCGAATGGCGTGGATTGGTGAGGAGACGCAGCGTGTCGGGTTCGACGCGCAACAGGCGTTCACCGAAACCGGCGGGGATGATCAGCGCGGCCGATGCGTCGCCGGATTCGAACTGCCGGTCGACCGCGGTGAGGTCGGCCGCATCCGTCAGCGTGATGAAATCGCCCGCGGGCCCCTGACCGAACGCGGACCTGACCAAGCCGCTGACCAGCGAGCTGTCCTGGTCGACGATCGCGAGCCCGGTGAGGGGCGTCCCACCGTTGCCGCCGAACACAACCTGGTAGACCGCCATGAAGAAGAACGGCAGGGCGAGCCACAACAGGATGGCGCCCGGTTTGCGCAGCGAGCGGCGCCAGTACATTTGAAACAGGTGCATGGTCAGTCGGGTTCCACGAGGGTGCCGGCTGTGCCGGCGACGATCTGTTCGATTTCCTCCAGCGAGCCGATTGCGGCGCGCTTGCCGGTTTCTTCGACGAACGCGCACGCGGCTTCAACCTTGGGGCCCATCGACCCGGCGCCAAAGCGCTGCTCGCGCAGTTCGGTGGGCGTCGCACGCACGATGAGCCGGTGGCTGGCGGTGCCCCAGTCGGCGAACACACCGGCCACGTCGGTTGCCATGATGAGCAGGTCGGCCCCGACCTCGCGGGCCAGCACCGCACTCGCGCGATCCTTGTCGATCACGACTTCGACGCCGGTCAGCGTCTCGCCGCGGTAGATTACCGGAATGCCGCCCCCGCCCGCGCAGATGACGATGGTGTTTTTCTCGAGCAGCCACTTGATCGGCCGGATCTCGAAGATCCGCCGGGGCAGCGGCGACGGCACCACGCGGCGCCAGCCGGGTCCGTCCTCCGCCACCATCCAGCCGCGGTCCGCGGCCATCTGGCGCGCTTCCTGTTCGGTGAACATCGGGCCGATCGGCTTGGTGGGATTCTGGAACGCCGGGTCGGCGGGGTCCACTTCCACCATGGTCAGGACGGTCGCGAACGGCCGCTCGAACGGAACCTGGTTGCCGAGTTCCTGCTCGATCATGTAGCCGATCATCCCCTCGGTCTCCGCACCGAGCACGTCGAGCGGCGTCGACGATCCCATCTGCGCGGCCTGCAGCGCGAGCAGGCCCACCTGCGGTCCGTTGCCGTGCGAGATCACGATGTCATTGCCCTCGGTGACGGGCGCGATGGCACGCGCCGCCGCGCGCACATTGGCGCGCTGGTTCTCGACGGTCAGCGGTTCACCGCGCCGGAGCAGCGCGTTTCCGCCCAGGGCGATGACGATGCGGCGTCGCGGCATGGCGGGTCATTCTCCCAGCGTGGCCACCATGACGGCCTTGATGGTGTGCAGGCGATTTTCCGCCTGGTCGAAGACAATGGAGTGCTTCGACTCGAACACGTCCTCGGTGACCTCGAGTCCGTCGAGGCCGAACTGCCGGTAGATGTTTTCGCCCACTTTGGTGTTGCGGTTGTGGAACGCGGGCAGGCAGTGCAGGAATTTCACGTCCGGGTTTCCGGTGAGGTCGAGCACGCGGCGGTTGACCTGATAGGGCTTCATCACCTGGATGCGCTCTTCCCATTTGGATTCCGGCTCGCCCATTGACACCCACACGTCGGTGTAGAGGTAGTCGACGCCTTTTACGCCCTCCGCGACGTCTTCAGTGAGCAGGATGCGCGCACCGCTCTGTTTCGCGATGCCGCGGCAGGTTGTCACCAGCGCCGCGTCCGGCCAGCAGGACTTCGGCGCCGCCAGACGGACATCCATGCCCAGAATCGCCGCGCCGGCCAGCAATGAATTGCCCATGTTGTTGCGCGCGTCGCCCAGGTAGCAGAAGGAAATCTGCTCGAGCGGTTTCGAACTGTGCTCGACCATCGTGAGGACGTCGGCGAGCACCTGGGTCGGATGGAATTCGTCGGTGAGTCCGTTGTAAACCGGCACGCCGGCGTGTTCGGCCAGTTCCTCGACGATGGCCTGCCCGAAGCCGCGGTACTCGATGGCGTCGTACATGCGGCCGAGGACGCGGGCGGTGTCCTTCATCGTCTCCTTGTGTCCGATCTGCGTGCCGGACGGGCCGAGATAGGTGACGTGCGCACCCTGATCGAACGCCGCCACCTCGAACGCACAGCGCGTACGGGTGGAAGTCTTCTCGAAGATCAGCGCGATGTTGCGCCCCTTGAGGCGCGGCAGCTCGCGACGCGCCTGCTTCTCCTTCTTGAGCTGCTTTGACAGCTCGATCAGGTGGAGAAGCTCTTCCTTGCTGAAATCCAGGTCCTTCAGGAAATGCCGGTTCTTCAGGTCGATGTTGCTCATACGTTCCTTGTCCATGGTCAGATTGGGTCGCGCAGCAGGGGGCAGGTCATGCAGTGTCCGCCGCCACGGCCGCGGCCCAGCTCGGAGCCGTCGATGGTGAGGACCTTGATACCCGCCTTGCGCAGACGCTTGTTGGTGTACTCGTTCTTCGAATAGGCGATCACGACGCCGGGTTCGATGGCGACCAGGTTGTTGCCGTCGTCCCACTGCTCGCGTTCCGCCTGGTACTCGTCGCCGCCGGTGCCGATGACGCGCAGCGTCTTGACCGACAGCGCGTCGGCCACGGCGTCCAGGAATCCGGGCTCTTCGGTGATGTCGAGCTGCCCCGGTTTGTCGCCCGGGCGCAGGCTGTAGGCACGGATGCGGTTGGCCACCTTGGGGTAGACCGTGACCGCGTCGCGGTCGACCATCGTGAAGATGGTGTCGAGGTGCATGTGCGCGCGGTCCTTGGACATCACGCACGCGATCACGCGGTCCGCGGCCTCGTAGCGGAACAGCGACTGCGCGAGCCGTTCCACCATCTGGGCGGTGGTGCGCTCTCCGATGCCGACCAGCACCGCCTTGTTGCCGATGGGCATCACGTCGCCGCCCTCCAGCGATGCGCGCCCCCAGTCTTCCTGCACGAATCGCCCCTGTTCGTCCTGGTCCGGGTACCAGAACTCGAAGTCCGCCTCGGCGAACATCGGGTGCCAGTTGTATATCGCGGCCACGTGTACGACTTCGAGCTGTCTTGCCTCGAAGTACATCGGGTTCAGCGACACACCGTTGTAGATCCACGACGACGCATCGCGCGTAAACATGGAGTTGGGAAGCGGCGGCAGCACGAAATCGGTGGGCTCCATCGTCGCGAGGGTCAGTGAGTGCGTGCGCAGGAACGAGTCGTCGATTTCGACCCGGGCCAGCCCGCCGATCAGGATGCCCGACAGCCGGCGCGGGTCCATCTCCATCAGGTACGCGCGGAAGTCCTTCACCAGCGCCGCACCCACGGTGAGGCGGGTGACGGTCTTGTCGACCACGAATGACCGCGCCTCGGGGATGCGCAACACCTCGGCGAGCAGGTCGTCGAGATAGAACACCTCGACGCCGCGCCGTTCCAGGTGTCCGACGAACTTGTCGTGTTCGCCGCGCGCCTTCCGCACCCACAGCACGTCGTCGAACAGCAGTTCCTCGCAATTGGAGGGTGTCAGACGACGCAGGCTGAGGTCGGGACGGTGGACGAGAACCTTGCGAAGTTTGCCGACTTCGGAGTCCACGCGATACTGGGTCACAGGAATCACTCCCGGAGCTCACGGCCGGTGAGCCGGATGAAGAGGCTTTCCAGAGACGGGGGTTTGATGGCAACTTCGCTCACCTGGTCGAGCGACGCCGCGACTTCGATCAGGCGCGACGCCTGTCCACTGCCGGTGGGGACCGCGATCACCACTTCGTTCGGGTCATCGAGCAGGATCTCGGCCCCGGCCAGCGATTCCACCATCGCGCGCAGTTTCGCGCGCTCGAAGCCGCCGCGCAGGCTGAACAGCTGCACGTCGCTGACTTCCGCCCGCAGGTCGCCCAGCGTTCCTTCCTTGATCACGCGGCCGCCATCGATGATGCCGATACGCTGGCAAAGCCGTTCCGCCTCCTCGAGGTGGTGCGTGCTCATCAGCACCGCCGTACCGCCCGCGGCGATGGCGCGGATACGGTCGAGGAGCAGCAGCCGTGTCTGGGGATCGAGACCGGTAGTCGGTTCGTCGAGGATCAGCGCTTTCGGTTCGTGCAGGATACCCAGGACCAGCGTGAGGCGGCGCAGCATGCCGCCGGAGAACGCGCCCGCGGGCTTGGACGCGTGGTCGGACAACTCGATCCAGTCGAGCAGTGCGCGCGACCGCTCGCGCAGCGCGCGCTTCTCCACACCGTAGAGCGCGCCGAAGAACATGCAGTTGGCCATCGCGCTCAGTTCGTCGATCACGATGGACTGCTGCGGCACGACGCCGAGGATGCGTTTGGCGGCGAGTGGTTCACGCACCACGTCATACCCGCCGATGCGTGCCTCGCCCGATGAGGGCGCGACCAGCCCCGACAGGATGTTGATCGTGGTGGACTTGCCGGCGCCGTTGGGTCCGAGCAGGCCGTAGACCTCGCCGGGTGCAACCCGGAAGGACACACCACGGACCGCCTCGACTTTCCCGTAGGTTTTTGTTAGGTTTGTAACTTCTATCATGATAGTAGGTTGTACGCGCCGCTGAATTGATCGAGTATAGGAGAGCGCATGAGGACGGTCAAGCGAGGGAATTCCGGCCAGAAACCGGCGCCACCGGCCCCGGGGGCGCCGCTTACCGTCCTTTTCGACGACAACCACGTGTTGGGGATCGTCAAGCCGGCCGGTCTGCTCGCGCAGGGCGACCGCACCGGCGACCCCACCGCCCTCGAACTCGCGAAAGCCTTCATCCGTGAGCGTTACGGGAAGCCCGGGAACGTTTTTCTGGGTCTCGTCCACCGCATCGACCGACCCGTTTCGGGCGTGATGATCTTTGCCCGGACCTCCAAGGCTGCGTCGCGGCTGTCACGGGCGTTTCACGACCGCGTGGTTGAGAAAACCTACCTGGCGGTCGTACTCGGAACGATGCCAGAGGAGACGGGCGAGTTGACGGGATTCGTTGCGCGAACGCATCTGCGTTCTCGCCTGGCCGCGGATGGCGAGGACGATGCCCGCGAGGCGACGCTCCGCTACCGGGTGCTAGGGCAATCACGTCTGAGCCTGCCGTCGGGGAAGCGCCGGCCCGCGGGCAGCGTGGTGCGTGAGGTGTCACTCTTGGACGTGACGCCACGCACCGGACGCCACCATCAGATCCGGTTGCAGCTGTCGGCGACCGGTCATCCCATTCTGGGTGATATCAAGTACCGCGCACCCGAAGCCCTGCCCGGGCGCATGATCGCGTTGCACGCCGCCCGCTTGAGTTTTCCGCACCCGGTGCGCGAAGAGACCGTGACCATCGCGGCGCCGCCGCCGCCGCTCGTCCCGTGGTCGTTATTCACCGGCGAGATCGCGCGCTACATCGGCGCGTTCACCACGTCCCCCGAAGCATAGCCAGCACCACGCCTTCGCGGATGCCGCCGCCGCTGACATGCACGACGCGCTTGCGCGCCGCGCGTGCGAACGCCAGCACCACCGCCAGACCGGCCGGAATGATGTCCGCGCGGTCGGCGGGGAGCCCGGGCATCCGCCGGCGTGTGGCGGTGCTCGCGGCGCGGCAGCGCTGTTCCAATGCGCGCAGGCCCGACACGGTGATGGTTCCGCTCCGGGCGCGCATCGCCCGTCCGCCGTGGGCCATCGCGAGCGCGGTGGTGGCGGAACCGCCCACGGCAATCAGCGCGGCGCGCGGGGCGAGCGCGAGATGCGGTGCGACGGCGCGTTCGACGGTGCGGGTCATATCCCGCAGCATGCGCGCGTATTCCGCCGGGTCGATGGGATCGGTGTGGATATGCTTTTCGGTCAAACGCAGCGCGCCGATCGGGTAGGAACGCGCCGACAGGATCCGGTTTCCGCGCGCGACGACGAATTGCGCCGAGCCGCCGCCCACATCGAGCACAAAGGTCACGGGGCGTGTCCGCGTCAGTACGGCGCGAGCGGCGTCGAACGCGTACTGCGCCTCGTCGCGGCCGCTGAGGATGCGGGGTTCGACGCCGGAAGCGTGCGCGATCTGGCGCGCGACGGCGGGCCCGTTGCTCGCGGTGCGCAGCGCATAGGTGCCCACCGCGGCGAGCTGCGACACGCCGTGGCCGCGGGCCGACTTCGCCATTGCCGCCACCGCGCGCGCGGTGCGCGAAGCCGCGGCATCGGATATCCGGCCGCTCCCGGCAAGACCGGTCCCCAGACGCGTGGTGACGCGCTCGAAATGGATGGGATGGACGGCGGTGCCGTCGCCGCGCGCGACCAGCAGTTTGACGGAGTTGGTCCCGATGTCGATGACGGCCGCCGGGGCCCGGGAACGCGCGCGCGACGCGGTCATCGCCGCGAGCGGACTTCGTTGTAGAGCGCCTGGATCGTGGGATCGTTGGGCGGGGAGAAATTGGCGGCCTGATTCAGCGCGCCGAGCGAGGCGTTGATGTCGCCCTTCTTGAGATACAGCTCGGCGAGCGCAACGTAGCCCTGCCGCTCGTAGCCGGTGAACTGCGCGAGGTGATTATAGCTCGCGATGGCCGCGTCGAGCTTGCCGTCCGCGCGCTGGATCTCGGCGAGCGCGAGCAGCGACGGTGGGTAGACCGCCCGGTTGGTGTCGACGATTTCCGCCAGCATGCTCTCGGCCTTCGCGTAATCCCCGCTCATCGCCGCACAGCGCGCCAGGCCGGTGATGCCGCGCTGGTCGGACGGCGCGATCGACATCAGTTGCTGGTAGACGCGGGACGCGTTGGCAATATCCTGACGCTTGAGGTAGCAGTCGCCCAGGCAATCGAGCGCGCGTGCGGTGAACTCGTCGGAGCCGCCGACGCGCTCGAGCACCTCGATGGCCCGCGAGCACAGTCCGTCCTCCCACAGCAGGATGCCGAGGTTGTAGTCGACCTCGCGTTGAATGAAGCGGTACGCGGATGTGGGGTACTGACGGTTGATTTCCGCCGCCCGGCTGTAGTGGTTGAGCGCGGTACTCTTCAGACCCATCTTGAGGTACGCGTTGCCGAGCGTGTAATTGGAGAACGCGTCCGAGTAGGCCCGCATCTGCTTCTGGTAGACGTAGTCCGAGTTGACGAGCAGCGTGGCGCCGGTGAGGATGAGAAGCGCACTCAGCAGTTCAAACCTGCGCACGCGGAACGCGTCGACCAGGTAGACGCACGCATAGGCGGAGAACAGGGTCAGCGCGGGAATGATGGGCAGACGGAAACGCGCGTTGACGAAGAACACGATCACGCCCAGCGAGTATGCGCCGATGAACAGGTAGAACATCGACAGCTCGCGCCGGCGCCGCCACAGCAGGAAGCCGCCCAGGATGGCCAGCGGGGCGACGAGCCAGAATCCGGGCAGCGGCACGTATTTCATCCTGGCGAGGTGCCAGAAGAAGTAGATGTACTTGTCGTTGGCGCGTTCGCCGGCGCCCCAGAACATCAGAAACTTGCGGCCCGTCAGCCGCCACGCCTCGGACGGGTGGGTCTTGATGAAGTCGAAGCCGCGCTGGAAGTAGTAGTCCGACACCTCCGCCAGCGTCAGCTTGTGCCCGGCGGCGCGTTCCGCGATCGCGATCGCGTCGTTGTAGCCGCCCCACCAGTCGGCGCGCGTCCCCGGCACGATGGCGGTCGAGCCGTCCGACGCGGGGTTGTTGCCGATGTAGAAGTTCACGCCGCCGGATGCGCCTACCGGCACGATGGCCTTCGCCACCACGTAGTTGCGGATCATCACCGGCATGATCGGGATCGCGCAGGCCACCGCGACCACCACGGTCTGTTTTATCCAGCCGCGCGCGGCGGCGCCGGGCCGGCGTGCGGTCAGGTACAGCGCAATCGGCACCGCGGGGAAGAACACCATGATGCTGGGGCGGTCGATGGTGGCCAGCCCCAGCGCGAAGCCGCCGGCCGCGAGGCGCAGCCACGAACGGCGCGTCATCCCCTGCAACAGCAGCAGCATGCTCAGCGTGTTCAGGAAGATGAATGTGGTCTCGATGAGGAGGTCGCCCTCCATGTAGACGAGCACCCAGTACAGCGCGGTCGTGAGGCCGGCCGTCAGCGCGACCTTGCGCGAGAAAAGTTCGCGCGCGGTGAGGTAGATGAGCCCCGCGGTGAGCGACCCGATGATGTGCTGGACGAACACCGCGAATGCGATGCTCGAATGACTCACCTTGTACAGCAGTGCCAGGAAGTACGGGTACAGCGGTCCGCGAAAGAACGCGTCAGTTCCACGGGTGCCGCCGGCGACCAGGTCCTGGGCCCACTCGTTGTGGTAGAGCGAATCCATCACCGGGAAGGTGAAGGTCGGATTGTACTTCCGGTTGAGAAAGAAGAACGCGAGCCGGAGCACCAGCGCAACGCCGAGCACGATCGCCAGGTCGATGCGGTCCGCGCGCGCGCGCCAGTCGAATGGCCGCGCGGCATCCAGCCGGCTGCGGAGCGTCGTGGCCGGCGGCGGTGCCGGCCGGGCGGGTTTCTGCTTCCTGGTTTTGGCCATTGCGGTCTCGGGTAGAAGTGTCAGTCTACCATACGTTTAGAGACCGAACAATCTCCGCCTCCGCCCGCCGGGTGGAACGCTTCGTGCACAACACCGGCGGGCCGCTGCGACGGCTGTTTCAGGAGGGCCGGGCCACTCCCGGGAACAGCGGGACCGGCGCCGGCGCGACGCACCATGACCCAGAACAACCGGAAATCTTCCTCCCCCAGCCGCCTCAACGCGGAACTGCTGGCCATGGTACGGATCGCAAGCACGATCCTCCAGCATACGGAACTCGACGACATCCTCGCCGCGATCACGCGCGAACTGGCTCAGCTGATCAATTTCGACCGCTCCAGCATTGCGATCATCGATCCGGAAGGAAAGTGCCTCCAGCTCAAGCACGTACACATGACGGGCCCCGCCCGGCCCGGCGTCGGCGAAGGGCGCCGCATCCCGCTGGACGAATCCAGCGTGATCGGATGGGCCGCGCTCAACCGGCGTGCCGTGCTGCGCAAGGATATCGCGGCCGAGACGCGCTTCGTCGAGGTCGTCAAGGAGGAGCAGTTGCGCTCGGACATGGTCGTGCCGCTGATTGCGCACGGCAACGTGATCGGGACGCTCAACGCCGGGTCGTACCGGGTGGGCGCGTTTGACGACGTCGATCTCGAGAAGCTCACCAACTGTGGCAATATCGCAAGCGGCGCCATCGAGCATGCGATGCTGTTGCGCGAGGCCAAGGACCTTGGGGAGCGCTACCTGACGCTGCAACGTAACGCGAGCGACATCATCATGCTGATTGACCGTAACAGCGGCCGGCTGGTCGAAGTAAACCGTCAGTGCTGCGAAGTGCTCGGTCTGTCCGAACCGGAACTGCTGCGCAGGTCGTACTTCGACCTGTTTCCGCCCGAGGATCAGTTCCAGGCCCGCCGTGATTTCATCAACATCATGAGCGAGAAGGCCCGCCACTTCAACGACCGCCGCCTCGTGGGCCGGGCCGGCCACGTGCTGTATGTCGACATTTCCGCGAGCCTGATTCCGATCAAGTCGGACACGTTCATCCAGGTGCTGGTGCACGACATCACGCAGCGCAAAATGCTCGAACAACAGATCATCCTGCAGAACCGCAACCTGCAGGACGCCAACCAGAAGCTCCGCGAAGTCGATGAAATGAAGACCGAATTCCTGGCCAACATCAGCCACGAACTGCGCACCCCGCTGTCGGTGATCATTGCCTACACCGAGGCGTTGCGCGAAGGCATCGTCGGCGATGAGGACCGGCGGCATTTTCTCGATGTCATCTCGGAGAACGGCGAGAGCCTGCTGCGCCTGATCAACGATCTGCTCGATCTCTCCAAGCTCGAGGTCACCGGCACCATGCTGAGTTTCACGCTGTCGCACGTGCACGATGTCGTGCGCGCGCTGTGGGCCGCGGTGCTGGAAAACGCCACCGAGAAGGGTATCGAGGTCGCGTTCCAGCCCGGTTACGACGTGCCGGTGGTCTACATCGATAACCGCCGTATCGGTCAGGTGGTGATGTGCCTGGTACAGAACGCCATCAAGTTCACCGAGGCGGGCGGACGGGTGACGGTGTTGACGGAGCGGACCGATGAGGGTGTCCAGGTGCGGGTCACCGACACCGGCCAGGGAATTCCGGAGGAGAAGATGCCCCGCATCTTCGACACGTTCCGTCAGCTCGACGGTTCGTCGACGCGGCGCTGGGGCGGACTGGGCATCGGACTCGCGATCGCCAAGCACATCGTGGAACTGCACGGTGGACGCATCTGGGCGGAAAGCAAGGCGGGGAGCGGAAGCAGCTTTGCGTTCGTGGTCCCGGTGGGCACCACCGAATTCCTGCGCACCCGCGAAGCGGGCATCGAGGCCTCGATGCACACAGCGACCATCCCCCCCGAATCACTCGACGACATCGACAGCGCCTGATCCGGCACCCTCGCCGCTGCTTCAGGGCATGACTCCAACCTAACAGAACGGACCCTCCAACAATCCCGGCGCGGTTCAGAGGGGAAATTCATGTTCGATGAAAAAATGCTCCGCCGAGCGCAACATCCGCATGACATTGTCCGATCTCGATAAGCTGGACGTTGGATGGCTCGTTGAACTTCTGCGGAATTAAAGTCCGCACTTGACACAAGACGAAAAGCGGACAAACTACTCCTCAGGAGACCGGGGGAGTTTGATCCGCCAGCCTGCCTCAGACGAGTTGCCTACGTCCTAAAGAGCCTTGACCAGATATGTGCGGGATGGAACCACGGCGGGTTCGTGGTTCCGGGTGAGACGTGCTCAGAACAAACATCACCTATCGTTCGTGGAACACGACGATCGTTCGTGCGACAGCGCTGGCGGCCGCCGTCGTCGCTTTCCTGGCCATGTACTCTGCTTGTACTGACGATTCCGTATTGCCTGTTGACCCCGATCCCGTCTCGATTCCTATCGACGAGGCGCCCCGATGGTCGCCGGACGGATCGCACATTCTCTACTACCACCACGGCGTGGTCGAGGTTCGGAACGGATATGCCGTCGTTGATCTTGACTCGATTGGACTCTGGGTAGTCGATAGCGACGGGGGCGCACCTCGGATGCTGATTCGGGGAATAGCTCTTGCGGGCGCCGACTGGTCCCCCCAGTCGGACAGCATCGTCTACTCGCTCAGCAGGCAGATCTATCGCGCAGCGTTTACCGGCACAGGCATCGATTCCATGTCGATCCAGCAGCTGACCACGTCTGGATGGAACGTTCTTCCCGCGTGGAGTCCCGACGGCGAATGGATCGCGTACGACTCCGAACTGGGACCGTTCAAGATCGCCATCATGCGGCCGGATGGAACCGATAAGCGCGTCATCACCCATACCGGCATGGGCGACTGGCGGATGGCGGACTGGTCGCCCGCAGGTCGCATATGTCACATCCGATACCCGCCAGATACAGGCGCGACGTCCGAAATATTCACGATGGATGACGACGGTGGAAATGTAGTGCGGGTCACGAACAACCAGCGGATGGAACGCTGGCCGCGATTCTCGCCCGACGGTTCGAAGATCGCCTACTCGACCTCCGGGCCGGGGGAGCTCGCCGTTTGGATCGTTGATGCTGATGGAGGAAACGCGGTCAAACTGGCGCGCGGGATTTCTCCATCGTGGTCGCCGGACGGCGAGTGGATCGCGTTCGCGAGAGCCTCGGAGCAACGCGGGACGATTTGGAAAGTGAGGGTGGATGGCAGCGAGCTATTACAGGTCACTTTTGGACCGCAATGAAGGCCGCGACAATTCTGTCCGCATGGACGGAAAGGATAGCTGGCATGAAAACGCGGTTGGTAGAATCATGCTTTCTTCTCGGTTCGTTCGTGGTTGCGCTCAGCTCGGGTCCAGCGGCAGCACAGGATCCCCGTCGAGAAGTGATTGCGAGGATTGTTCCGGGTTCGGTCGTCATGCCGCCTGAGATTTCTCCGTGCACTTGAACGACCACCAGGGTATAGACGCCTCAGACGCCTACTTCACGATCAAGCCGTGGAGTGGTAAAGGTGGCCCGCCGCCTCCGCCGGATCCGTGCGAGTACCCGTGTCAGACGCCTGGGCCCGAGCGTCCGCCGGTTTATGTGACGGATCTTCTGCCCGTCAGTCCGAACCCGTTCAATCCGGATACGCGTATTCGGTTCACGCTTGCGGGACCAGATGAGGTCACGTTGCGCATCTACGACGTGCATGGACGGCTCGTAACCACAGTCGTCGAGGGAGTCCAGGCCCAGGGTCTGCATGAGATTCCCTGGGACGGCTCGGATGCGAGCGGTCGAGCGTTGCCGTCGGGCGTGTACTTCGCCGCACTCTCAGCGGACCGACGCGTCTTCACACAGAAGCTCGTGATTCTGAGGTGAGTTCGGGCAAGTAACGCCCTCAAGGGCGTCAGCGGAGTGATGTGGAAGGGCCACTTTCGGTGGCCCTTCTGCTTGCCGAAGCGCCGGGCGTGCGTGAGCAAGCTGAAGCCGGCGGGCTGGGGACTCGTGCGTCGGGGCGCCTATCCCTGTTGCTCCTCCACCGACTCCGTCAGCAGGACCGCCTGATTGTTCGCAACCTTCAGCAGTCCGCGGCCGACGTGGTAGCGGGCGATCCGGTTGTCCGTCATGCGGACGGTCAGATCTCCGACCTGCACGGTCGTGATCAGCGGCGCGTGGTGCGCGAGCACCCCGAGGTAGCCGGCGCCGCCCGGGGCGACGATGGAGATAACCTCTCCCTGGAACGCCGTCCGGTTGGGCGTCAGCATCTTGAAGCTGAACGTGGGCTGCGTGGTCATCGGATCTCCTTTGTGGCGCTAGGCCATCGCCTTGGCGCGTTCCACGACGTCTTCAATGGAACCGGCCATGTAGAACGCCTGCTCCGGAATATCGTCGTGACGGCCCTCGATGATCTCCTTGAAGCCCCGCACCGTGTCCTCGATCTTGACGTACTTGCCGGGCGAACCGGTGAATACTTCCGCCACAAAGAACGGCTGCGAGAGGAAGCGCTGGATCTTGCGCGCGCGGTTGACGACGCGCTTGTCTTCCTCGGACAGTTCGTCCATGCCCAGAATTGCGATGATGTCCTGCAGCTCCTTGTTGCGCTGCAGAATTTCCTGCACCTGGCGGGCCACATCGAAGTGCTCCTGTCCCACCACCGCGGGGCTCAGGATGCGCGACGTCGAGGCCAGCGGATCCACCGCGGGGTAGATGCCGAGCTCGGCGATCTGACGCGAGAGTACCGTGGTGGCGTCGAGGTGCGAGAACGTGGTGGCCGGTGCCGGGTCGGTGATGTCGTCGGCCGGCACGTAAATGGCCTGCACCGACGTGATCGAACCCTTCTTGGTGGAGCAGATGCGCTCCTGCAGCCCGCCCATTTCCGTCCCCAGCGTGGGCTGGTAGCCCACGGCGCTCGGCATGCGGCCGAGCAGAGCGGACACCTCCGAACCTGCCTGCACGAAACGGAAGATGTTGTCGATGAACAGCAGCACGTCCTGGTTTTCCTGGTCGCGGAAGTACTCCGCGATGGTCACGCCGGTCAGACCGACGCGCAGACGCGAACCCGGCGGCTCGTTCATCTGCCCGAAGACCAGCGAGGTCTTGTTGACCACGCCGGACTCGTTCATTTCCAGCCAGAGGTCGTTGCCCTCGCGCGTGCGCTCGCCGACGCCTGCGAACACGGAGTAGCCGCCGTGCTCGGTGGCGATGTTGCGGATGAGTTCCTGAATGAGCACCGTCTTGCCGACGCCGGCGCCGCCGAACAGACCGATCTTGCCGCCCTTGGCGTACGGCGCGAGCAGGTCGACCACCTTGATGCCGGTCTCCAGCTGCTCGACCTCGGTGGCCTGGTCCTCGAGCTTGGGTGCGGCACGATGGATGGGGAGGCGTTTCTCCGGCTCCGCAATGGGCCCCTTGCCGTCGATCGGTTCGCCGAGGATGTTGAAGATGCGCCCCAGCGCCTGCGCGCCCACCGGCACGCTGATGGGGGCGCCGGTATCGATCACCGGCATGCCGCGCACGAGTCCGTCGGTGGACTTCATGGAGATGGCGCGCACGACGTTGTTACCGATGTGCAACGACACCTCACAGGTGATGTCGATCTCGCGCGACGCATCCTCGATCTTCAGGGCGTTCAAGATCTCGGGCAGGTGCTCGGAGGGGAACTCCACGTCGACCGTGGGTCCGATGACCTGCACGATCTTGCCAATGTTTTGTTTCGTTTTCGATTCCATTCTGTTTCCTCTCCCGTTCGGGTGCTACCTGAGGGCCTCGGCGCCGCCCACGATTTCCGCCAGTTCCTTCGTAATCGTGGCCTGGCGCAGCCGGTTTCTTTCGATGACCAGGTCGTCGAGCTTTTCTTCCGCGTTCTTGGTGGCCTGCTGCATCGCCGCCATCCGCGCGCCGTACTCGGACGCGAACGAATCCGCGAGCGCCGAGAAGACCAGGGAGGTGGCGTACAACGGCATCAGGTCGGCGAAGAGCTCGTTGCGGCCCGGCTCGATGATGTACGTGTCGTCCTGCGATGCACCCTCCACCGGGGGAACGCTCAGGAACTTCTGCACGGTGATCCGATACAGCGCGGCCTTGATCGACTTGGCGTAGATGAAGTAGAGCGCGTCCACTTCGTCGTTGGCGTACAGCTCGATGAGCTTGCCGGTGATTTCCTTGATCTCAGCCAGTTCGAGCCGGTCGCTGATGCCGGTGCGGTTGTAGATCACCGGGGTCGAACGGCGGCGATAGAACGTGCTGCCCTTCTTGCCCAGTGTGATCAGCTTGCAGTCCTTGTCGGCGTTCTCGAACAGGAAGGCCTGCGCTGCGCGGATCAGGTTGGTGTTGAACGCGCCGCACAGTCCACGGTCGGCCGTGATCAGGACGATCCCCGGCTTCTTGACCTCGTGGTGCGAGAAAAGTCGCCCCAGGTTGGTCCGGACCGGCGGCTGACCGTCCGTGTACGTGAACTCCACCGCGACGTCGGCTGCCTCTTCGATGCCACCGCCCGCGAGTCCGCCCAGCACCTGGTCCAGTTCGTCGGAGAACGGACGCACCGCGTGCGCCCGGCTCTGGGACCGGTTGAGCTTGGCGGCAGCGACCAGCTGCATCGCGCGCGTGATCTTGCCGATGTTCTCGACGGATCGTATGCGCTGTTTCAGATCGAGTAGCGTTGCCATGGGACTCCGTTACTTCAGGCTGGCGGCAAACGCCGACTTGAATTCGCCGCAGGCCTTGCGTGCCTCGGCCTCCAGATCCTTGTCGAACGCCTTCTTTTCGCGCAACTGGTGCATGACATCCGGATACTTCTCGTCCATGAACTTGTACAACTCGACCTCGAAGCGCTTGAGGCTCGCGGTCGGCAGTTCGTCCAGCAGGCCTTCGTTGGCGCAGAAGATCAGGATGACCTGACGCTCGGTCGGAACGGGAACGTCCTCGTCCTGCTTCAGGATCTCCGTCATCTTTTCGCCGCGCGTCAGCTGGGCCATGGTTGCCTTGTCGAGGTCCGAGCCGAAGCGGGCGAAGTTGGCCAGCTCGCGGTACTGAGCCAGGGCAAGACGCAGACGGCCGGCCACCTGCTTCATCATCTTGGTCTGGGCGTTCGAGCCGACTCGCGACACCGAGATACCCACGTTGATGGCGGGGCGGATGCCGGAGTAGAACAGATCGCCTTCCAGGAAGATCTGTCCGTCCGTGATCGAAATCACGTTGGTCGGAATGTACGCGGTCACGTCACCCAGCTGCGTCTCGATGATCGGCAGAGCGGTGAGCGATCCGCCGCCGAGGGGTTCGGACAGGCGCGCCGCGCGTTCGAGCAGGCGCGAGTGCAGGTAGAAGACGTCGCCCGGGTAGGCTTCGCGGCCCGGCGGGCGGCGGAGCAACAGCGACATCTGGCGGTACGACTGCGCGTGTTTGGAAAGGTCGTCGTAGAAACACACCGCGTGGCCGCCGCGGTCGCGGAAGAACTCGCCCATCGCGGCGCCCGCGTAGGGTGCGAGGAATTGCAGCGGCGCGGGCTCGCTGGCCGACGCGCTGACGATGGTGGTGTACTCCATCGCGCCGTGCGCCTCGAGCCTGCGCACCAGCTGCGCCACCGTGGACTCTTTCTGTCCGATGGCGACGTAGATGCAGATCACGCCCGAGTTCTTCTGGTTGATGATCGTGTCGATGCAGAGCGCGGTCTTGCCGGTCTGGCGGTCACCGATGATGAGTTCGCGCTGGCCGCGACCGATGGGGATCATCGAGTCGATGGCCTTGAGGCCGGTCTGCAGCGGCTGCGTTACCGGCTGGCGCTGAACGACGTTCGGAACCACGGCTTCCACCGGGTTGAACGTGTCGGTGACGATGGGGCCCTTGCCGTCGATCGGCTGCCCGAGCGAGTTGACGACGCGTCCCAGCAGCGCCTCACCCACCGGCACCTGGCCCACCTTGCCGGTGCGCTTGACGGTGTCGCCCTCCTTGATGCCGGTGTCGGGGCCAAACAGCACCGCACCGACGTTGTCCTCTTCGAGGTTCAGAACCAGGCCCGCCACGCCGCCCGGAAACTCGAGCAACTCGCCTGCCATGGCGTCCTCGAGGCCCCAGATGCGCGCGATACCGTCGCCCACCTGCAGGACCGTGCCAACGGACTCCATCTCGAGTCTCACGTCGGACTTCTGGAGCTCCGCCTGGATGATGGAACTGACTTCTTCGGGTCGAAACGCCATGCTCAATCTCCTCGATATCGTTGGATCAATGTACTCGCAAAGCGAGCAGTTCCCGGCGCATCTCGCCGAGACGATTCCGAATGCTGCCGTCGATGATCCTGTCACCGGCGATCATGATGGCGCCGCCGATCACACCGGGATCGACGCGCTTGACGAGCTTTGCGGTCTTGCCGGTGCGCCGCTCGATGGTTTCCTTGGCCTTGCGCTCCAGCGTAGCGTCCAGCGGAATCGCGGTCACCACGGCGACCTCGATAATGCCACTGGCTTCCTCGTAGAGCGCTTCGAACGCCTTCGCGATCTCCTCGTAGTTGCCGATGCGCTTCTTGTCGATCAAGAGGTGCACGAACTTGACGAACAGTCCCGATGCGCGGTCGCCGATGACGCGCACGACCAGATCTTTCTTCTGGTCAGGTGTGACGCGCAACGAAGACAGAAAACGCCGGAAGGCGGTCTCGGTCTCGATGAGCCGCGCAAAACTCGACGCGTCGCCGTAGACCTGCTCGAGGACGTCTTCACCCGACGCCGCGTTGAACAGCGCGATCGCGTAGCGCTTGCCGATTCCGCTCAGGACCATGGTTACCGCTCCGCCGGCCGGCTGCCGACCTCGTCGAGGAACTCGTTGATGAGGCGGCGATGCTGTGCGTCATCGAGACGCTGACGGATGAGTTTCTCCGTTGCGGTGAGGACGGCGTCCACCATCTGGTCGCGGAACGCCGCGTTCGCCTTCTCCATCTCGATGTTCACGTCCTGGGTTGCCTTGACGCGCATTTCCATGGCCTCACGCCGCGCGTCGTCACGAATGGTGCCGGCGATACCACTCGCCTCGTGCACCGCTTCCTGAATCCGCGCGCGACGGGTTGCCTCGATGCCCGCCAGCTCTTCGTCGTACTTGCGGCGCAGCGCGTCCGCGTCGGACCGGGCCTTCTCGATGTTCTCGAACTCGGCCGCAATTGTCTCGCGGCGCTTTTCGATGAAGGCGAGCAGCTTGTCCCACGCATACTTGCGCAGCAACCACAGGACGATGAGAAAGCCAAGGGCCTGGGTTAATAGCGCTTTCCACTGAAGTTCCATCTCACGCTCCTCGGCCGCGGGGAAGCATGCGCCTCGGGCGCCTTCCGCCCGCGCGGGCCGTCTGGTTGGGTGGACCGGTTACTGGATCTTGCCCATCAGAAGGAAGACCGTGACGAACGCGTAGATCGTGAGCGCTTCGATGAGGCCGGCGCCGATGATCATCGCGGTCTGAATCTTGCCGGACGCTTCCGGCTGACGGCCGATGGCTTCCATCGCCGAGCCGATGGCGCGGCTGAAACCGATGCCGGAGCCGATGGCGGCGAGTCCGAGTCCGATGGGGAGGGCAAAGCCCAGAGCGGTTGATGCATCCATTTTCATAACCTCCTTGGTTACGGTTGGGTTGGGGACGACGACCTAGTGGCCACCCTCATGAGCCTCGTGCTCATGCGGCAGCCACAAGAGGATGTAGATCGTGCTCAACAGGGTGAACACGAGCGCCTGAATGAAGCTGGTCAGGAACGCCAGCAGGATGAACGGGGTCTGAAACGGAATGCCGATCGGCGAATTGGCAAACGACATCGCGGCCACGCCGAGGCTGCAGAACGCGAACAGCAGCACATCTTCGCCGGACACGTTGCCGAACAGTCGCAACGAGAGACTTACCGGCCGGGCGATTTCGCCGAGAATGTGAATCGGCAGCATGATGGGCACGAACGCCCATTCCACCGGGCTCTGCGGAGAGCCGGCGAGATGTTTGAGGTAGCCCAGCGGGCCGTTGCGCGTGAGTCCGATCCAGTGCACATAGACAAACACGCACAAGGCGAGTGCGACGGTCGTGTTGGGGCTCGCGGTGGGCGACTTGCCCAGTGGCAGCGCGCCGCAGATGTTCATCGCCAGGATATAAATGAAGAGCGTGCCCAGGAACGGCACGAAGGTGCGGCCCTGAGGCCCAAGAATTCCGATGATGAAGTTCGACAACCCCTCGACCACCATCTCGACCACGTTCTGCAGGCGCCCCGGGATCATCTGCGGGTTGCGCGAGGCCAGGCGGGCGATCAGGATGAGCAGTCCCGCGATCGCGAAGGAGTAGATCATTCCCTCCCACTGGTGCAGGAAGTGCTTCACCGGCCCGTCAGCCATGCCACTGGTGATGAGGGTGATCAGGTTGGGAAGCTCGTGGGCGGCTTCCTCGTGCGCCATGTCGTGGGCGGCGGCGCCGTGCGCGGCCTCTCCGGCGACTTCACTGGCGAGCCGCAGCATCCCGTTCCCGGTGATGCGCTCGATCATCTGGGTCCAGATCACGATTCCAGTCCCTCTCGGTTAGTTTCGTCGAGTCCCATGTACAAACGCCCGGCGGCCTTCATGACCGCGACGAACAGCGGCCACGTGAAACCCGCCACCAGCCACGCCGCGGGGAGCCGCAGCACGGCGAGCAGCACGAGTCCGGCTCCGTACAACACCGGGAATTTCACGGCCATCGCCAGGACGATCGCGTTCTTGTCGCGTTCCCCGTCCGTCAGCACCCTGGCCACCAGCGCGGCGATCAGCGCCAGGTTGACCAGCGACCACGCGATTCCCGCCAGCCACGCGGCACCCGCCATCAGTCCGAAGTAGTACGTGAACGGAATGCCGACAACAATTCCAAGGATCAGCGCCGTGCGGCGCACGCGCCCGAGGAGGCCGGCGTCGACGGCCGACCAGGCCGCGTTGGTCACGCTATTTCGAGCTTCGATCACGCTTTTTGTCTCCATCCGTCGGTGCATTGGCTTTCTTCATCACGAGTGCAACTTCACGCACACCCGCGGCAAACCCCAGCAGCAGCAGGACGATGGTCAATACGGGTTGATGTAGATTGAACTTCTTGTCGAGATAGCGGCCGATCAGAAGACCGGCGATCGGAGGCACGGCCATCAAAAAGGGGATCGTCGAAAGCAGCCCCGACTGGCGTGCCCATGAGTATCGGTCCTTGTCCGACTTCACGACCCGGACCTGGGGAGCAAACTCGAGACACCGGTGGAGCCGCTGGGCCCATTCCTCAAGACGCCCGACTCTACGGTACCGAGACCCCCGTCAGCAACCGCAAAGAGGCTATGTGAAACGTTTAGCAAAGTCAAACGAAATTCCATTCCCCGGCGTTCCGGCTTGAAGTGATTGTTTCCCAATCGGTTACTCCGTTTCTGACGTGTCCGGTGCGGGTTTGACCGCCTTGCGGACCTGCCGCAGCTCGTTTTCGAGGGCGCTGACCCGCTTCTGGAGTTCGTCCACCGTCGCGTCGTCCGCGACGGTTGCCGTCCGCGCCGCCTCGGCGGCGGTAATTCGGGCGGCCGCGACCCGGGCGCGTGCACGCACCTCCGCCAGCGGATCGCTGGACGCGACGCGCTCGAGTGCAGACACCGCTTCGGGCGCCCCGATCGAGACGAGCGCGTCGATCGCCGCCTCCCGGGTGCGCAGGTGCCAGTCATCCAGCGCCGGGTACAGGAACTCGGCCGCCTTGCGGCGGTCCGTGTCGCGCTTGAGGTCGTGGGCGAGCTTCGCGTACGCCGCCATCGCCGGGTAACGTTCGACGCGCTCGGTGCCCGGCGTGCAGTAGGGCTTGATGCGGTCGATCGACGCGGCGTCTCCGAGTTCGGCCAGTCCGGTCATCGCCGCAACACGTACCGAGCCGCGGTCCGACTCCTGCTTGAGCGCGGCGACGCACACCCTGACGGCGCGGTCGTCGCGCGTCTTGACCAGACTGGTCAGCGCCTGTACCCGGACGCCGTACGCGCGGTCACCGTTGACCGCCTTCTCCAGCGCATCGGCCGCACCCGGGTCGCGCAGGAAGCCGCCGAGCGCCTCCGCGCACGCCGTCCGCACGCGCGCTTCGCCGTTGCCGAGTCCGCCGATCAACGCGTCGCGAGCCGCCGGCGTTCCCACCCGGCCCAGCGCCAGCGCTGCCTCGCGGCGGATGCCCCAGTACGCGTCCGAGTCGATGACGCCGCTCAGCGCGGGGACGGTGCGCGCGTCGGAACCCTTCCCGCCCAGCGCGACGACCGCGTCGAGACGCGCCATGTAGTCGGCGTGGTCGAGCTGGTACAGCAGTTCGTCGACGGCCTTCGAAAAGTCCAGCGTCTTCACGATCCAGTCACCCTTGTCGAAAATCACCATCTTCGGTTTCGACGGGACCGCGAAGTAGAAGTCCTGCGACGCCTGCTCAATGGTGAGGCGCTGCACGCGGCTGCCGCCGTCCCAGCTAATCTCAACATCCACGGGAACCCGGAACACCGGGACCAGCCCCTCCACCTTCTGCGTCTGGTCGACGCGCAGGTGCAGCACGCCCGTGCCGGCGTCCCAGTCCTTCGCGACCCGGAACTTCGGGTAGCCGGCGAGGAACACCCACTGCTCGAAGAACCAGTCCAGGTTCTCGCCGGTCACGTCCTTGACCGCGCGCATCAGATCCTGCGTTTCCACGCTGCCGAACTTGTGGCGCTCGCTGTACTGATGGATGGTTTCGCGGTACATCTCGTCGCCCAGCAGGAAGCGCAGCATGTGCAACACGCTCGCGCCCCGGTTGTAGACATTGGTGTTGTTGCGGGCGTCCACACGATTGTAGAAGTCCACCACCATCGGGCGTGGATCAGCGTCGTCGCTCTTGATCACCGCGAGATGATTGTCACGCATCTGATAGCGGAACGCGTCGTCGCCCTCGTGGTAGGCCTTGTACAGGTTGGCGTAGTAGGTCGCAAAGCCCTCGTTGAGCCACATGTGGCTCCATTCGCGGCAGGTGAGCATGTCGCCGAACCACTGGTGGGCCAGTTCGTGCGCGACGAGGTACTGTTCGGTGCGTGTCAGCGCCTCCCGCTCATCGTACAGCGTGCGCATGTTCATTACGGTGGCGGTGGTGTTCTCCATGCCGCCATAGATGAAATCCTGCACCGATATCTGCGCGTACTTGGCGTACGGATAGTCGATGCCGATTTCCTGCGAGAAGAACTCCATCATGTCGCCGGTCAGCCCGTAGCCGCGCAGGATGGTGGCGTCGTCGGCGTCGGGTGGGACGACGTACCACAGCGGAATATTCCGCCACTTCTCTTCGTAGATCTTGTACTTCGCGACCGCCAGCATGATCAGGTAGGTGACCTGGGGCTGGTCGAGCCGCCAGTAGAATTCCGTGAAGTCGCCGACGTCCTTCTTCTCGACCAGTTCGCCGTTGGAAATCGCGGTGTAACCCCGGGGGACGCGGAACCGTCCTGCAAACGTCGACTTGTCGTTAGGGTAGTCGTAGCACGGGATCCAGTAGCGGTTGCTCTCGCCCTCGCCCTGCGACCAGACCTCGTAGCGGTGCCGGGGCAGCCCCTTCTCGGTGGGGATCCAGTACAGACCGATCTTGGGCGCGCCGTGGTAGAAGACGCGAACGTCGGCCTCGCCGTCGCGCGCGAGCGCGTGGGGCAGATGGATGACGATCTGCTCGTCGGCGACGGTCTCGGTGGCTCCGTTGATCCACGACGTGTTCTGGCCCGCCTTCACCGGGTAATCGTAGGTCGCGCGTGCGCCGTCAACGGTCACCGAGTCGATGGTCAACTGGACGCAGTTCAGCCCGATCGTCTCCACGCCGTCGCGTAGCGAGCGGATGGTGTGCGTCACACTGCCGGCGATCTGCTGCCGCTCCAGGTCGACGTCGAGGTCGAGCGCGGTGTGGAGCGTGCGAAACGGGCGGCTCGGCGACACGTACTCCAGCGGATCGGGCGCCAGCGGCCGTGCGGTACCGGCAAAGGACGGCATGACAGCGGCCAGCACGAATCCCGCCGCGAGCAGCACGTGTCCCGGGTGGCCGGCGATCTGGCGGCGTTTGAATGGACGCGCGCGGTGCGGGTAGTGGCTTCCGTTGTCCGCTGCCATGAACGAATCTGGGAGGGAGGTCATCGTGGAGTTCTCCGTTTTGATGGTTCTGGGTTTCGTCGTGGGTGCCGTGCTTCTGGGTGCCCTGTTACTCCATGTTCTGCTGGCGATCGTTCTGCTGCCGCTGAAACTCGGATTTGCACTCTTGAAGGGAATCTCGGCAGCCGTCCTGTTCGCGCCGGTTTTCGCGCTGGCATCGGCGCTGCTGATCGGGATCGTCGCCGCGGTGCTGTGCACGGGTCTGGCGGCGGCGCTGCTGCATGCGCTGTTCTAGGCCTCGTGGCGTGGTGCCGGCGCGCGCAGCGCGATGTAGCGCGCGAGTGCATCCCGCCAGTCGGGCATCATGTTCAACCCCAGCGTGTCCAGCGCCCGGTTTTCGAGCACCGAATTCGCCGGCCGGCGCGCGGGCGATTTCCACTCCGCCGCCCGCATGGGTTGGACGTCCACGTCGATTCCGGCCAGCCGTACTGCCTCGGACGCAAATGCGTGCCACGAACACTCGCCGCCGTTGGTGGCGTGATAAATGCCTGCCGGTACGCCGGCTTCGATCATCGTCCGTATCTGTTGCGCAAGATCCACGGTGAACGTCGGTGTGAGCGTTTCGTCCGTGACCACCCGCAGCGGACCACCGGCTGCGGCCCGCGCGAGCATCGTCTCCACGAAATTCGTGCCCTTGCCGCGGCACACGTGCGTGCCGTAGAGGCCGCTGGTTCTCACGATGGTGGCGCCAGCGGGGTATTCGGCCATCGCGAACCATTCGCCGGCGAGCTTCGACATGCCGTAGGCGTTGATGGGACGGGGCGGGTCGCTCTCGACGTAGGGGCGGCGCAGCGCGCCGTCGAACACGTAGTCGGTGCTGACATGAAGGAAACGGGCACCCGCGGCGGCGCACGCGCGGGCGATATTGCGGGTGCCGAGCGCGTTGGTCGCGAATGCCTGCAGCGCGTCGGTCTCACAGGCGTCGACGTGGGTCATCGCGGCGCAATTGACCGCCCAGTCGGGCGAGGATTCTCCAAGCACGCGCTCCACGTCGGCGGCGTCGCGGATATCCGCCCGCGTGTGATCGACGGCGTCGACGCGGTGGGATGACAACGCCGCTGCCACGTCACTGCCAAGCTGGCCGCTGACACCAAAGATCGCAATCTTCATGGCTCTTGAATCCGTCGCCAGGAATCCGTCCAGGGATCAAGACGTGCGCTGCGGGGAACCCGGGCCAGGTTCGCGGATCCGGCCCGCCAGGATCAGAAGCCCAATCCTTACCACATCGACACCGAAAAATAAAGGGATGGTCAGCCAGTGCCATGGCCGGGCATGGCGGCGGAAGAAGCGGGCTGAGCTGCGCAGTTTCCGGGTGACCTTGCGGCGCGCGAGCTGGCCGCCGGTGCTCGCCGAGATGCGGTGCCAGATGCGCGCGGTGGGAACGTAGCGCACGCCGAACCCGGCGTGCCGGGCGCGCAGGCAGAAATCGGTGTCTTCGAAATAAGCCCGGTATCCATCGTCGAGCGCGCCGATTCTCTCGAAGACCGCGCGTCGCGCCATCAGCGCGCAACCGCTTACATAATCGACGGGGCCGGCGGTGTCGTACTGCCCGTGGTCGATCTCGCGGATTCCGATGTGCCGGGCGGTGCCGCGCCACAACGATACCTCGCCCCCCGCGAACCATATCCGGTCCGGCGGGGTAAAATAGTACGTCTTGGGTCCCGCGATTCCGGCGCCGGGGTGTGCCGCGAAATCCTTGAGCAACTCGTCGATAAAGGCCGGGTCGACCACGGTGTCGTTGTTGAGCAACAGGATGAAGTCCGCGCCGTCGGCGAGCGCGCGTTCGATGCCGACGTTGTTGCCCGCGGCGTATCCCAGGTTCTCCGGGTTGGCGATCAACGTGACGCGCGGGCCGAATCGCTCGACGATGGCGTCGCGGGTGCCGTCGGCGGAGGCGTTGTCCACGACCAGCGTGCGAACGTTGGGTGTCGTGACCTTCGCGAGGGAGTCGAGACAGTCCAGCGTCAGGGCGCGACCGTTCCAGGTGAGGATGATGACGGTGACCGACGGCGGGCCCGGGGCGGTGTCGTTGGGCATGGACGCATTATAGAGAGAGGAGCACGGACTGACCATGCTGTTTCACCCGCTTCTTGACGCGCCCGGCGCCCGGCCGTACCCTTCGCTGGGCTCCGCGACAAGCACTTCGACGCCGCGCCGTGCTCGCCGCCCGTCTGTCCATACCCGATGAAACGACTTCCGCTTATTCTCGCCGCCTTGGCGGCCATCGCTCTGCTCGCGGCGGCCGCCGGTCTGCGGCGTGTGCCGGCCGGGTTCGAGGCCGTGCGCGTGGCCCACGATGGATTCGAGCCGGTCGCGAGCGGCTGGCATTTCGTCGGGCCCGGCTCGCACCTCGTACGCTACCCGGTGGGCGTGCGCGACTACCGCGTTCCGCGCGAAGGTAGCAGCGATCTGATTTTTCAGGATGGAATGGCGTGGCCCGCCGCGTTTCACCTCAGACTCGATATCGCCTCCGGCTCCGCGGGGCCGCTGTTCGAGAAATTCTCCGAGGATTTTGAAGCCGGCCTCGATCGTCTGGTCGTCGCGGCCGCCGAAATCGAGGCCGCGTCGCGGCCCGAGCCGGGCCCGCCCGACGCGCTCGCCGCGGCGATGGCCACGCGGGTGCGCGAGGAACTGGCCCCGCTGGGCGTGTCGCTCGCGAGCCTGTCGGTCGCCCGCTGGGGTGACGAGGATCTGGACGCGGGTGAGTCCGCGCGCGGGCATGCGCCACGGCGCCTGGTCATTGTGGGTGTCGACGGTGGTGACTGGATGAATCTCCAGCCGCTCATCGACGCGGGCAAGCTCCCCAATTTTGCGCGGCTCGTGCACGACGGCGCGACCGGTCCGTTGCGTTCGGAAGAACCGATGTTGTCGCCGCTCCTGTGGACGACCATGGCGACCGGGCGTTACCCCGAAGACCATGGGATTCTCAACTTCACGGTCGTGGATCCGAAGAGCGGCGCGCGCGTCCCGATCAGCCGCCTCTACCGGCGCGTGGACGCGTTCTGGAACATGCTCGGCGATTACGGCCGGCGCGTGGCGGTCATCGGCTGGCTGGCCACCGATCCGGCCGAACCGGTGGATGGGCTGATGGTGACGGACAAGTTCGGCTACCTCGCGTACGCGCCGGACGATACGGCCCGCGCGCCCGCGGGGAGCGTGTATCCGTCCGCGCGGCGCGACGATCTGTCGCGGCTGGTGGTGCACGGTGACGCGGTGCCGGCAGCGGAGATCTTGCGTTTCGTCGCGATCCCGCCCGCCGAAATCGCGGAGCACCGCGGCGATTTCGACCCGAAGGACCCGATCAACAATCTCATTCATCTGTACGCATCCACGCTTTCGTTCCGCAACATTGCGCTGCACGAGATCGAGTCCGGCACGCCCGACGTCCTCGCCGTGTACTTCGAGTGGGTTGATGCGATGAGCCATCTGTTCATGCTGCACACACCGCCGCGCATGCCCGACGTTCCGTCCGCGGAGTACGATCGTTTCCACGGCGCGGTCGAGCAGGCCTACGTGCTGCAGGACGAGATTCTCGGCCAGATCCTCGACGCGGTCGACGACCGCACGATCGTGGCGGTCGTGTCCGACCACGGCTTCAAGAGCGGCGCCGAACGTTTGCACAACCGGCCCGAAATCTGGGCCGGCAACGCCGCCAAGTGGCACCGGCTGAACGGCATCGTGGGTTTCTACGGACCCGGCGTGCGCGCGGGGACGACGCTCGCAGACGCGTCGATTCTCGACATTGCGCCCACCGTGCTCGCACTGCTGGGGCTGCCGCGCGCCGCCGACATGCCCGGCAAACCCCTGGCGGCCGCGTTCGATGACTCGCTGACGGCCACGTTTGACGCAACCACCGTGGCGACACTCGACCGGCCCCGCCAGAGCGGCGGCGACGAGCAGGGCGGCGCGAGCGAGGAGACCATGAAGAAGCTCGAGGCACTCGGTTATCTCACGCCCGACAACGCGGACGCGAAGAACAATCTCGGGCAGCGCTACCAGCAACGCGGTGAATTCGAGAAGGCAATCGAAGCCTACCAGGCCGCCATCGCGATGCGCCCGAACTTCTATGCGGCGTTCAACAACCTCGCTGTCTGTTACGGCCATCTGGAGATGTATGCCGAGGCGGAGGACGCGCTGCGCAAGTGCATCGCGCTCAAGCCGGATGATTTCTACGCGATGAACAACCTCGCCGTGATGTACATGCGGACGGGCCGGGTTGATGAGGGCACGAAGTTCGCGGAGCAGGCGGTGAAGACCGAACCCGGATACGCGAATGGACGCGTGACGCTGGGTTCGATCTACGCGATGCAGCGCCGCTACGCCGACGCCGAGGCACAGTTTCAGGAAGCGCTGCGGCTGGACCCTTCCAGCGATGCGGCGCGCGTCAATCTGGAGAAGGTCCGCAAAGCGAAGGGCGGTCAGTGATGCCGGGCTCGCGCAAGGTGCTGCTGTTGATCATGGACGGATGGGGCTGGCGCGAGGAGACCGAGGCCAACGCGGTGCGTCTGGCGAATACGCCCAACGTGGATCGGCTCTGGGACACGTACCCGCACACGCTCATCCAGGCCTCGGGGCCGTGGGTTGGATTGCCGGACGGGCAGATGGGGAACAGCGAGGTCGGGCACCTCAACATCGGGGCGGGGCGCGTGGTCTACCAGGACATCGTGCGCATCGACCGCGCGATTCAGGACGGGTCGTTCTTTCGCGAGCAGGCGCTGTGCGACGCGATGGATGGCGTGCGCGCGGACGGTACGCTCCACCTGATGGGGCTGTTGTCCGACGGGGGTGTCCACAGCCACATCAACCACCTGCGGGCGCTGATCAGGATGGCGCATGACCGCGGCGTGCGCGACGTGTGTGTGCATGCGATTCTCGACGGCCGTGACACCGCGCCGCACGGCGGGGCCGGATACATCGCTGCGCTGGAAGAGTTCATGGCGCGCACGGGTACCGGCGCGATCGCGTCGGTGATCGGACGTTACTTCGCGATGGACCGCGATCGCCGCTGGGAACGCACGCGCAAGGCGTACGACCTGTTTACGCGCGGCCAGGGATCCGCTGCCACCAGCGCGGTGGACGCGGTGCGCGCGTCGTACGCGGCCGGCGTGACCGACGAGTTCGTCGAGCCGGTCGTCATCGTGCGCGACGGCAGTCCGCGCGGCCTGATCCGCGACGGCGACGCGGTGCTGCTGTTCAACTTCCGCGCCGACCGTGCACGGCAGATCACGCACGCGTTCACCGACGCCGCGTTCGACGGGTTCGAGCGCGCGGTATTCCCGAAGGTTCATTACGTGTGCATGACGCGCTACTACGAGGATGACTTTCACCTGCCGGTGGTGTTTCCCGCCGAATCACGCACCGACATTCTGGTGGATACGGCCGCCGCGAGCGGCAAGAAGACGCTGCGGCTGGCCGAGACCGAGAAGTACGCCCACGTGACGTACTTCTTCAACGGCGGCGAAGAGCACGAGTTTTCCGGCGAAAAGCGCGTGCTGATTCCATCGCCGAAGGTCGCCACCTACGATTTGCAGCCCGAAATGAGCGCGGCCGCGGTGTGCGACGCGCTGGTGGACGCGTTGCGTTCGGGCGAGTTCGACTACGTGGTGTGCAACTTCGCCAACCCGGACATGGTGGGGCATACCGGCGTACTCGCGGCGGCCATCACGGCCTGCGAGACGGTGGACGGCTGTGTCGGGCGGGTGATCGATGCAATCGATCTGAACCGGTACGCGGTGATCATCATTGCCGATCACGGGAACGCGGAGTTGATGGTCGACCCGGTGACCGGGGGGCCGCACACCGCGCATACCACCAACCCGGTGCCGTGCATCCTTGTCGACCCTGCGTACCACGGGAAGCTCATCGCGGATGGATCGCTGCGCGACATCGCGCCGACGATTCTGGCCTATCTGGGCGTGGAGCGGCCGGCCGCGATGACCGGCCGTGATCTGCGCGCGGAAACGGCCTAGCCGCTGCCGCCGGCCGCACGGCGCATTTCCAGCAGCTGGCGCAGCCCGTAAAATGCGATCAGGATGACGAGCGGCTCGACCGGCAGTCGCGTTCCCTCACCGCTTCCCACGAATCCCCTGAGGATCGCGTGCGAGAGCACGATGCACGTCAGGACCAGCGCGGCGCGGTGCCGCCGCCGCCAGGCAATCACGCCGCCTGCGACGAAGAACGGCAGCAGAATTCCAAAGTTCAAGATCGCGGCCGTGTTGTGGCGCAGCGACCACGCCGGCTGCTCCTTCACGCCGCGCCCGGGAATTGCCGGCGCATCGGCGAAGCGCGCAAACCGCCAGTACTCGATCTCGTTGCGCAAGAATCCCGGCTTCGGGCGCACCGTGGCGCCCTCGGGCAGCCCGGCGCGTTCCGGTTCGCTCTGGAACAGTTGCGTCATCGGATTGGTGTAGCGCGTGGCCTCGAGGCTGATGGGAATGAACGCACGGTGGACGATGTAGTTGCGTACCATCCACGGTGTGTTCAGCACGAACACGGTCGCGACGAACAGAAACAGGTACTGTGCATTCATCGTGCGGTGGTGCGTGGCGCGCAGCCCCAGAAACACGACCAGCAACGGCAGCAGCAACAGGAATGAGGGTTCGGTCTGGACGAGGGCCAGGTAGAGGATCCCGGTCCATACCGCGGAACGCATCCGGTCGAACGGCCGCACGAGCGTGTATGCCAGCCAGACCAGCAGGAATGTCGTCAGCACTTCGCGCAGCGCCAGGCTGGAGAAATGCATCTGGCTGACGAATGCACCCAGCCACAATCCCGACAGCAGGCCCACCCGGGGGGCGAGGCGCTTCTCTCCGATGCGATACAGGAAACCCGTGGTGATGGCACCCAGCGTCGCGTTGAACAGGACGGCCGCCCACCACGATGGTCCGGTGACGCGGAATATCGTGGAGAGCGCCAGCAGGTAGCCGGGTGCGTTGGGAGAGAAGGGTGCCTTCAGCCAGTCCCAGCCGGCCGCCATCTGGGCGGCGATCCGGTAGGCGTAGGTTTCGTGGATGGCGATGACGTCCGGGTTGCCGCCGAAAAGCACGGCGTAGAGCACCCGGAGTCCGAATGCGAATGAGAACAGGGCAAACAGTGTTCTGCGGTCTGGGGTCAACGTGGATACACCTCGGCCCCGCCTGCCGGGGCGCCCGCGAGTGTACGGTCCCGCTTCCCGGGGTGTCAACGAGTGCCACGATGTTGCGGCCGCACGTTCCGTTATGGTACGATCAATGCGGTTTTTGACCGCGCTCATGCGGCGTTCCCAGGTGGTTCCCCGCTAACAGGTCGTATCCGGCAACCCACTTACCATCCAGAAAGCTCCAGGTAGTATCGACATGGCCATTCCGTTCCTCGATCTCAAGGCCCAGTATGCCTCCATCAAGCCCGAAATCGACGCCGCCATTGCCGGCGTTGTGGAAAGCTGCGGATTCATCGGCGGAGAGACCCTCCACCGGTTCGAACGAAATTTCGCCGCGTACAGCGGGGCGAAACACGCGGTGGGCTGCTGCAGCGGCACGTCGGCGCTCCATCTGGCGCTGAAAGGGGTCGGGGTTGAGCGGGGCGACGAGGTCATCACCGCGTGTAACACGTTCATCGCGACCACCGAGGCCATTGCCCACGCGGGCGGCACGCCGGTTTTGGTCGACGTGGACGAGGCCACCCAGTTGATCGATCCGGAAAAGGTGGAGGCGGCGGTCACGCCGCGCACGAAGGCCATCGTGCCGGTCCACCTGTACGGACAGCCCGCCGACATGGACGCGATTCGCGATATCGCGCGCCGCAAGGGGCTGCGCGTCGTGGCCGACGCCGCCCAGTCACACGGGTCTGACATCGGTGGTGATCGCAGCAGGACGCTCGGCGATACCACCGCGTTCAGCTTCTACCCGGGCAAGAACCTGGGCGCCTACGGGGACGGCGGCCTCGTGGCCACCGACGACGCCGACGTGGCGGTCTACATGCGCGCGCTGGGTGATCATGGCAGCAAGGAGAAGTACCACCATCTGTACGAAGGCTGGAACTACCGGCTGGATGCGTTGCAGGCCGCGGTGCTCGATGTCAAACTCAAGTACCTCGACAGGTGGACCGACGCGCGGGGTGCACACGCGGCGCGTTACAACGCCGCGTTTGCCGGCACACCGGTGAAGCCCGTGCAGGCCGCTCCGGGCCGCCGTCACGTCTACCACCTCTATGTCGTGCGGGTGCCCGACCGCGAGCGGACGCTCGCGCACCTCAAGGAAAAGGGCGTCGGGGCCGGCATCCACTATCCGATCCCGCTGCACCTGCAGCCGGCGTATGCGCACCTGGGGATGAAGAAGGGCGCGTTCCCGGTCGCGGAACGCGTGGTGGCGAGCATCGTCTCGCTTCCGATGTACGCGGAACTGACCGGCGCGATGGTCGACGAAGCCGCGGCGGCGGTCATCGAATCGGTGTCGTGACGCGCGGCTAGAACGTCGCGTTGAGGCTGAAGATATAGCGGAAGTCGACCTTGTCCGCCTCGACGTTGACCTCCGGGTTGCTCACCCAGAGCGGCACGTCGAACCGCCAAGTGAAATTCCAGAACGGCCACGCAACGTGTGACCGGAGGCCGATTCCGGCGTCCTGCAGTGTCGCGTCCAGCACGCCGCCGTCCACCAGTCCCTGCACGCGCGCGCTCGATGAGATCGGGTTGCCCTTGTCCATAATCCAACCCGCGTCGTAGAACGCGTACCACGACAGGTTACCGAGCAGCTTTGCGGTCTTCTTTTCCAGCCCGAACAACCGGACGCGGGTTCCGGCTTCGGCGTTGAACGCGGTCAGCTTGTTCACGCCGAACGTGCCCGGATAGTAGCCGCGCAGGTTGCCGTCACCCGGTTCCACGTAGTTGAGATCTTCCGGCACGGCACCCGGCGAACGCAGCCAGAACCGTTCGTCCTGCTGGACCGGACCCGCGCCGGCGAGGTTGAACTTGCGCTGGGTCGGGGTGCCGCCGCCGGAGAAGCCGCCGAAGAAGCGCAGGCGGGTGTCCACGCCGACCACCGACGGGCGCGAGTGCACCGTCGCGGTCAGTGCGAGGCGCTCGTAGTCGTAGTTGCCGCCGAACCAGTCGCGGCCCAGGCGCAAGTCCGCCTCGAGGCGCGTCGATGCGATGTCCAGTTCGGGTGAAACGGCGTAGCCGATGTAAGGACCGACATCCGCCTGCAGCGTGTCGTACGTCTCGGTGCTCGTCAGGTAGCGGGGGTTGCGCAGCTCGTGATAGGCGTACCCGATGTTGAATTCGTAGGTCGGCGGTTCCAGCAATTTCGCGCGCTTGAGGAAGTCGAATCCGACGCCGAAGTGTTCGCGGCCTTCCATCTTGAAGCCATCCACCCGGAACGTCGAGTTGGCGCCGAACCAGCGCTTGGGTTGCGCGAACGAGGCCGAAAAATCCAGACGGTCGGATTCGACACCGTAGTAGAGGCCAAGCTGCACGCGCCGCGTCCAGTTGTGCAGGCTGCCCGAGAGGTGGTAGCCGACCTTGGCGCCGTCCACGTCGTTGTACCAGATCGCGGGGCGGTGCCGGATCTGGTAGGCGTCTTCGGGATAGTAGTGGTTGTTGGGCCAGTCGATCTGGAAGTCACGCTTGCGCGGCAGGAAGTTGTTCGACATGTCGCGGTCCATGATCTCGTTGTCGGGATTGATCGCCACCTGCACCGGTTCCGCAGGCAGCGAAACGCGCGCGCGCAGGGTGCGGTCGCGGGCGTCCATCCGCTGCCTGACCACGTTTCCATCCGGCAGTTTGAAGGCAACCTCGATGGGGCAGTAGAGCTCGCCGATACGCTTCACGTTGACTTCGGTGGTTACCCCGGCCGAGTCGGGGCGCGTGCGCACGCTCTCCAGTTTGTAGTCCACCGTCTTCGTGGTGTGCAGCCACTGCTCGAACTGACGGCTCAGGTCGCGCTGCGCGACCTCCTCGCACACCGCGCGGAAGCGGTCCTCATTCACGTGCTTGAACTTCCAGCGTTCAAAGTATTCGTGGAGGATCTTCTCGAACAACTCATCGCCGGCGACCCAGCGGATGGTGTTCATGGTCAGCGCCGCCTTGTCGTAGACGTTCGCGCGGTAATTGTGGATGTAGTCTTCGGCGCGGTACGAAACCCGTTCGCCGTAATGACGGCGCTCGAGGTCGAAGACGTTGCGCCGGTAGTTTTCCCAGAGCTTGTATTGTGGCGTCATGCGCTGGTAGAAGTTCCACTTGCTTGTGTCGCCCCAGGGTCCGTAGTGCAACTCCTGATACCAGCGGGTCTGGAACGAGGTGATGCCCTCGTCCATCCACGCTTCTTCGCGCTCGTTGTTGCCAAGGATGCCGTAGAAATAGACGTGTCCGATCTCGTGGATCACGAGCCCCTCGTCCGCGCGCCCGTCCATGACCAACATGGGGTATTCCATGCCCCCGGTGCGCAGCATTTCCGCGACGGTGATCTGCGGGTACGGGTACGGTCCGACCTTTTCCTCGAGCCACTGGATGGCGCGCACGGCGTGGGCGAGCGTTGAATCCTCCCACGTCGACGCGCTGCGGCGGCGATACGCACTCCGGATCGCAACACCGTGCAGTGTTGTGTCCTGGACGACGTAGGCCGGGTCCGCGCACCACGCGAAGTCGTGGACGTTCTCGGCGTGGAAGCTCACCGTGCGCGTGGCGCCGGTGGGTTTGCGGCGCGGCGCGTCCGGCTGGTGCGCCGGGTTGTAGTCCCACCCTGGATCTCCGTCGCGCACGACGCCCGTCGCCACCACCACGTAGTGATCGGGCAGTTCGATGTCCACGTCGAAGGTGCCGAATTCGCCGTAGAACTCACCGGTCATGAACTGGTCGGGGTGGAATCCCTTCTCGTCGTAGACGACCACTTTCGGGTACCACTGCGCGAAGTCGTAGTGGTCGCCGCCGTAGCCGGAACGATCCGCGCCCTTGCGCACCTTGCCGTCAAAATTGAACGCGATGGTCATCGAATCGCCGGGCGCGAGCGGGCGGGGCAGCTGCATATGCGCGATGGTGCCGTCGACGTCGACCGTGACCGAGTCTGTGCCGATGCGCACGTTGTTGAGGTCGATCCATCCCCTGTGGTCGCCCGGGATGTCGCGCAGCGTGAGGTTGTACGCCCGCTGCTTGTCGCGCTGGTAGGGGACGTCCTTCGAGCGGAACGCGTTGGGATAGAGGTGGAGGTAGAACTCGCGCAGCGTGTCCGGCGACTGGTTGAAGTACACGATCGACTCCGAACCCGTGATCCAGTGGCGCTCCGTGTCGAGCTTGACCTGGATGGTGTAGTGCACGAATTGCTGAAAGTAATCCGCCGCGGCGGCGGGGAGCGCGGCGACCGCGAGAATCGTCGCAAGGATGGCAACTGCTCTTCGCACTAACGGCTCCTTATGCGATGCGGGCGATGGACCGGCGAAACACGGGGCGGCGTTGCGCGGGGGAGCGCATGGCTCGACAGCCTAGCACGAACTCCGCGCCGCGTTCCAGCCTCAAGGGCCGGCGGCGCCGTCTTCCGTGATCCCGAACTTCTTCATGCGGTACAGCAGGATGTGCCGCGGCACGCCCAGACGCCGCGCGGCGCGCGACCGGTTCCACCCCGACGCCCGGAGCGCGTCGACAACGGCGTTGCGTTCGATCTCCGGCAGTGTCGGGCCGGCGGCGGATGGAGCTTCGCGCGCGAGCTGGACGAGCTGCCCGGTCACCGCGTCGCTGTCGATGATGTCGCCGGACCGCATCAAAACGATGCGCTCGCAGAAATTCTCCAGTTCGCGGACGTTGCCTGGCCACGGATAGCGTTCCAGCGACTCGATGGCCCCCGGCGCCAGCTTGACCGGCGCGGCGCCCGCGAAACGGGCGACGAAGTGTCCGGCGAGCAGCCGGACGTCGCCGCCGCGTTCTCTGAGCGGCGGAATGGCAACGGGGACGACGTTCAGCCGGTAGTAGAGGTCCTCGCGAAACTCGCCCTCGCGGATGCGTGCGGGCAGCGAACGGTTGGTCGCGGCGATCACGCGCACATCGACGGCGACCGTGTGCTCTCCGCCGACGCGTTCCACCTCGCGCTCCTGCAGCACGCGCAGCAATTTGCCCTGCAGCGCGAGCGGCATCGAGCCGATTTCGTCCAGGAAGATCGTTCCGCCGTTGGCCAGCTCGAACTTGCCGGGCTTGTTGCGGATCGCGCCGGTGAACGCGCCGCGGACATGTCCGAAGAGTTCGCTCTCCAGCAGTTCGCCGGGGATTGCGGTGCAGTTGACGACCACCATCCGCCCGGCACGCCGCGGGCTGTTGTAATGAATCGCCTTGGCGATAAGTTCCTTGCCGGTGCCGCTCTCGCCGTTGATCAGAACGGTCGCATCGGTGGGCGCGATCTTCTGGAGCGTGTCGAAGAGGCTCTGCATCGCCGCGGACGCGCCGATGATGCTGTCGAAACGGAAGCGCTCGCGGAGCGTGTCGCGCAGGTCGGCGTTCTCCGCTTCGAGGCGGCGCAGCTTCAACGTCTTGGCCACCGTCATGGTCAGGTCGTCGCGCGCTATCGGCTTCGTCAGGTAGTCGGCCGCGCCGCGCTTCATCGCCTCGACCGCGGTCTCCACCGACGCGAATGCGGTGAGGATGATCACGGGCAGCGCCGGGTCGAGCGCCCGGATCTCCCCGAGCAGCTCGATGCCGTCCTTGCGGGGCATCTTGACGTCGCTGAGTACGAGATCGGGCCGTGCGTGCTCGATGGCGGCGAGGCCGTCGTCGGCCGACGCGGCCTTGTCGACCACGTAGCCCGCCTCCTCCAGCATGAAGCCCAGGACCTTGCGGATGCTGTCGTCGTCGTCGATGATCAGGATGCGCTCGGCCATCAGTCGCGCCTCCGCACGGGCAGGATGACGTGGACCGTCGTCCCCGCCCCCGGGGTGCTCTCGATGTCGATCCAGCCACCGTGATCGTGCACGATGGTATGCGAGATCGACAACCCGAGGCCGGTGCCGCTTTCGCGCGTCGTGAAGAAGGGATCGAACACGCGCGGCAGGATCTCCGGCGCAATGCCATCGCCGAAGTCGCGCACCGAAACCGATACGCACGCGATGCCGTCGCGGCGCCGGTGCGCCGCGGTGACGTCGATGCGGCCGCCGTCGGTCGTCGCCGAGACCGCGTTGAGCAGGACGTTGAGGAACACCTGGTGCAGCTGTCCGGCGTCGGCCTCGATTTCGGGGAGGTCCGGCTCCATCATGGTGGTCACGCGGATGTCACGGGTGGCGGCGTCCAGTTCCACCTGCGCGACCGTGTGGCGCGCGATGTCCCCGATCCGCACCGGCGCGAGCGCGGGAGGGCGCGGACGCGCGAATCCCAGAAAATGATCGACCACGCGGCCGAGGCGTTTGGATTCCTTGCGGAGCACCTCGAACAGCTCGCTCTCGCGCGAACCCGCGCGGGCGCCGTCGCCCAGAATTTCGGCCGCGCCCTGGATGGAACCCAGCGGGTTGCGGATTTCGTGCGCGAGCCCGGCCGCCATCTGGCCCAGCGATGACAAGCGCTCCTGACGGGCGAGTTCGCGCTGCAGCGCCTCGCTCCGCCGCCGCTCGCGCCACTGGCGTTCAATCAGAACCCCCGTCATCAGGCCGATCGCCACGTAGAACACCATTTCGGTGTACTCGCTGATCAGCGCGTGGTGGTCGGTGATCCCGCGCAGCCGCGGATACGGAAGGGTGAGCAGCGTAATGACCAGCGCCGTGCCGAGGCCGCCGCGCACTCCGAACCACACCGCGGCGAGGATGATCGGGATATAACAGAGGCGGCCGTGGATCGCGTGGACCAGCGGTCCGTGCTTGCCGGGGATCAGAATTCCATAGTGAAAGGACACGGTGGCCGCGGTCAGCGCGGCAATTCCCAGCACCTGCCATCCCCGGGATCGAAGACTCATCTGGCGAATATACTCCGCTCACCGGAGAATTTTCAACACCTCGCCGGGGGGAGTGCCCGGCTCCTTCCTGGCCGGTCGCGGGGTTGGGGCGGCCCGGGAATGGCCGCCCCCGGTCCGGCCGGCCGGCCGGCCGCGGCGCCCGGCCCGCACCTCGCCGCCGGGAGCCCCGCCCGCGTTTCAACCGCCTAAATACCATTAAAATAATGAGTTGCCTCTCGACGTAACGCGGGGTTCCAGGGTCGAACCGGGTACTTCCGGGAAGCATACGCCCTCCGATGGAATGGTCCTTGCCCTCCGGCCCCCGGTGAACCGCGCCGAGAACCGGCGCGGGTGCCCGGCCGTGTGGCCGCAAGCACTCCGGTGGCCCCCCGTGGGTTGGCCGGGACACAGGAACTCGCGCCTATCCAGGAGGTAGCGTATATGCGTCGCGCCGTGACAATGCTCGCGGTGCTCATCGTCTTGTTTGTGGCCAGTGCCGCCCTCGGTGCCGGTCCGCTGACGGGGAGTATCGAGGCATGGAAGGTAATTCCCACCGCCAACAACGGTGAGGAATCGTTCGTGTCCGCGGACAAGGTGATTCCGCAGGACGTCATCGAGTATCGGCTGACCTACGCCAATCGTGGCGAGTCGGCCCTTCACCGCATTTCAATCGTCGACCCGGTTCCCGCCGGGACCCGGTACGTCGTTCGCACGGCCACGCAGCCGGGCGGCGCCGTGGCCACGTTCAGCGTGGACAACGGCACGACGTTCCATGCCTGGCCGGTTCGCATCAAGCAGATGGAGAACGGCCGCGAGGTGTGGGTCGACGCCACGCCCGACATGGTCACGCACATCCGCTGGACCATCGACAACGAACTCAAGCCCGCGGAGCGGATCACATTCGCGTATCGCGCGGTCGTTCGATAAAGGAGGACGGAAATGAACAAGCGTATTCTCACGCTCTCCGTCCTCACGCTGGTGCTGGTCGCGATGACGGCCGGTGCGGTGTTCGCGCAGACGACGCCGGCCGGTACGCAGATTCGCAACCGTGCGTCGGCGACGTATCAGGACCTGAGCGGAAACAACTACACGTCGGTGTCGAATGAAGTCATCACGGTCGTGCTGCCGGTCTACGGCATCTCGATTCTGCCCGATGATTCCGGCGAGACCCCTCCGGTGACCCCGGCGATGACGCAGAACGCCATCGGTGGACAGAACGTCTACTACAGCTACACGCTCACCAACACCGGTAACGACAACGACACCTACAGCGTCGTTCCGTTGCTGGATGGTGCCAACACCACGATGACGCTCGCGGTGGCGAACGTCACCGTCTACAACGACCTCAACGGCAACGGTGTGGTCGATCCGGGCGAACCCGCCGTTTCCGTCGGCGGCGCGCCGGGGAACGTTGGGCCCATTGCAGCGGGCGCTTCCGCCAACCTCATCGTGACGTTTGCGGTGCCGGGTGCGGCCACGGCGGGCCAGGTGGCCTACGTGGGCGTGCAGGGAACATCGGCGGGCGACGCGGGTCAGGTGGACACGCGCAACTACTCGCTCACCAACGTCGTCGACGATGCCGTGCTGACCGCGAACCTCGCGGCCGCGCCGCCGATCGTCTACGATGGTGACCAGATTACGTACTCGTTCACCGGCACCAACACCGGCACCAACGGCGCCAACGGCGTCAACGTGGCGTCGGTGGGGCTCACCGGTGTTCTGATGTACGACATCCTCCCGACCAACCCCGCGACGACGCTTCCGCTCGCGATCTTCGGATTGCCGACCGGCGTCCCGGCGGGCGGAACGGTTCTTTACCTGCCGACCGGAAGCTCCACGGCGGGCAGCCCCGAGACCTGGAACTGGAGCACGACTCCGGCCGTCGGCGACATCGCCGTCGGTTACATCAGCAACGGCGGTATTGCGCCGAGCCAGGCCTACGGGTTCTCCTATCAGGTGACGGTGCCGGTCGGCATGACCCCGGGCGTGTTGAACAACACGGCGTCGGTCGCCTATGTCGACAATAACGGCGTCACGCCGGATCCGACCGTCGTCGTGTCCAACAACGCGCCGGTCACGGTTGGTTCGGTGGCGCGGGTGCTGATCGGCCCCGCGGGCGCTCCGGGCGCGGGCACACCGCCCAACTACGACGACGACGTGCAGAGCGTCGCGACGGCATACGCCAACACGGCGGTCGACTTCACCAACACGGTGCGGAACGACGGCAACGTCGGTGACGTGATCAACGTCGCGCTCAACGGTGCCTCGACCATTCCGGGCACCTGGTCGGTGGTGTTCTATCGCAACGACGGCATCACGCCGCTCACCGACAGCAACGCCGACGGTCAGCTCGACGTGGGTCCGCTGGCGCCGGGCGCCCAGGTGGATATCGTGGTGCGCGTGTTCATTCCGGCCTCGCAGGGCGCCGGCGGTCCGTTCGACGCGGTGATCCGCGCCGTCTCGGCCAACGACAACCTCGAGGACAACTTGACCACGAACCGCATCCTCCAGGTGCTCGCGGCCGGTGTGGACATCGGTAACTTCGACGGCGTTCCGGGCACGACCAACAACGCGCTCGTGAACCAGAACACCGACCCCGGCCTCAACGTCGACTTTGCGCTCGACGTCATCAACGCCGGCGGTTCGAGTGACAACTACACGCTGTCCTCGTCGGTTCCGGCCGGCTGGACGGTCACGTTCTACAACGACGCCAACAACAACGGGGCCCTCGACGCTGGCGAAACCACGCCCATCGTTTCCACGGGTCCCGTGGGCGCCGGCGTGGAGGTCAACCTGATCGCGCGGGTCGCGGTCCCGGCGGGTGCGGCGCAGGGTGTCAATCCGACGTCGTTCACGGCCACCTCGACCGTCAACGTGAGCCAGACCGATACGATTGCCAACACGGTGACGGTCAATCCGTTCGCGCTGGTGGACTTTGCGCCCGACAACGCGGGCAACGCCACCGCGGGCGGAACGATCACCTATGCGCACACCGTGACCAACAACGGCAACGTGGGCGATACCTTCGACCTGACGTTCGCGTCGTCGCAGGGCTGGACCTACGTGTTCCTCGATGCGCTCAACGCGCCCATCACCAGCGTGACGCTGGCGCCGGGTGCGAGCGAAGCCGTCACGGTGCGCCTGACGGTGCCCGTGGGGGTTGTCGTGGGCACGGTGGAGATCGGTGTGCTGACGGCCACCGGACAGGGTACCGGTGCCACCGACAACGCGACCGACGTAACGACGATCGTCGCCGGCAACCTCGCGCTCACCAAGTCGGTCAACCCGGCTGGCGCGCAGGTGCCCGGTACCGATCTCACGTACACCGTTGACTACCAGAACCTGGGCGGCGGGTCGCTCACCACGATCGTGATCTACGACGCGGTGCCGACCTGGACGCAGTTCCAGGTGGGGTCGGCGAGCGCGGGTACGGCACCGGCCACGATCAGCGCCGTGACGATCGAGTATTCGAACGACAACGGTGCGACGTGGGCGTATGCGCCCGCGAGCGGCGGCGGTGGTGCGCCGGCGGGTTATGACGCCAACGTGACCAACGTGCGCTGGGTGTTCACCGGGGATCTCCTCGCGGGAGCCTCGTCGACCACCGGAATCGGTTTTACGGTACGAATTCAGTAACTCGTGGTGGCGAGCCACGGCCACGCGCGTAGCGGCCGCGCACGGCGGGGATTCTCTGCGGAGATCCCCGTCGTGTGGCGGCCGGGGCGCCGACGATGGTCCGGAATGTTTCGCCGTACCATCCCGCCACGAGTGGCTCGCCGGCAATCGAGCGTGTGGTAATGCGCCGAAGACATGCTGGCATAGTTGCTTTTGCGTGCCTCGTCACCCTGGTGACGGGGATGTTTCCGCTTACGCGCGCGCGCGCGGGCGCGCCCGCGGGCGTTTATATTACTAATAACGCGACGGCCGGCTTCGTTTCTCCCCTCGGCCCCGACAGCGTCTCGTCCAACCGCACGGCCACCCTGGTACAGCCGGTGTACGGCCTGCGCCTCACGCCGCCCGGAACGGTGGCTGCGCCGGCGTTTCGCTTCATCAGTTCACCCGGGGACACGGTCGTGTGTCGCTTCACGCTCGAGAACCTCGCGAACGACGCCGACTCGTTCGTGGTCGATACGGCATTGCTG
>DASUGO010000134.1:0-48055 GCA_036273975.1 Candidatus Krumholzibacteriia bacterium
CGTCGCGCTGGACCTGCGCTCGGCGATGGCGGCCCCGCTGTTTGACAACGAGCGCGTGCGCGGGATCATCTACGTCGATACGTCGCGCTCCGGTGTGCGCTACGAACAGGCCGACCTCGAAGTGCTGACGGCCACGGCCAATGCGGTGGCGGTCAAGCTGCGCAACATCCATCTCGAATCCGAACTGTCGACGGCCGGCGAGATCCAGCGGCTGATGATGCCGGCGCAACCGCGCATCGACGGTTACGACGTCGCCGCGCGTTGCGTCCCCGCGCGCGGCGTGGGCGGGGATTTCTACGACTTCATCGCCACGCCCGGCGGCCGTCTGGTGGCGGTGGTTGCGGACGTGTCCGGCAAGGGACTGCCGGCGGCGCTGCTGATGGCCAACGTGCACGCCACCATGCGCGCGCAGACCGCGGCTGGAGGGCCGGTCAAGGCGCGCGTAGAACGCGCTAATCAGCTGGTGCTCGATACGACATCGGTGGAGAGCTTTGTTACCCTGTTTTATGCCGAGCTCGATCCCGCGTCGCACGGGGTCGTGTACTGCAATGCGGGGCACGAGCACCCGTTTGTATTCCGGGCCGATGGAACCCTCGAACGCCTGCAGACGGAGGGCATCCCGCTCGGCGTTGCGCCGGGCTTCGCGTTCGAGGACGCGGCAACGTCGCTCCGTCCCGGTGACGCGCTGGTGGTGTTCTCAGACGGCGTCACCGACAGCACCAACAATGCGATGGAGTGTTTCGGTCACGGACAGCTGGAGCGCGTGGTACGCCAGAATCTCGACGCGGGGGCCGACGCCACCGTCCATGCGGTCATCGACGCGGTCGACGCCCACGCGCAGGGCGACCTCCAGTTCGACGACCTTACGCTTCTGGTGCTGCGCCGGTTATAACCCTGGCGGGAGAACGGCATGAACCGCTTTGAGCGCTATCTGACCCTGTGGGTATTTCTGTGCATCGCCGCCGGCATTACGCTGGGGCAGACCTTCCCGGCCGCCTTCGCGGCGGTGGGCCGCATCGAATTCGCGCGCGTCAATATTCCCATCGGACTGTTGATCTGGGTGATGATCATTCCGATGCTCATGCGGGTGGATTTTGGCGCGCTGCACGAGGTGCGCCGGCACGTGCGTGGTATCGGGGTCACGCTGTTCGTGAACTGGCTGGTCAAGCCCTTCTCGATGGCGCTGCTCGGCTGGTTGTTCATTCGCCACCTGTTTGCGCCCATGCTGCCGGCGGGGCAGATCGACAGCTACATCGCCGGGTTGATTCTGCTGGCGGCGGCGCCGTGTACCGCGATGGTGTTCGTGTGGAGCCGCCTGTCGAACGGAGATCCCCTGTTCACGCTGTCGCAGGTGGCGTTGAACGACACCATCATGGTGTTTGCGTTCGCGCCCATCGTGGGGCTGCTGCTCGGCATCTCATCCATCACGGTGCCGTGGGCGACCCTCTTGACGTCGGTGGTGCTGTACATCGTGATCCCGGTCGCGATCGGGCAGGTATGGCGGCGCGCTCTGCTCCGCGGCGGGCAGGCCGCGTTTGAGACCGCGGTGGCGCGCATCGCGCCGGCGTCGACGGTGGCGCTGCTCGCCACGCTGGTATTGATCTTCGCGTTCCAGGGCGGACAGATCCTGCGCCAGCCGCTGGTGATCGCGCTGCTCGCGGTCCCGATCCTGATCCAGGTGTTCTTCAACTCCGCGCTCGCGTACTGGTTGAACCGGCGCCTGGGTGAATCCCACGACGTCGCGTGTCCGTCGGCGCTGATCGGCGCGTCCAACTTCTTCGAGCTCGCGGTTGCCGCGGCCATCAGCCTGTTCGGCGTCGAGTCCGGTGCCGCGCTTGCCACGGTGGTCGGCGTACTGATCGAAGTGCCGGTGATGCTGCTGGTGGTGCGCGTGGTCAACGGCACCCGCGGCTGGTACTCACGCGGTCCCGCCCGCCGCTAGCACCGCTACCCCGCGGCGCGCGCGATCGGCATGGGCTCGATCGCCCGCAGCGCGTCGCACTCGGCATTCATCATCTTGCTGAGCGTGCGGTGCAGCCCCTGGACGCGTTCGATATCCCACTCGAACGACGCAATCTCATCCGACAGATCGAGGAACGGAACCGCGAACGCATCCCGTTCCGACTGGTAGCGCGCGAAGGCGTCGTCGCTTCCGTCGAATACCGCGCGTGCGAGCATTTCCGCGTCGCGCAGCGCGTCGGTAATACCGTGCGCGGTGAGCGGGTCCTTGAAGCAGCCGGCGTCGCCCACCAGCGCCCAGCCCGGACCCCACGGCCGGCGCAGGACCGCCGGTTCACCGGCGAACGGGTGCAGCTTGCCCGCCGCGCGCGCGCGTGACAGCCCGTGCGCGAGCCGCGGCGAGTTCTCGAGGATGACGCGCCGGAAGAGGGCGTCGAGCCCGGTGGCGCGTTTCTGCGCGTGACGTTGCGGAGGCATCGACGCAAACACGCACGTGGCGCCGTCGTTGGTCGGGATCACCCCCGCGGCGACGCCATTGCCAAAGTGCCAGTGCGTGCCGTCGTCCGGGAGTCCGTGGAAGTAGCCGTAGATGACCGCGCTGGGGCGGTTGCCGGTGTGGAGGGGTTCCGCGCCGACTGCGCGCGCCGTCGCGGAGCGGACACCGTCGGCGCCGATCACGATGCCGGCGTCGACGCGCCGGGGGGTGCCGTCCGCGTCCAGCAATTCAACCGCGGCTACGCGACCGGCGGTGTCACGCACGACGCCCGTTACCCGCGCGCCGTAGCGGACGTGCGCGCCGGATTCGGCGGCCGCGTCGGCGAGGATCGCGTCCAGCAGCGTCCGGCGTGGCGCGTACAGCGCGTCGATCCCGTCGCTGGCCTTGATGGGTATTTCGATGGCCTCGTCGTTGTAATGGAACGTGGTCGTGCGGATCGCGGGTGTCCCCGCCGCGGTCACGCGTTCGAGAACGCCCCAGCGGTGCAGCTGCATGACGCCGGCACGCATCAGCGCGTGGGTGGACGTTGTGTCCGAGCCGTGCGTGCCCTTGTCGACGACGAGCACGTGCAATCCCGCCCGTGCAAGCAGCAACGCGGTGCTGGCGCCGGCCACGCGGGCGCCCACGACGACCGCATCGTAACTGGATTCAATTGCAGCGTGGTTTCGCAGTCATGTCCTCCGTCGGGTCGATATTCACGCCGCGACCATGCGCCGGTGCGGCATGTGCGCGGCGATGTGGTCGGCCAGTTCGCAGGCGTCGGCGCCGACGCCATCCAGGAAGCTCGAGTTGCGCCGCCGCATGAAGTTGAGTCCGAGCGCGTACAGGCCGGGCTCCGCGGTGATGCCACCGTCGTGAATCAATTCGCCGCGGGCGTCGAGCACCGGGAGCCGGAGCCAGTGGTAGTTGCGGCGGTACCCGGTTGCCCACAGCACGGTGCGGATGTTTTCGTGCTCGAGGTCGATCGTCCCGGGCGCGGCGAGCGGCGCGATGACGCGGCGGGGCCGGTCCTCGGCGGGGTGTGCATCGCCGATCCCCATCTGCGCGATGAAGCGGTCCACGCGGTCGAGCTGCTCGTGCATCTTCACTTCGGCGCGGTCGATCGACGCGCCGATGTCGTCCGCGAGATAGACACGGCGGCCGTGTGCACCGATCATGCGCCCGGCGATGCGGACGCCCTGGTTGCGCAGTACGTCGAGGTCCAGGGAGCGCCGGTCGTCGCTGCCGACGAGTTGCAGCGACGGTTGCCGGCGCGACGCGGCGACGTCCCACGCCTGGGCGGTGGTCTCGGTGAGTATTCCCATGGCGTCGAACCACGCCAGGATGTCGCGGCCGCGGTAATCGCGCGGGAGGCGTGTGTGCCGTCCCACCGCCAGCGTGACCGGCCGCCCCGAGCGCGCGATTTCGGACGCGAGCTGGATACCGGTTGCGGACGCGCCCACGATGAGCACGCCGTCGTCCTTGAGTTGGGACGGGTTGCGATAGCGGTCCGGCGTCACCTGCGTGACGTACGGGGACAGCGCGGCGGCCATGGACGGGACGTTGGGCCGGTCGCATTGTCCGGTTGCCATCACCACCGTGCGCGCGTGCCACACACCTTCGCCGGTGCGCACCCGGAAGCCCCACCCGTCGCGTTCCAGCGCGTGCACGCTGACACCGTTGTGGATCGGGGCTGCGAACGAGCGCGCATATCGTTCCAGGTAGTCGATCACCTCGATCCGCGTCATGTAGCCGTCGGGGTCCGGGCCGGTATAGGACCAGCCGGGCAGCCGGCTCTGCCAGCGCGGCGTCAGCATGTGCAGAGAATCCCAGCGCTCGTGCTTCCAGCGCTCGGCGACTTCGCCGCGCTCGAGGATCGCGTGGTCGATACCATGCGCCGCGAGGCAGCGGCTCATGGCGAGACCGGCCTGTCCGCCGCCGATGATGATTGTGTCGGTTCGTTTCATTGCTGGACTCCTGTGTCAGACCGCCGACCGGCATCGGTCCATCTGGCCGGCCGGCGGTCCATGGTGTCTGGTCACCCCGCGTTCACCGTGATTTCCACCGGGACGCCGTTGGTGACCACGTCGTAGACCGCGGAGCGGTTCTTCGACTGCTCGACGATCTTCTCCAGTTTCTCAGCCGGTGCATCGCCCTTGATCTTGAAGTTCACCCGGATGCCCTGGTAACCGTTGCGGACTTCCTTCGACAGCCCCAGGAGGCCGAGCAGATTGATGTCGCCCTCGAGCGTCGACTCCACTTCGTAGAGCGTCACGCCCCGCGCGGCGGCGATGTTGCCGATGCCGGCCGTGAGGCACGACGCCAGCGCGTGCAGCAGGAACTCGACCGGGGTCGGGGCCTGATCGCGCCCGACGAGCACCGCGGGGTGGTCAGCGTCGTAGACGAACTCCGTCTCGTGCGCCTGCTCGCCACCGGCACCGCTGAAGGCCTGGATGCGCGTCCGGCTGTGCGTGCCCTGCTGCCAGCGGTTCGTGGCGCGGAACTGGAACTCCGCGAGCTCCGGTTGGCCGCCGACCGCGTTGATGGTCGCGAACAGCGTCGGGGTATCCACGCCGTTGCGCGGCTCCGGTACTTTCTTCTCCTGGGTCTGGCTCGACATGATGGTCTCCTTCGCGTTTGGGTTCTGATCTTATCGGGCGGTGACGGCCCGCCCACGCCCGGCCATAACGCAGGGTATATACCAACCCAGATTGAACGCATAACATGTTTAAATACATCAAGTTAACATGGAACTACGCGATTGGCCGTGGCGACGAGACTTCGTCATCGACGAGAATTCGTCGAGGTTCCCGACGAAAATTCGTCGTTCCGTTGCTCGTCGTTTGTTATCCTCGTCGCATGTCGAGTTCACCCATCCAGCGCCGGATCGATGAGGAGGTCGCACTGCGCTCGGTCGTCGAGGGGACGGCCGCGGCCACGGGTACGGCCTTCTACCGCGCACTCGTCGAGGCCCTGGCGCGTACGCTGGACACCGACGGCGCACTGATCAGCGCCTATGACGAGAAGAGCGAGCGTCTGCACGCACTGGCGTTCTACATGGGCGGGAAGTACATCGAGGGCTACGAATATCCGATCGTCGGTACCGCGTGCGAAACGGCGATCCGTGAGAAGCGCCTGTTCCACATCCCCGACCGGGCGCTCGATCTCTACCCGGGCGAGAAGACGCCGCCGTTCGAGTCGATGGTCAGTTATCTCGGGGTGCCGATGTTCGACAAGCAAAAACGGGTGCTGGGACAACTGGCGATCGTCGATAACCGGCCGATGCCGGATGAGAAGCGGCTGATCACGCTGTTCAAGTTGTTCGCCGCGCGCGCGTCCGCCGAGATGCAACGAACGGCGCTGGAACTCGCGGTCCGGGAGCGCGAGCAGAAGTTGACGCGTCTGATCGGCAGCACGATGGACGCCATCGTGGAACTCGACGGGGACCTGAACGTTACGATGGTGAATCCCGCCGCGGAGCGGCTGTTCGGCTGCCGGAGTGAGCGCGTGCACGGTGAGCGCATCGAGCACCTGCTGGGCATGGGCGCCGCGGGGGCGCTCGCCGGGTTCATCGACGACCTGCGCGGACGGACCGACGGCGACCCCCATCTCTGGATCCCCGGTATCTTCACGCCGGAACCGCCCGGGCGCGAACCGTTCCTCGCCGAAGCCACGCTATCCCGCTACGAGGTGAAGGGGCGTCCGTTCTTCACGATGATTCTGCGCAACGTCACCGAGCGCGTGAACGCGGAACTGCGAATCGAGAGTCTTTCCGCGCAGACCGAGTATCTGCGCGCGGAGATCGAGGCCGATCACGGTTTCGACGAGATCGTTGGCAACAGCCCCGCGCTGCGCGCATCCCTGCAGGCCGTCGCGCAGGTGGCGCACACGGAAGCGACCGTGCTCCTGCTCGGCGAGACCGGCACCGGCAAGGAGTTGTTTGCCCGCGCGATCCACAAGCGCAGCCGCCGCCACGGTGGTCCGCTGATCAAGGTCAACTGTGCGGCGATCCCGGCCACGCTGATCGAGAGCGAATTCTTTGGCCATGAGAAGGGCGCCTTCACCGGCGCGACCCAGCGCCGCGAGGGCCGCTTTGCGCTCGCCGACGGTGGAACGATTTTCCTCGATGAGATCGGCGAGCTCCCGCTCGAGCTGCAGGGAAAGTTGCTGCGCGTGCTGCAGGAGGGGGAGTTCGAGCCCGTGGGCGGCTCGCGGACACAGCGCGTGGACGTGCGAGTCCTCGCGGCGACCAACCGCGACCTCGAGTCGGCGGTTCGCGAGGGTACGTTCCGGGAGGATCTCTATTACAGGCTGAGCGTATTCCCGCTGCGGCTGCCGCCGCTGCGCGAGCGCGACGACGACGTCGTGGTACTCGCCGAGAGCATGATCTCCCGGCTTGCGCGCGCGATGGGGCGGCCGCAGGAGCGCCTGACGCCGGCCGCCGCGGACGCGCTGAGGGCCTACAAGTGGCCGGGGAACGTGCGCGAGTTGCGCAACGTGATCGAACGCGCGTTGATCACGTCCGGTAACGGCCCGTTGAGCTTCGACCGGGTGCTGCCGCGCGACACCGGGTCCACGCCGGTTGCCGCGAAGACGGAGCCGGAAAATCCCCGCGAAATCCTCTCCGAGCGACGCTTGCGTGAGATCGAGCGCGACAACATGCTGGCCGCACTGGAACGGACCGCCTGGCGGGTGGGTGGTGAAGGCGGCGCGGCCGAAATGCTCGGCATCACCCCCTCCACGTTCAAGTCGCGGATGAAAGCGCTGGATATCCAGCGGCCGGTCTGATCCGAAGAGATCGGTTGTGGCCCGGAAGTTATCCCCGGCATCATCAGAAGTAGCGGGTCACGAATGTGGACGGGAGCTCCGCCTCGGGCGCGAAGCGGTTGCGGAGTTGCTCTTCCACCCAGATCGTCGTGGTGCCGTCCGCGTTGGGCTCCACGAGGACGACCGCGATGTCGCTTCTTGCACGCGCGGTCGCGCGTGCCGCATCGGGGCCAAGCACGAACAGCGCGGTTGCCCACGCGTCGCACAACGTTGCCGCGCCGGCCACCACCGTGGCCGATGACAACCCGTGCGCGGACCAGCCGGTGCGCGGGTCGAGGATATGACCGTAGCGTTTTCCGTCCGCGGAGACGAACTGTTCGTAGTCGCCGGAGGTGGCGATCGCGTCGTTTTCCAGACGGATTCGCCCGAGCATCGGATACACGCCGGACGGGTCGCGGATCCCGACATTCCAACCGGGGTGGGTGACCGCTCCGCCGATGGCAACCATGTTGCCGGACAGGTCGATCAGCGCGCTCGTCACGTGCTCCGCGCGTAACAGCGACGCGACCTGGTCGACGCCGTAGCCCTTCGCGATGCCGCCCAGATCGATGCGCACGTCGTCACGCTCGAAGCGAATCGTACCAGCGCTGGCGTCGAAGTGGATCTTGCCGGGCCCGACGCGCGCGCGCGCGCGGTCGATCTCGGACTGCGACGGTACGTGCGGCGTCCCGTCGAGAAAGCCCCACAGGCGCACGAGCGGCTCGACGGTGATGTCGAACGCGCCCCCGCTTTCGCGCGTCACCGTCTGCGCAACACCGATCACCTCCGCCACCTCCGGGTGGACCGGGGTTGCGCCCGAGCCCGCGACGCGGTTGATGCGCGCAACCTCGCTGGTGGTCGTCCAGTTGCTCATCAGGGAATCCACGCGGTGCAGAACCAGCAGGCTCCGGTACGCGACGTCGGACACCGCCGCCGAATCGGCCGTGACGAGCGTCAGCGACGCCCACGTGCCCATGGTCTGGGTGCGAAAGATCACCGGGCGGGGAGCGGCGCCGGTCTGGGCACGGCCCGGGAGCGCGGCGAGCGCCAGCAAGCCGGCAATTGCGACGATTCGCTTCACGGTGCCAGTCTAGTCGCGCGAGCGGCGGCCGGTCAAATGGCATCGCCGCGATTGACTCCAACGGCTCGAGGGGCCTATAGTGAGGGCCCATCCATTGTGGGTGGGTTCACGTGGAGGACATTCGACAATGAAGAAATATCTGCTCCCGCTGGTCGCGGCCGTCATGGCGGTGTCGTGCGGCACCCCGACGAGTTTCGTCAGTACCTGGAGGGCGCCGGACGCCAAGCCGCTCCAGTTCACCAAGGTGCTGGTCGTGGCGTTCGTGCCGGAGGAGAGCATGCGCCGCTCGGCCGAGGACCGCATGGTCGAGAACATTACGCGCGTCGAAGCGATTCCGTCGTACCGCATTCTTTCCAAGGAAGACATGAAGGACTCGGAGAAGTCCAAGGCGACGGTCGAGAAGCTCGGTGTTGACGGCGTGGTGACGATGCGTTTCCTCGGCTCCCAGGAGAAACTGGAATACGTCCCCGGGACCACCACGTACGGACCCACCTATTACCAGCCGTTCTGGGGCTACTATGGATACGCGACCCCGATGATGTACGATCCGGGCTATTACACGACAACGAATCTGGTGCGCATGGAGACCAACATCTATTCGCTCGCGCAGGAGGAGTTGCTGTGGTCCGGTCACAGCGAGACGTCGGACCCGACGTCGCTGGATGACCTGATCGACAGCGTTGCCCATGCGACCGCCAAGGAACTCGTGGCCGAAGGGTTGATGAAGTAACCGCGTCTCCACGACGACGTCGCACGCGGAAGAAATTCGGCCCCCGGTGAACAACCGGGGGCCGTTTTGTTGCCGGTCAAGAGCGTTCCGCAGGTTGTCTCAGACCCGCCCGGCCGCGGCGCGCCACTCCGCATAGGTTTCCCTGGACGGGTTGAAGTAGCCGTAGTGCAGGTGGGGGAAGCGTTCGCTCAGGCGGCGCATGAACTCGCCCATCCCGAACCCCTCGCGAATCGAATCCGCCGGCATGCGCTCGCGGTAGAGTTCGGGGTCGATGTTGAGGTTGCGCATCTGGATGAGGTCGAGGTCCGCCTCCGCGATGAACAACGAGATGGCGGCCAGTTCTTCCTCGGTGTCGGTGAGACCGGGGAACACCAGGTAGTTGATGGACCGGAAACGCCCGTGGCGTTTCATCACCTGCAGGGTCTCGCGCACGTCGTCGAACGTGTACTTCTTCGGGCGATAGTACTCATTGTATACGGGCTCGCGCGCACTGTTCATCGAGACGCGGATCGCGTCGAGACCCGCCTCACACATCGCCTCGACCACCGCGGGCAGGCTCCCGTTGGTGTTGGCGTTGATGGTGCCCTCGGAGGTGCGCAAGCGGATTTCCCGCACCGCCGCCGGCAGCAGCTCGCGCCCGAGCAGCGGCTCGCCCTCGCACCCCTGTCCAAAGCTCACCACCGCGTTGGGGACGCGCGCAATGTGGGCCGCGGCCATGTCGGCGATCTCTCCCGGCGTCGGCGCGCGGCGGATGCGGTCGTGGCTCGCGCGGAATTCACCGTCGGGCTGGAGCGAGATGCAGCCGATGCACTTGGAGTTGCACGCAACGCTGGTCGGAATCGGTGCCTCGTGGCGGCCGATGAAGAAGTTCTGCGCCGCGCGGCACCCGTATTCGAGCGCGCACTTCTCGAGTTGCTGCACCACCAGGTTGTCGCCCATTTCGGTCAGACGCACGCGCACCTGACGCTTGAGCCGGCGCGCATCGAAACGCCACGGGTCCTGACGGATGTCCTCGTCCACCCGCGCGGCGGTCGTCCAGAACTGGTCGTCCGCGAAGCCCACGGTCGAATAGGCGAACAGCGGCAGCGCCGGTGCGTCCGGCAGCGTCCGGTACGCCGGGTGCAGAAACATGGTCCAGGCCGGCGCGAGGAAGGCGGCCACGGCGGATACGTCTTCGCCGTCTCCGGCCCATTCGGCGGTGGCGCCGCTGGCCGGGTCGACCCCGATGGGCCGTCGCCCGGGGAGCAGGAACAGGTCACTCCCGCGCGGCAGCGGGACGAGTTCTTCCGGCCGGACCGGACGCGGTTCGCCGCCGCCCACCCCCGCGAGCAGCAGGTTGGGGTGGTCGATAATGGAACCGTCGGCGCGGGCATACACCATGCGGACGGGTTCGGTGGGATGGATGGGCACGTCCATGCCCGGACTCTACCACAAACATTCCCGGCTCGCTCGCCGGGAGTGCTTGCCGGTTCGCACAAACACCCCTACAATGACGGCGCATCCTGACCGGGTAATGCTGCACAATATGGAGGTAATCGAAATGAAACGAGTGTTGTTGGGCGCGCTGTGCGTTCTGTTGCTGGCACCGTCCGCGCGTGCCCAGTACAGCGCGTCGCGCACATACACCCCGGCTGCCACCCACAAAGCGGAGCTCATCCTCCTGGGTGGATACGCCTGGACGATGTCGATGGACGTCTACGCCGGGATCACACCGGGCGAACTGGACTTTACCGATTCCGGCTACTACGGTGCCGCGCTCGACGTGAACCTCGCGCGTCCCGGTCAGAAGACCGCCCAGGTGCGGCTGATGTACCGGCGCTCGGATGGCGAGGTGGAGCTGCGGACGCTCACCGATCGGCAAAGCGCTGATGCGTCGATCGAGTACTGGCAGATCGGCGGCGTCGGCGGTCTCAAGCGGGGCAACGCGATGCCGTTCACGTGTGTCACGCTGGGCGGCACACGGCTGGTCGCCGGTGACCGTGACGACTGGAAATTCTCGATGATCTTCGGTCTGGGCGTGAAGGTGTACGCGTCGCCGAAGATTGGTTTCATGATCCAGGGCAACTGGCCGATTACGTTCACCGACACATGGGGTGGCGTGACGGTCGGGACCGGCGGTGCGGGGGTTGCAATTGGTGGAACCGGGATCTCGCAGCTCGACGTCGGCGGCGGCCTGATCGTCTGCTTCTGACGCCCGCGCACGCGTTCGTTGCATGCGGCCGTGCCCGTTGACGCGGGCGCGGCCGCTTCGTTTCAACTCTCGACGCCGTTTGCGATTGAGTGCTATTCTCGTCCGCATGGACGACCTGCGCTATCCCATCGGCCGCTTCAATCCGCCCAGCCTCATTTCGTTTGCGCGTATCCAGGATGCGATCCCGGTCATTGAGGCGTGCCCGCTCGAGCTGCGCGCGGCCGCACGCGGGCTCGATGCCACGCAGCTCGACAGCGTGTATCGTGACGGCGGCTGGACCGTTCGCCAGGTGGTGCACCACGTGGCGGACAGCCACCTGAACGCGTACACGCGCTTCCGCCTTGCGCTCACCGAGAAGCACCCCGCCGTCAAGCCGTACGAGGAGGCGCAGTGGGCGCTGCTCGCCGACGCGAAGACGGCACCCGTGGACTGGTCGCTCGGGTTGCTTGAGAATCTGCACGCGCGCTGGGTGATGCTGCTCCGTTCGATGACGGAAGCGGATTTCCGCCGCACGCTTTTTCACCCCGAGAGCGGCAACCTCTCGCTCGATACACTGACGCTCCTGTACGAGTGGCACGGGCGGCACCATACCGCGCACATCGCGTCGTTGCGGAAGCGCAACGGCTGGTAGACGGGCGTTGGAGCTTCGCGCCGGGACCTCGCTGCTTCACTACCGTCTTGCCGATAAACTCGGCGAGGGGGGCATGGGCGTGGTGTGGCGCGCGACCGACACCACGCTCGGGCGCGACGTCGCGATCAAGGTGTTGCCCGACATCTTCGCCGACGATCCGGATCGCGCCGCGCGTTTCGACCGTGAAGCGCGCCTGCTTGCCTCGCTGAACCATCCCAATATTGCGACCGTGCACTCGGTCCACCAGGTGGACGGGATGCGTTTTCTTGCCATGGAACTGGTGCCGGGTGTCGAGATCGCCGCGCGCGTGGCGGACGGACCGCTGCCGCTCGACGAGACGCTCGACATCGCGCGCCAGGTCGCCGAGGCGCTGGAGGCCGCGCACGAGAGCGGCGTGATCCACCGCGATCTCAAGCCGTCCAACGTGGTCATCACGCCGGAGGGCCGCGTCAAGGTGCTGGACTTCGGGCTGGCCAAGGCGCTCGACGCCGCGCCGGTATCGGGCGCCTCCAACCTCACCAAGTCGCCGACGATAACCTCCGGAGGAACCCGCGCAGGTGTGATTCTCGGTACCGCGGCATATATGTCACCCGAACAGGCGCGCGGCAAGGCCGTGGACCGGCGCGCCGATATCTGGGCGTTCGGATGCGTGCTCTACGAGATGCTCACGGGCCGCCAGGCGTTCGACGGCGAAACCGTCACCGATATTCTGGCCGCGGTCGTCACGCGCGAACCGGACTGGAGCGCGCTCCCCGCAACGACGCCGCGCCGGATCGTCGCACTGCTGCGGCGTTGCCTGGAGAAGGATCCCACGCGCCGGCTGCGCGACGCGGGCGAAGCCCGCATCGCCATCGCGGACGTGGTGGCCAACCCGGTGGAAGCGCCCGGCCCCACCACCGCCGCGCCGCGCGGGTGGCTGGCCACCGCGCGCGGTGCGATCCCGTGGGTGCTGCTGGCGGGTGTGTTGCTGTTCGTGTTCCTGCGCTCCCGCCCCGTGCCGGTCGCGGACGCACCGCTGACGCATCTGAGTGTCCCCGCGCCGTACGACCACATGCTGGACGCCGGACTCGAGAACGGCGCGATAGCGCTCACGCGCGACGGAAGGGTGCTGGCGTTCTGTACCGTGCACGACGGCATCGTCCGCCTGAATGTCCGCCGCCTCGATTCCGGCGAGTCGAAGGAACTCGCCGGCACCGACGGCGCCCGCAATCCATTTTTCTCGCCCGACGGACAGTGGATCGCATTCACGGCCAACGGCAAGTTGCGCAAGATCCCGGTGGACGGCGGCTCGGTATTCGATCTGTGTGACGCCGTGGGTGACCGCGGTGGCGTCTGGCTCCCGGACGGCGACATTCTCTTCGCGCCCCAGTGGTCTTCACCGCTGATGCGCGTGCCGGGAGGGGGCGGGCCGCCGGTTGCGGTGACGGAAGTCGATACCACACGCGACGAACGCACGCACCGCTGGCCGGATGTGTTGCCGGGCGGCAAATGGGCGGTCTTTACCGTGGGACTGGCGAGCGCGCCGGCGGCGTACGAAGGGGCGAACATCGATGCGGTGAATCTCGAGACCGGGGAGCGCCGCACGCTCTACAAGGGCGCGAGCATCGCGCGCTACGCGCCACCGGGTTACCTGGTGGTATCGCGCCAGGGAGTCCTGTTCGCGGCGCCACTGCGGGTCGACGACCCGCAGCTCACCGGGCCCGCGGTGCCGGTGCTCGACGGCGTCGATGGTGAGCCCACGAGTGGCGTGGTGCACATGGCGTTCGGTGCGGACGGCACGCTGGCGTACATGCCGCGCGACGTGGCCGAGGAGGCCGCGGATCTGGTGCTCGTCGACCGCAAGGGGGACGTCACGCGGGTGGATGCCCCGGCGCGCGAGTACATCGCGCCGCGCATCTCCCCCGACGGCAAGCAGATCGTCGCGATCATCGGCCCGTCGCTGGGCCGGGGCGATATCTGGCGCTTCGACATCGCGCGTCAGACGCTCACGCGACTGACGTTCAGCGGGGACGTCGTCATCGGGTCGTGGATGCCGGACTCCGAGCACATCATCGTGATCGGCGAAGATCGCCACCCCTACATCGCGGAAATCTCCGCGTTTGGCAGCGGCGAGACGCGGCGCCTTTTTGAAGCCCCGCGGCCGCTGGGCGGCGCGGTGCCGACGCCGGACGCCAGCGGCGTGTTGTTCACCTACTGGGGACGCATCGATCAGGACGTGCAACTGGTCTCCATCCGTGACAGCACCGTGCAAACGGTGGTGTCCCGGCCGGGCGCGCAGTTCCACCAGGCCATTTCTCCGGACGGGCGTTGGATCGCGTACGCGTCCACCGAATCGGGCGCCTCCGAAATCTATGTGGAGCCGTTTCTGCGCCGCGGCGGGCGCTGGCAGGTGTCGACCGGCGGGGGGATCGCGCCGCTCTGGGCGCCGGACGGACGCGAGGTCTGCTATATGAACAACGGCGATTCTTCGTTGTGGTCGGTCGCCATCGAACCGCAGGGGACGGCGCTGGTTGCCGGACGCCCGACGCGGCTGTTCACGTTTCCGCCCGGGCGGCGCATGGAATTCGATGTGCCCCCGTACGACATCATGCCTGACGGCGAGCACTTTCTTGCGCTGCAGTCGGCCACGCCCGGCCTTTCGCGCCGCCGGGTCGATGTGATTCTCAATTTCACCCAACTGCTGCTGCAGTCCGGGCACAAAGGAGCAAGCCAGTGAGCATGATCGGGCGCACCATCGGTCACTACAAGGTTACCGCCGCGATTGGCGCGGGCGGCATGGGTGAGGTGTATCGCGGCACCGACTCGCGCCTCGGGCGCGACGTCGCGATCAAGGTGCTGCCCGAGGTCTTCGCATCGGACGGCGAGCGCATGGCGCGCTTCGAGCGCGAGGCGCGGCTGCTGGCGTCGCTGCAGCACGCCAACATCGCGTCGATCTTCGGGCTGGAAGTGTTCGACGGCAACCGCGCGATCGCGATGGAACTGGTGGAGGGCCCGACGCTGGCCGACCGCATCGCCCGCGGCGCGATTCCGGCGGACGAGGCGCTCCCGATTGCGAAGCAGGTGGCCGACGCGCTGGAGTACGCGCACGAGCGCGGCGTGATTCACCGCGACCTGAAGCCCGCCAACATCAAGATCACCTCCGACGGCGCCGCGAAGGTGCTCGACTTCGGCCTCGCCAAGGCGCTCGACGATGATCCCAACGCACCCACGTCCGACATGACCAAGTCGCCCACGCTGACCAGCGCGGGCACGGTGGCGGGTGTGATCCTGGGCACGGCGGCGTACATGTCGCCCGAGCAGGCCAAGGGCAAGTCGGTCGACCGGCGCGCGGACATCTTCTCGTTCGGCGTCGTGATGTTCGAAATGTTCACCGGCACGCAGGCGTTCCGCGGCGAAACGGTTTCGGAGACGCTCGCGTCGGTGATGAAGGACGAGCCCGACTGGAACGCGCTGCCGCCGTCGACCCCGCCGGTGGTCAGGGATCTGATCCAGCGTTGTCTCATCAAGGATCCCAAGCAGCGCCTGCGCGACGTCGGCGAGGCGCGCGTTCTGCTGGAGCGCGTGATCCGCGGCGACAGTTCGCTCTCGGGCATATATCGTGTCGCGCCCGACAGCGGCGTGATTCCAGCCGCGAAGGCACGCGTGTCCATCGGGCGGTTGATCATGATCGCATTGCCGCTCGCCATCGTCGCGGCGCTGGCCGGGTGGATCCTGCATCGTCCGGAGCCGTCATCGCTGTTCGATGTCGACCTGGCGCTGCCCACCGGCATGCAACTCGATGTGCAGAACGCCTCGCTCGCGCTTTCGCCGGACGGGCGCACCCTCGCGATCGCCGCGTCCGGGCGGGGAACGGAACGCCAGATCTGGATCCGTCGTCTCGACGACGCGACGGTCCGGCCACTGGCGGGCACCGAAGACGGAAGTTACCCGGCCTGGTCCCCGGACGGTCGCATCATTGCGTTCTTCGCCAACGGCAAGCTGAAACGGATTCCCGCGCAGGGGGGCGTCGTGCAGACGCTGGCCGACGCGCCCGAGGGACGGGGAATTGCGTGGGGCCCGGACGGAACCATTGTCTACTCGCCGGGCGCGCTGGACGGGTTGCACGCCGTTCCGGCGGCGGGCGGGACACCGCGCGCCGTCACCACGCTGGAGCGTAAGGGTGCGACCCACCGGCTGCCGCACTTCCTGCCCGGGGGCGAGCGGCTGTTGTACGTGGTGGGATCGGTCGATGTCGATTCGTCGACCGTGAATGTGCTCGACCTGCGCGACGGCACCACCCGGCCACTGTTCGCGTGCCAGAGCGAGGCGCGCTATCTCACACCCGGATACATCGCCTACCTCGTGGACCAGAACCTGGTCGTGCAACGGTTCGACCCCGACACGCTGGAGCGTTCCGGGGAACCGGTTCCGATTGCCCAGGCGGTGCAGTTCAATCCCTACCGCTACACGGGCGCGTTCACGCTGGTGGATCAGGGCCCGCTGTTGTACTTCTCGGGCACAACCTTCGAGTCCGCGCGTCTCGCATGGTTCGACTTCGACGGCAACGAGATCGGGCGCCTCGGCAGCCCGGGCGCGTTTGTCGGGGCGGCACGAATTTCGCCCGACGGCAGGCGGGTGGCGGCGAGCATGCGCGCCGACCGCTTTGACCTGTGGATGTTCGATGTCGCGACCGGGGTCCGCACCCGCTTCACGCTGGGGCCCGAGCAGGCGGCGTTCCCCGTCTGGTCGCCGGATGGTCGCGAGGTCGCGTACAGCGATGGCGCTGCCAACGTCTGGGTGCAATCGGCCGTTGGCTCCGCGGCGCGGCGCCAGATTCTCGACATGAAGGACATTTCCATGCAGCTCGTCGCGTGGTCACCCGATGGGAGCGAGCTCCTGGTCAACGTGCAGCAGACGCAGATCGGAACTGATGTGTGGTTGGTGCCCGCCCGCAGCAAGGGGGACCCGCGCAAGCTGCTGGCGTCACCGGCCACCGAACAGGCCCAGGGATTCTCGACCGATGGCCGCTGGGTACTCTTCCTGTCCAACCAGTCGGGGGCAATCGAGTTGTACGCGGCACTGTACGCGGCCCCCGAAACCCGTTTCCAGATATCCGATCATGGCGCGCGCGGCGGAAACTGGATGCCCGACGGCCGCAGCGTGCTGTACGTCGGAGCGGATGGCCTGGTGAAACGCGTGTCGGTGGATGGGAGCGGTGAGCGCCTGATGCTCGGCGCCGCGGAAACGGTCTTTGGCGGCCGCGGCATTCCGGGACCGGTGGAAGTTGCCCCCGATGGCAAGCGGATGCTGGTTTCGGTGCCGGAGGGTGGCGGCGACACCACGTTGCGTCTCGTCACCGACTGGCGCGGGCTCGTCGAAGCACGCACCCGCGGGCGCTAGCCGTCGCGTCCCAGCGCGGTGCCGGCGACGAATCCGCTCGACCACGCCCACTGGAAATTGAAACCGCCGATGCGGCCATCGACGTCGCATATCTCGCCCACCAGGTAGAGCCCCCCGCGCGCGCGCGACTCCATCGTCTCCAGATGAATCTCGGAGAGCGGCACGCCGCCCGCCGTCACTTCCGCAAACGTGTAGCCACGCGACCCGGTCACGGGGAGTTTCAATTCGCACACCAGGTTGACCAGTGCGCGGCGTTGCTCGCGCCGCAACTGTGCGGGGCGCGTGGACGGATCCACGCCCGTCTGCGCGCACAATGCGCGCGTCAGGCGCTCCGGCAGCCGATCGCGCAGCACGCCGACGATCGAGCGCACACCCGGTGCGATCAGTTCGCGTTCCAGGTCCGCGGGCGTCGTCCCGGGAACGAAGTTCAGGAACAGCGTCGCGCCGGGATCCTCGGTGATTGCGTGCAGGTAGTAGCGGCTGACATCCAGCACCGACGGACCCGACAGCCCGAAGTGGGTGAGCAGCGTGGAATCCGTGAAGGCGATCAGCCGCCTGCCGGTGGCCGATCGCAGTTCGATGGTGGCGACGAGGGCGATCCCCATCAACTCGCGCAGGAAGTGACCGTTCGGCAAGAGGAGCGGCACCAGGCCCGGGGTCACCGTGGGAGTTACGGTGTGGCCCAGCCGGCGCGCGAGTTCGTAGCCGAATCCGTCGGAGCCGGACTTCGGCAGGCTGCGCCCGCCGGTCGCGAGCACGACACGGGACGCGCGCACCACTCCCCAGTCCCCGGCGACGACGAAGCCGTCGCCTCCCGCCGGCTCCACCGAGCGCACGCGGCGCGGAAACACAATCTCGGCGCCGTGCGCGCGCGTCCCGGTCAGGAGCGCGTTCAGCACCGTGCGCGCGCTGTCGGTCACGGGAAACAGCTTGCCGGTCTCTTCGCGCTTGAGCACGACGCCCAGTTCGCGGAAAAACGCAACCGTTGCGTCGGCGTCGAAGCGGCGCAGCACTTTCCGGATGGCGTTGCGGGACGAACCCGCGAATGCGGTTTCGTCGACGACGTCGTGCGTGACATTGCAGCGGCCGCCGCCGGCGATGAGTATCTTGGCGCCGAGCGTGCGCGCCCCGTCCAGAACGAGCACGTCGCGCCCGCCCGCGCGGGTCGCGTGGATCGCGGTCATGAGTCCGGCGGCGCCGGCGCCGATCACGACGGTATGGGCGCGTTCACGCATTCGCGGAGGATGATGCCTGGTGGCCGTGGTGGCAAGTCTGGCGAGGGTACAAAAAAAGCCGGTCGCGTGACCGGCTCGCGGCAACTCGAGAGATGGTGATCAGCGTTCGATGGCGACGCGCGTCACCGTGATCTCGCCGTCGACCCGGACCCGGTAGAAGTAGACGCCGTTGGGGAGCAGGCCACCCGACCCGTCGCGGCCGCTGAAGCAGACCTTCTGCCATCCCGCCGGCATATGGACACTCGCGGTGCAGATGATCTGGCCGTTCGAGTCGGTGACTTCGATGTCCATGTCGGCTTCGTGCGGAAGGCCGACGCGCACTTCGGTGGTGGCACCCGTCAACTCGACGGTCGGGGGGAGCACGGTCCGGGTTGGAACTGCGAGGAGCATCTCGTCCACCAGGCCGGCGGCACCGGTCCCGGCGCCCGCGAGGTGGCTGAAATCGAGCGAGGTGGCCAGATGCTGGAGGGTGAGCGCATGGGCCGTACCGGCCGGGGCAACCAGCAGACACAGGGCGATCCCTGCGAGCGGGGCAAACGGACGGCGGTTTCGAACACCCAAGCTACAATCCTCCAACAGGTTGCGCTCTCAGTCGCTCTGTCATCCGGTCACAGGGGGGGCAAACCGGTCTCGTAAATGGCGGGACCTACGAATTTTAGCAGGATCCGGGCCGTGCGGCAACCGGTTTTTCCTATGGGGACAGGGTTCTCTCCACCCAGTGGGCATTCTCGAAGCGAAATTCGATACGCTCGTGGAGGCGGTTCTCGCGCGCGTACCAGAACTCGAACCGGTCCGGGATCAGGCGGTAGCCCGACCAGTGCGCCGGGCGCGGCACGGCCTGGCCGGCATAGCGCGCCTCGACCTCGGCCACGCGGTCCAGCAGCACCTGGCGGGAGGCGATGACGTCGCTCTGGTGCGAACCCCAGGCGCCGATCTGGCTGCCCCGCGGCCGCGATGCGAAATACTCGTCCGCCTCTTCCGGCGTGACGGGTTTGACGCGCCCTTCGATGTGCACCTGCTCGCCGATCGCCGCCCACCAGAAACACAGCGCCGCCCACGGATGGTGGGCGAGCTCGCGCCCCTTGCGGCTGCGCGTGTTGGTGTAGAAGACGAAGCCGTGTTCGTCGGCGTGCTTGAGCAGGACGACGCGGGAGGAGGGGCGGCCGGTATCGCCGACGGTGGCCAGTGCCATCGCGGTGGGTTCGATCATCCCGCTTGCGGTAGCGCGCGCGAGCGCGTCGTCGAAGCGGTCGATGATCTCCTTGAGATGAATCATTGGTTGGGTCTCCCGGATTCCTGGGGGAATTCCTGAGCGGCGCGGTCTCTAGGATACGGTTGTTTCGCGCACCCTGGCAAGAAACATCGCGCCCACCACGAAGAACGCAATCAGCGCCAGCATCGACAACCGCGGGTTGCCGGTGGTGACGCTGACCCAGCCCATCAACACCGGACCCAGCACGGCCGAGAAGCGCCCGATGGTGTTGTAGTAGCCGAAGAACTGCGCCGACTGATCTTCGGGAATCAGCCGCGAGTAGTAGGAGCGGCTCAGGCTGTTGATGCCGCCCTGCACCAGCCCGATGGCAACCGCGAGCGCGTAGAACTCCGACGGCCGCGCGAGCCGGTAGCCCCACAGACAGATCCCGGCGTATACGGCGATGGCGATGTAGATGCCGGTTTTCGCGCCGTAGCGTTCGCCGATCTTCCCAAACGCGAGCGAAGCCGGAAACCCGACGAACTGGATCAGCAGCAGTGCCGCGATCAGTGTGCCGGCCGGAAATCCCAGCGACATCCCGTAGTCGATGCCCATGCGCACGATCGTGTGCACCCCGTCGATGTAGAACCAGTAGCCGAGCAGGAAAAGCAGCACGACCCGATGACGGCGCAGGTGGCGGATGGTTTCGACGAGGTCGTGCAGCCCACGACGCGTGGTTCCGGCCTGCCGGCCCGCGGGCGCGCGCTCGCGAACGGCGCGGGCCAGCGGGATGGAGAACAGCGCCCACCACATCGCCACGCTCAAAAACGACCAGCGCGCCGCGTCCTCCGGGGTTGCGATTCCAAATGTCGCCGGGGACTTGTACATCACGATGTTGAGCAGGAACAGGACTCCGCCGCCCAGATAGCCGATTGCAAAGCCGAACGCCGATACGTAGTCCGAGGTGGCGGGCGTCGACACGTCCATCAGCAGTGCGTCGTAGAAGATCATCGAGGCCGAGAAGCCGATGGTTGCGATCACGAACACGGTGGCGGCCATCGCCCACTGACCGGCGCCGACGAAGAACAGCCCCGCGGTGCCGGCGATCCCGATGGCCGCGGTCGCGAGCAGGAAGCGCTTGCGGCTGCCACCCGCGTCGGCGATGGCCCCGAGCGCGGGCGCGGAGAGCGCAATCACGAGGCTGGCGAGGGAGCTGGCGAGCCCGAGCCGGAACGACGACATGGACGCGTCGCCGCTGCTCCAGTACTGCTTGAACATCAGCGGAAAGAACCCCGCCATCACCGTGGTCGAAAATGCGGAGTTGCCCCAGTCGTACAGGGCCCAGGCAAAGGCGGGACGATCGATGGAACGGGAGCGAAACACGGGCGACCACCGCTGAAAATTGGACGTTGGTTCGGACCCAGCCGTTGGATAGACTACAGGAAGACATTTATTTCCAACAGGGGAAAGGAGCGTCACCCTCTCATGGCGATGGATCCCAGACAACTCGACACGGTGCTCAAGGAAGCGCGCCGGTTCAAACCCACGCCCGCGTTTCGCGCGGACGCCCACATCGGTTCGGAAGCCGAATACCGCCGCCTGTACCGCGAGAGCATCCGCCAGCCGGCCAGGTTCTGGGCGCGGGTGGCGGGGGAACTGCACTGGTTCAAGAAGTGGACGCGCGTGCTCGACGAGAGCAAGGCGCCGTTCTACCGCTGGTTCGTCGGCGGCAAGACCAACATCGCCTACAACTGTCTCGACCGGCACCTCGATTCGCCGACGCGCCACAAGGCGGCCATCGTCTGGGAGGGTGAACCCGGTGACCGCCGCGTGCTCACGTACGGCGAGCTGGCCCGCGACGTGAGCAAGTTTGCCAACGCGATGAAGTCGCTGGGCATTCGCAAGGGCGATCGCGTCGCCATCTACCTGCCGATGACGCCGGAGCTGGTGATCGCGCTCCTCGCGTGTGCGCGCATCGGAGCGGTGCACTCGGTGATCTTCGCCGGTTTCTCGGCCGAGTCCATTCGCGATCGCGTCGTCGATTGCGCGGCCAAACTGGTGATCACCGGCGATGGCGGCTGGCGGCGCGGCAAGGTGCTGCCGCTCAAGGACATCGTCGATGAGGCGATGGTGGGTTGCCCGAGTGTGAAGCACGTCGTCGTGGTTCAGCGCGGCGCGCCGGAGCCGTTTCCGTGCGCGATGCAACCGGGACGCGACGTCTGGTACCACGACATCGTGCGCGACGCGTCGGCGGACTGCCCGGCGGCGAAGATGGACAGCGAGGACATGCTGTTCCTGCTCTATACCAGCGGGACGACCGGCAAGCCCAAGGGCATCGTGCATACCACCGGTGGCTACATGGTCTACACCTACCTCACGACGAAGTACGTGTTCGACCTCAAGCCCGAGGACATGTTCTGGTGCACCGCCGACATCGGCTGGGTGACGGGGCACAGCTACATCGTGTACGGCCCGCTGCAGAACGGCGCCACCTGCCTGGTCTACGAAGGCGCGCCCGACTGGCCCGATCGCGGCCGCTTGTGGGACATGGTGGAGTGCTACGGCGTCAACATCTTCTACACCGCCCCCACCGCGATTCGTGCATTCATGAAGTGGGGCGACGACTGGCCGGCGAAGTTTGACCTGTCGTCGCTGCGGCTGCTCGGCACCGTCGGCGAGCCGATCAACCCCGAAGCGTGGATGTGGTACCACAAGCACATCGGCCGCCAGAAGTGCCCGATCGTCGACACGTGGTGGCAGACCGAGACGGGCGGCATCATGATCACGCCGCTGCCCGGCGTGACCGCGACCAAGCCGGGGAGCGCCACGCTGCCGTTCTTCGGCGTCGACGCCACCATCCTCTCCGAAGACGGCAAGGAGGTGGACGCCGGGTATCTCGCGGTCCGCAAGCCGTGGCCCGGGATGCTGCGCGGCGTGTACGGCGATCCCAAACGGTTCAAGCAGACCTACTGGTCGCGCTGGCCGGGCGTGTATTTCCCCGGTGACGGCGCGCGCCGCGACAAGGACGGGTACTTCTGGATCGTCGGGCGCGTGGATGACGTCGTCAACGTGGCCGGGCACCGCATCGGCACCGCCGAACTCGAGAGCGTATTCGTCGAGCACGAGGGTGTCGCGGAGTCCGCGGTCATCGGTGTTGCGCACGATCTCAAGGGGCAGGGCCTGGTTGCGTTTGTCAGCCTCAAGGATGGCGTGGCAGGCACCGATGCGCTCAACCAGAAGCTCAAGGACTGGGTGGCGAAGAAGATCGGCAAGTTTGCGATCCCCGAGCGGATCGTTTTTACCGGCGATCTGCCCAAGACGCGCTCCGGGAAGATCATGCGCCGCCTCCTGCGCGACGTCGCCGAGGGACGCGCGCTCGGGAACGTCACCACGCTGGCCGACGCAAGCGTCATGGACAAGCTCAAGGTCAACTACGATGAAGAATAGTTGCGCGTGAAAACCGGTTTTCATATCGACGAGATCTACACGCGCCATCGCACGCCGCATGGTCACCCCGAGCGGGTGGAGCGCATGCGGAGCCTGCTGGACCTGGCGGAACGCGTGGACATGCCGGGTGTCGAGATGATCCCCGCGCGGCGGCAGGCCACGCACGCGGAACTCGCGCTGGCGCACGACGCCGCCTACGTGGAAGCAATTGCCTCGGCGGCCGGGCGCGCCAACGTGATGCTCGACCCGGACACGTTCATGTGCCCCGACTCCTATGCCGTCGCGTGTCACGCGGCGGGTGCCGCGCTCGATCTGGTCGACCGCGTGATTAGCGGAGAACTCGCCAACGGCTTCGCGGCGGTGCGCCCGCCCGGGCACCACGCCGAGTCCGACCGGGCGATGGGCTTCTGTCTGTTCAACAATATCGCGGTGGCGGCCGCGTATGCGCTCGAGCGGCACCGACTCGAACGCGTACTGGTCGTGGACTGGGACGTTCACCATGGCAACGGCACGCAGCAGATCTTCTGGGACGATCCGCGCGTGCTGTTTCTCTCGTTGCACCAGTTTCCGTTCTATCCCGGAACCGGGACGGCGGAGGAGACGGGTGGTGGGGCCGCGGCGGGGATGACGGTCAACGTTCCGATGCAGGGCGGTTTCGGAGACGCCGAGTACACGGCCGCGTTCCGGCGCGTGGTGCGTCCGGTTGCCGACGCGTTTTCGCCCCAGCTGGTGCTGGTGTCGGCCGGATTCGACGCGCACGCGGACGATCCGCTGGGCGGCATGCGCGTGACCGCGGCCGGGTTCGACGCGATGGCGGCCGCGGTGCTCGACATCGCGCGCGTTTCCGCCGGCGGGCGCTGCGTCGCGCTTCTCGAGGGCGGCTACGACGTCGACGCGCTTGGTTCGTGCACGGAGACGGTGTTGAAGCGCATGGTCTCGCCGGATGCGCCGCGTGGAGAACTTGGCGGCGATGGTGCATTCACCCCCGTGCTGGCGCGGGTGCGCGCGGCGCTGGCGGGAAAATGGAAACTCTAACCACAGGCAGGTGTCCCGTGATGACGACGAAGCGTATGCTGGCGGTGCTGGTGGTGGCTTGCGCATGGGCCGCGGGGGCGGCGCGCGCGGACGAGGTGCCGGCGGCGGCGCGTTCGCTGGCGGACGCCGAACGGGCGTTTGCCGCGATGTCATTGACGGACGGGATGAAGGCGGCGTTCCTCGCCAACCTCGCCGACGATGCCATCGTGTTCAATCCGGGCCCGTCAAACGGGCCGGAGGTGTACCGCGCGCGCCCCGCGTCGCCGGTGGTGCTGTCGTGGGGGCCCGAACACGTGGAACTCTCCGCGTCGCAGGACTACGGCTTCAGCACCGGGCCGTGGGAATTCCGGCGCGACAAGGACAGCGACCCGGTAGTGTTCGGGCATTTCGTATCGGTGTGGAAGCAACAGCCGGGCGGGAACTGGAAGGTCGCGCTGGACGTCGGCATCAATCACGAGCGCGTCGACGCGCCGTCCACGGTCAGCTTCCACGCAGCGGCGGGTCCCGCGGTGGCACCGCTTGCGCCGGATGCCCGGAGCGTCGCGCAGGATGCGCTGGTGGCGGCCGATCGTGCGTTCGCGGACGCCGCGCGCGCGGGGACTGCACAGGCATTCGCCACCTACGCGGCCGACGATGTGCGTCTCTACCGCTCCGGTAGCGTGCCGGTGGTCGGGCGGGACGCGGTGCTCGCCGCGCTGGCCGGCACCGCGCCCGGCGAGATGGCGCCGGCGCAGGCCGACGTCGCGCCCGGCGGCGACCTGGGGTTCACGATCGGGCTGAACGCGGCCGGCAGCGGAAATTATTATGTTCGCCTGTGGCGGCGCGGTGACGCGGGCTGGCGGGTCATTCTCGATCTGGAGACGCCGGCGTCATTCGAGTAGCGCGGCGATCGAGTCCAGCACCAGGTCGGGCGTGATGCCCGATGCCGCCACCAGATCGCCGCGGTATTTTCCCGTCTTCACCAGCACGCCGCGCAGGCCCGCTGCCTGGGCGCCACCGATATCCATCTGGACGTCGTCACCCACCATCACCACGTCCTCGGCGGCGAGGCCGATGTCGGCCAGCGCGGCGTCGAACATTGTGCGCGACGGCTTTCCGATCACGGTGGCCGTCTGCCCGGTGGCGTATTCCAGTCCCGCGACAAACGCGCCGATGTCCATCCGCAGCCCGTCGTCGACCTGCCAGAAGCGGCCGCGGTGCATCGCGACGAGGCGCGCGCCGTCCATCGCCATCCGGAAGAGACGGTTCATCAGGTCGTAGTTCCACGCGTTGCCGATGTCGCCGATCACGATGGCCTCCGGTTGATCGGACTCCTCGAAGCCCGCGAACTCGGGGCGGATCGAATCCGCGACCACCGGAAAGATCGCCCTCACGCCGGCCGCACGCAGGTGGCGCGCGGTGGCGACCGGCGTGGTGACGAATTCCGCGGCCGGCACGTCGAGACCCATGGTGCCCATCTTCCGCGCGAGCTGCGCGGCGGTCTTGGTGGTGGTGTTGGTGACAAACCGCACCGGGATGGCGCGCTCGCGCAGGCGCGCGAGCGCCGCCGCCGCGCCCGGCAGCGGGGTGTCGCCGACAAACCACACGCCGTCCATATCGGTCAGGAGCCCGCGAATCCTGGCGACGTCCTGGATGTTCATTGCGCCGCTTCCTCTTCGCGCGCGCTGCTCCGCGTGATCAGGCGTGCGCCGCGGTTGCGGGTCACGTAGCTGAATGCCCATTGCACCATCACGAGCACGCGGTTGTCATACTCGATCAGGTACATGATATGGACGAACACCCAGACGATCCACGCCGCAAAACCGCTGAAGCGGACGCGGCCGAAGTCGGCCACCGCGCGGTTGCGGCCGATGACCGCGAGCTGGCCCTTGTCGACGTAACGGAACGGCCGGTCCGGCGCCCGCCCGAGAATCCGACGCGCGACGTAGCGCCCTTCCTGCATCGCGACCGGGGCGAGACCAGGAAGGGGATTGCCGCCCGCGTCCATCGCGAGCGCGAGGTCTCCGATCACGGAGATTTCCGGATGCCCGGGGACCGTCAGGTCCGGATGCACGCGCACGCGGCCCCCGCGGTCGCGTTTGAGCGCGAGGCGATCGGCCACCCGGTCGCCAAAGGAGCCCGCGGCCACGCCCGCCGCCCACAGCACGGTTGCGGCGGACAGTGTGTGCGTGGCGTCGCCCGCGCCGAGCGTCACCGCGCCGCCGGAAATGTCGCTCACCATCACACCGGTCTGGATCTCGACGCCGAGGTGCTCCAGCGAACGCGCCGCATTGCGTGCGAGTACGGCCGGCAGCGCCGGGAGCAACCGCTCGCCCGCTTCCACCAGCACGACGCGCGCGCGCCGCGGATCGATCACCCGGAATTCGCGCGCGAGTGTGCCACGGGCGAGTTCGGCCACCGCCCCGGCCAGCTCGACACCGGTCGGCCCGCCACCGACGACCACGAACGTCAGGAGCTCGGCTCGCCGCGCTTCGTCGCTTTCGGTCTCGGCGCGTTCGAACGCGCTCAGCACGCGCTGGCGGATGTCGAGGGCGTCTTCGACCGACTTGAGCCCCGGGGCGTGTTCGCGCCACGCGTCGTGCCCGAAGTAGGCGGTTCGCGAGCCGGTGGCGATGATCAGGTGGTCGTAGGTGAGCGGCGGCCCGTTCCGGAACACCACCTGGCGCGAGTCCGGCAGCAGGTCGGTGGCCTCGGCCTGGATCACCGCTGCGCGCGGATACTTGCGCAGCACGCCGCGGATCGGGGACGCGATGTCGCCCGGCGAGAGCCCGCCGGTCGCGACCTGGTAGAGGAGTGGTTGGAAGAGATGAAAGTTGCGACGGTCGGCGAGCGTGACGCGCGCCCCGGCGGCGCCGAGCACCCGTGCGGCGTAGAGACCGCCGAAACCACCGCCGAGGATGACAACGTGCGGGTCCGCGGCGCGAGCCGGCATCTATCCGATTCCCTCGGTCCAGCCGGCGTCGGCATCGAGGGGTAATCGATGCGTCGCGCGCGCCCACACGTCGAGCATCAGCGCGCCCAGCAGAATGAAGGTCGCCAGCAGGTACATCCAGGTGAGAAACAGCGCGCCGCCCGCAAGCGCGCCGTAGACCGCGTGGCGCCGCGAAATATAGATGGTGACCGTTGCACCCAGCTTCTGGAGGAACGCCCACCCCGCCGCAACCACCAGCGCAACCACCACCGCCCGGAGGAGCTGTGGACGCCGCGCCGGAATCGACAGGTACAGGATCAGGAGAAACACCGCGAACGAGCCGATCGAGAAGGCCCGCCGCGGGATGTGAATCAGCGAGGTCAGCTCCGTGAGGCCGGGCGCGGCCAGCAGCAGCTGGAACGCGTAATCACCCACCGCGGCCACCGAAAAGAACAGCATTGCGCCCATCACGTACGCGAGGGTCAGCAGGCGGCGGTGGAGGAAGCCAACCTTGCGGCGCGACCCCATCGCCCCGTTGATGCTCCACTCGAGCGACTCGAAGAGTCCGGCCGCGACGAAGAACAGCGAGATGAGACCCAGAACACCGAAGCCCTGCCAGCTCTGCACGAGGGAGGTGATGTTGTCGAGCACCGCTTCGCCCGCGCCGGGGGGCAGGATGCCGAGCAGCGTGTCGTAGAGATTGCTTTCGGTGACGGGTTGATTCTTGAACACGAAGCCGGCGGTCGCGGTCGTGATGAACAGAAACGGAATCAGTCCCAGCAGCAGATGGAAGGCGAGGCCCGCGGCCATCAGCGGAACGAGCCGCTGGCCGAACAAAGTCCGGATCTCGTGGATGACCCGGCCGGTGGTGACGAGTGCCTGAAGCAGTGTGTTACCTCGGGATGAAACCGCGATGAATCACACCAGAGTATAGCGAACCCGAGTGCTCCGCAACGGGAACTTGGCCCCGGCGGTGCGCCAACGGAAACGCCCCGCCGGATGCGCGGGGCGTTGGCCTGGAATCCGGCGACTGCCGGCGGTGGCGGGGAGACTACTCCCAGTTCAGGACGCCGCTCTGGTACTCCGTGACCCGGGTTTCGAAGAAGTTCTTCTCCTTCTTGAGGTCGATGACCTCGCTCATCCACGGGAACGGATTGGCCACGTTGTAGAGCTTGGGCAGGTTGATCCGCTCGAGGCGCCGGTCGGCGATGTAACGGACGTACTCGTTGATCGCCCCCGAGTTGAGCCCCAGGATACCGCGCGGCAGGCAGTCGGCCGCGTAGGCCTCCTCGAGCTCGACCGAGCGCCTGATGTTCTCCACCAGCGTGGCCTTGAACTCCTCGGTCCAGATGGAGGGATTCTCCATCACGATGGTGTTGATCAGGTCGCAGCCGAACGCCAGGTGCACCGACTCGTCGCGCAGGATGAACTGAAACTGCTCGCCGACGCCAACCATCTTGTTCTGGCGCAGGAAGGACAGCATCATCACAAAGCCCGCGTAGAAGAAGATGCCCTCCATGATCACGTAGTAGCCCACGAGGTCGTGCACGAAACGCTGCGTGTTCTCCTTGCCCTCGGTGGTAAACGTCGGGTCGAGGATCGACTTGGTGATGTCGATGACGAAGTCGTCCTTGGCCTTGATGCTCGGGATCTTGATGTACATGTTGTACACGTCGTCCGGGTCGAGACCAAGGGTGTCGCAGCAGTAGATGAACGTGTCGGTGTGGACCGCCTCCTCGTACGCCTGGCGCAACAGGTACTGGCGGCACTCCGGGTTGGTGACGTGGCGGTACACGTTCAGCACGATGTTGTTGGCCGTCAGGCTCTCGGCGGTCGAGAAGAAACCCATGTTCCACAGCACCAGGCGGCGTTCGTCGTCCGAGAGGGCGTCGGGGCTGCGCCACATCTCGACGTCCTTCTGCATGTTGACTTCTTCCGGCGTCCAGTTGTTGGCCACCCCGTCCTTGTAGTGCTTGCGTGCCCACTGGTACTTCATCGGCAGGATCTTGTTGGGATCCGTCGACGAGCAGTTGAGCAGGCGTTTCTCGCTGTTGGTGTGTTCCATGGTCGGGTTGCCTTTCATTCCTTCTGGCGTTACTGGCACGCTTCGCAGGTCGGATCCATGATCGAGCACGCGCTCTTGACCTGCGAGGCGGGAACGTTGTCGGATTCGGCGACGTGCGCGGAGCCGGCCGAGTATTTCTTGTTCTTGCTGTCGAGCGTGGACTTCTCGATGGATGACGCTCCCAGCGTGCGCAGGTAGTAGGTCGTCTTCAGCCCCATCTTCCAGGCGGCCATGTAGATCTCGGAGATCTGCTTGCCGGACTTGGAGGTGGTGAACACGTTGACGGACTGGCTCTGGTCGATCCACTTGCCGCGGTGCGCGGCGTGTTTCACGATCCAGATCCCCTCGATCTCGAACACTTCCTTGTAGCGCTCGCGGACGGCGGCCGGAATGCTGTCGATGCGCTGCACGCTGCCGTCGTAGTACTTGATCTTCTCCATCATGTCGTCGTTCCACAACCCGAGTTGCTTCAGATCGATCACCAGGAACTTGTTGATGATCGTGAACTCGCCGCTGAAGTTTGACTTCACGTACATGTTCTTGTAGATCGGTTCGATGGACGGTACGCAGCCGGCGATGTTGGCGATGGTCGCCGTGGGCGCGACCGCCATCGTGTTGGAGTTGCGCATCCCGTGCTGCTTGACGTGCGCGCGGACCGGCGTCCAGTCCAGCCGCGAACGCCGGTCGACCCCGGTCGCGATTCCGCGCTCGCTCTCCAGCAGGTCGAGCGTGTCGACGGGGAAGATCCCGCGGTCCCACTTGGAGCCGGGAAACGTCAGGTAGGCGCCCTTCTCCTTGGCGATCTCCGACGACGCGAGGATGGCGTGGTAGGAGATGAACTCCTGCGTCTCGTCCGAGAAACGCACGGCGTCTTCGGTATCGAACGCGAGGTTCATCATGTACAGCGCGTCCTGCACGCCCATGACGCCCAGGCCGATGGGGCGGTGGCGCATGTTCGCGTTCCGCGACTCCGGCGTCGGGTAGAAGTTGAGGTCGATGACGTTGTCCAGCATGCGGACCGCCATCTTGATGGTGTACTTGAGCCGTTCCTCGTTGAGCTTGCCGTCCTCGATGTGGTGCGCGAGGTTGATCGATCCCAGGTTGCACACCGCGGTCTCGTCGATGGATGTGTTCAGCGTGATCTCGGTGCACAGGTTGGAGCTGTGCACCACGCCGACGTGATCCTGCGGCGAACGCACGTTGCACGGGTCCTTGAACGTCATCCACGGATGGCCGGTCTCGTACAGCATCGTAATCATCTTGCGCCACATGTCATTGGCACGCACGCGCCGGAACAGCCGGATTTCGCCCCGGTCCGCCATGCGCTCGTACTCCTCGTAGCGCGCCTCGAACGCGCGGCCGTAGAGGTCGTGCAGGTCGGGGGTCTCGTCGGGTGAGAACAGCGTCCAGTCGCCGTCCGCCAGCACGCGCTTCATGAACAGGTCCGGAATCCAGTTGGCGGTGTTGGTGTCGTGCGTGCGGCGGCGCTCGTCACCGGTGTTCTTGCGCAGCTCGAGGAAGTCCTCGAAGTCGTAGTGCCACGCCTCCACGTACACGCAGGTGGCGCCGCGGCGCTTGCCACTGCGGTTGATGGCCGCGGTGGTCGCGTCGACGATCTTGAGGAACGGAACCACGCCCTGGCTGCCGACGTTGGTGCTCTTGATGAGGGCGCCGGTGCCGCGGATGTTGGTCCAGTCGTTGCCGAGTCCGCCCGACCACTTGGAGAGCTGGGCGTTGTCGCCGATGCTCTTGAGGATGTGCGACAGATCGTCCTTCACCGTGGTGAGGTAGCACGAACTCATCTGCGGGTGGTTGGTGCCCGAATGGAAGAGCGTCGGCGTGGACGGCACGTAGTGCAGCGACGAAATCACGTCGTAGAAACGCAGCGCGTGCGCCTCGCGGTCGCTCGCTTCGTTGAGCGCGAGACCCATCGCGATCCGCATCCAGAAGTACTGCGGCGTCTCCATGATCTCCTGCTGGAGATTCTTCAGGAAGTAGCGATCGTAGAGCACCTGTGCGCCGAGGTAGGTGAACAGACGGTCGCGCTCGGGGCGCAACTCGCCGCCGAGGCGATTCAGATCATACTCGAGCAACCGCGGGTCAAGACGCCCGGCGTTCACACCCGCCTGGAGGCGTTCGCCGAATCCCTTGCGGTGCTTCTCCGCAAAGCTTTCGGCGAATTCATCGACACCGAGCACGCCTTTATAGAGGTCGTTGAACAGGAAACGCGCGGCCAGCGTCGAATAGACCGGGTCGCGTTCGATCCGCGCGCGGATCGCCATGATGACGGCCTGGTTGATCTCCGAGGTCTTGATGCCTTCGTAGAGCCCGAGCTTGGTGTCGCGCAGGATGCCGACCACGTCGATCGCTCCCTCCAGCCCCTCGCAGCAATTGGTGATCGCGCGTTCGATCTCGCTGATGTTGAACTCGACGACTTCGCCGCTGCGCTTGGTGACGCGGATCTCCCGGCGGTCGATCTTCTCGAGCAGTTCGTCCTGCTTGTGGCGGCGGAAGTCCTCGCGTTCCTTGCGGTAGAGGATGTACGCCTTTGCGACTTCGAACAGCCCGCGCTCGGCCAGCATCATTTCGACGACGTCCTGGATGTCTTCGACACCCGGGATGCGCTCGTCGAACTTCTCCTCGATCACGGTGGTGACGTCGTCGGTGACCGAGGAGTAGAACTCGCTGGAGACCGTTACGCGGGTCGCCTCGCATGCTTTTTCAATGGCGCGTTCGATGCGGATCCGATCGAAATCGACGATTGAACCGTTGCGCTTTTTGACCTTCGTAATCTCCATGGCTCTCCTACCGGCACTGACACCGTAACAGGTTCAAATACTGTGACTTGCGGGATCAACCGAGGGATGGCGGTCTGGATGACCCACAGGTCGACCGGCGTAACATGTTGCCATTATTAACGCAACATATTGGGGGCGCCGATTCCGTTACCCCTACGGATTGAGGTTCGGCCATATTACGAACCGACCCCGGGGGCGTCAAGACTTTCTCCGGGTTGTGAAATCATTATCTTGGAGCCGCCTATCTTATTATCAATAAGCAAGATAACCGAAACCGGGCTCGATGGCAATGTGGATTCGTGGTGGATAGATGGTTGATAGTTTTCCACCCTGGATCGGGCGGTGATTGGGGGTGGTCACGCGGCGCCCTCCGGGGCTAGATTCAGGCGATGGCGAGCATTCAGGACAATGTTCGGGGTGTCCGTGAGCGGGTGGCCGCGGCCGCGCGGCGCGCCGGCCGGTCACCGGATGACGTCACGATCGTTGCGATTACGAAGACGTTTCCGGCCGGCACGGTCGAGGCGGTCCTGCGTGCCGGTATCACCGACGTGGGCGAGAACCGGGTACAGGAACTCGTGGCGAAAGCGGACGCCGTCGCGCTGCCATGCCGCTGGCACCTGGTGGGGCCGCTGCAGCGCAACAAGGCCGCCAAAGTGGTGGGCCGGGTGGCGCTCATCCATGCGATCGACGGCGTCCGGATTGCCGAGACCGTGGACCGGTTGTCGGGGGAACGGGGCGTCCGCACCGCGGTTCTGCTGGAAGTGAACACCTCCGGCGAAGCCAGCAAGCACGGCGTGGTGCCCGCGGAGGCGGCCGCCGCCGCCGAGGCGCTCGCCGCGCTCGCGCACGTCGATTTCCGCGGGCTGATGACCATCGGCCCGCTGGATGGCGGGCCGGTCGAGGTCCGGGCGTGCTTCCGGCAGCTCGCCGCGCTGGCCGTCGAGCTGCGGCGCGTCACCGGACGTCCGCTGCCGGACCTCAGCATGGGGATGAGCGGGGATTTCGAGATTGCCATCGAGGAGGGCGCGACGCTGATCCGCCCGGGACGCGTGATTACGGGTGAGCGGCCGGTTTCCACTGGATGAAAAAATTCTTACCACCTGATCGGCCTTCATGTATGCTGCCCGCGAATATAGCGCCTTGCGCGACCGTGCGCGGCGCTGCAGTTTGTTTTTTGACAAGCGATTATAGCTTCACTGCGATGGGGCTCCGCGGGCCGGGTGTGGCGCGTGGATTGCAGAGTCCCCGGCAGCCCGGACGGCTTTCCCGCCCGGGCACACAGGTCAGCCGGATCCGGCGGCCTGCAGGAGGATGGAAACGATGCGTATTACGCCGCTGGACGTTCGCAAACAGGAATTCCGCAAGGTCATGCGGGGACTCGACGCCGACGAGGTGTACGCGTTCCTCGCGACCGTGGCCGACGAGTACGAAGCCGTGCTCAACGACAACCGCGCGCTGCGTGAACGCGTGCTCGAACTCGACGACAAGGTTCAGGAGTACCGCTCGATCGAGCGCACGTTGCGCGACACGCTGCTCACCGCCGAGCGGGTAACCGTCGAGTCGAAGGACAACGCGCGCCGCGAAGCGAACATCATCGTCAAGGAAGCGCAACTCGAGGCGGAGAAGGCGCTGCGCGACATCACCGGTGAAGCCGCCCGCCTGCGCCAGGAAGTCCAGCGCCTGCGTTCGCAGCGCGATGCGTATCTGGCCAAGATGAAGGTCGTCGCGGAATCGCACGTGAAGTTCATCGAAGCCGCCGAGCGTGATACCCGCTCCGAAGACGGCGGTGCGCACGACGAGCCGCGTCCGGCCACCGCCCGCCCCGTCCTTTCCGCGGTTCCCGAATCCCCGAAGCCGCGTCCGGCATCGCTGTTTTCGTCCCCGGCACCGGCCCCGCCGGCGGGCGAGGGCGACGGCGAGTCCATTGACGGGCTCGGCGATATACTCGACCGCCTGTCCCAGAGCCAGAGGGACATGCTGGCGGGCGAGGCCAACGAGCGCCCCGCGCCCCAGCCCGCGACTCCACCGGCGGCGCCCGCAGCGCCGGGCCGGCCGGCCGCGGAACCGGCCGAGTCGGAATGGAACATCGAGCAGATCCGTCGCGACCTCCAGCGCCTTGCCGCCGTACCGCGGCCACCCGAAGGACCCAACGCGTAGCCATCCCGGCGGATCGAGCCATCCACCGGACCGTTCGCGCGGCCCGCGGGGTAAAACCCGCGGGCCGGTGTGTTTTCGGCGTTTTCGCCCCCGGCCTCATCTGATAAAATGCGCCGTTCATTTGAACGATTCGGGTGAACGATTCGGGTGCGGTATGCGCGGGCCCGCCCGGCAGGAGCCTCAATCGATATGCACGGACTCTTCGAAATGATCCAGGAGGCGGCGTCGGCGGTGACCGCCCGCTGCCAGCTGCGGCCGCGCGTCGGCGTGGTGCTGGGCACCGGCCTCGGGGACCTCGCGGACGCAATGGACGTCGAGGCCGTGGTGCCGTACAGCGACATCCCGCACTTCGTCCGTTCCACGACGGCCGGCCACAAGGGCAACTTCGTCATTGGAACGCTCGGCGGCCAGCCGGTGGTCGCCATGCAGGGACGCCTTCATTACTATGAGGGCTACTCGATGCAGGAGATCACGTTCCCGATCCGGGTGATGCGCGCGCTCGGCGTGGAGGAACTCCTCGTCTTCAACGCCGTCGGCGGCATGAACCCGCACCTTGATCTCGGTGATCTGGTCGCGGTGACGGACCACATCAACCTGATGGGGGACAACCCGCTGATCGGCTGGAATGACGACCGTCTCGGCGAGCGGTTTCCAGACATGTCGCAACCTTACCATCGCGAGCGGCGCGCGCTGATCGAAGCGGTCGCGATGGAACTCGGGCTGCCGCTGCGCCGCGGCGTGCTGGTGGCCGTCGCCGGGCCGAATCTCGAGACCGCGGCCGAGTACCGGTTTCTGCGCCGCATGGGCGCGGACATCGTCGGCATGTCGATGGTTCCCGAGAATCTCGTGGCCGTACACGCCGGCATGAAGGTGCTCGGCATATGCGTCGTGACCGACCTGTGCCGGCCCGACGCGCTCGAACCCGCGAACCTCGACCGGATCATCGCGACCGCCAATGCCGCCGAGCCGGGCTTGCGCCGGCTCGTGGTCGAATACCTGAAACGGCTGTAGCCCGCGCGCGTGCCACTGATCGGACGTAGCATCCCATGAGTCAGACCCGATTCCCCAGACTGCCGTCGTCGGACCACGTCGCGTCCGCGGAAGAAGCCATCTCCGCATACTGGGAACGCGAGACCATCTTCCGCCGCAGCGTCGAAGAGCGTCCGGCCACCGACACCTACGTCTTCTACGAGGGCCCGCCGACCGCCAACGGCAAGCCCGGTGTCCACCACGTGATCGCCCGGCTGTGCAAGGACCTCGCGTGCCGCTACCAGACCATGCGCGGTCATCGCGTGGTGCGCAAGGCGGGCTGGGATACGCACGGATTGCCGGTCGAGATCGAGGTCGAGCGTTCGCTCGGCATCAACCGCAAGGAACAGATCGAGGCGTACGGGATCGCGGAGTTCAACCGCCAGTGCCGCGAGAGTGTCTTCAAGTACGAGAAGGACTGGGTGGCGTTCACGCGCCGCATCGCGTTCTGGGTGGACATGGAACACCCCTACGTCACCTACGACAACCGTTACATCGAATCGGTGTGGTGGATCCTCAAGGAGTTCTGGAAAGAGAAACTCATCTACCAGGGCCACAAGAGTGTGCCGTTCTGCCCGCGCTGCCAGACGTCGTTGTCGAGCCACGAGGTCAGCCTGGGGTACAAGGATGTGGCCGACCCGAGCGTGTTCGTCAAGTTCAAGCGACGCGGCGTGGACGAGTTCTTCCTGGCGTGGACGACGACGCCGTGGACGCTTACGTGCAATGCCGCGCTCGCGGTGGCCGAGAAGGAAACCTACGCGCGGGTGGCACACAACGGTGAGGTGCTGATTCTCGCCGAGGCGCTGCTCGGCGCCCTGGAAGGCGAATACGAGGTGCGGGAGACGTTCCGCGGCGCCGAGCTGGTCGGCGCGACCTACGAGCCGCTGTTCGATTACTATAAGGATACCGAGGGCGCATTCCGCGTGATCGCCGGCGACTTCGTGAGTCTCGATGACGGCACCGGCATCGTGCACATCGCGCCCGCGTTCGGCGCCGACGACTTCCGCATGCACCAGGAGCAGGGCATCCCGCTGATCCAGGGCGTGCTGCCCGACGGCACCTTCGACGCGGCGGTCACCGACTGGGCGGGGCAGTTCATCAAGGACGCCGACCCGGCCATCGTCAAGTGGCTCAAGCAGCACGGCAAGCTCTACAAGAGCGGACGCATCACGCACTCCTACCCGTTCTGCTGGCGTTGTTCGACGCCGCTCATGTACTACGCGCGCCAGTCGTGGTACATCCGCACCACGTCGTACAAGGACCGCATGATCGAGGCCAACCGGAACGTGAACTGGATCCCGAAAGAAGTCGGGGAGGCGCGGTTTGGCAACTGGCTGGAGAATAACGTCGACTGGTCGTTGTCGCGCGAGCGCTACTGGGGCACGCCGCTCAACATCTGGGTGTGCGAGGTCTGCGGCGACAAGGACGCGGTGGGGAGCATCGACGAACTGCGCGAGCGCGCCAGCAACTTCCCGCAGGACGCAGCGACGCTCGACCTGCACCGGCCGTTCGTCGACAACATCGAACTCACATGCGCGTGCGGCGGCGTGATGCGGCGCGTCAAGGACGTGATCGACGTCTGGTTCGACTCCGGCGCGATGCCGTTTGCGCAGTACCACTACCCGTGGGACGAGAGCGGCATGTTCGAGAGCCAGTTTCCGGCCGACTTCATCAGTGAGGGGATCGACCAGTCGCGCGGCTGGTTCTACTCGCTGCTCGCGATCTCGGTGTTTCTCAAGGGGCGGAGCCCGTACAAGAACTGCCTGACCACGGAACTCATTCTCGACAAGCACGGCCAGAAGATGTCGAAGAGCAAGGGCAACGCGGTGGAACCCTGGGAGGTCCTCAACGACGACGGCGCGGATGCGCTGCGCTGGTACCTCGCGACCACCAGCCCGCCGTGGACGCCGACGCGCTTCGATCGCGACGGCGTCAAGGACACCGCGCGCAAGATGATGGAGAACCTGCGCAACGTGTACGCGTTCTTCTCGATGTACGCCTCGATCGACGGCTATCGCGCCGGCGATGGCCCGGGAGAGCCCACGCTGCTCGATCGCTGGATTCTCTCGCGTTACAACACAACGGTGAAACGCGTCACCGGCTGGCTGGACGAGTACGACCTTACGCGCGCCGCGCGCGCGATCGAACGTTTCGTGCTGGATGAACTCTCCAACTGGTACGTGCGCCGCTCCCGCCGCCGCTTCTGGAAGGGAGAGATGGGCCCCGACAAACTCGCGGCCTATCACACGCTCTACACGGTGCTGGAAGGACTCACGCGCATGCTCGCGCCGTTCGTTCCGTACCTCGCCGAGGAACTCTTCCTCGCGCTGCACGGCCGCACCGCCGCCGACGGCGGCGGGGAGAGCGTGCACCTGCAGCGCTTCCCGGAGTTCGACGCGCGCGCGATCGACGACGCGTTGGAGTCCACGATGGACGCGGCACTCGCGGTCGCGTCGCTGGGACGGACCGTGCGCAACGAGGCCGGCATGCGCGTGCGTCAGCCGCTCTCCGAGGTGCTGGTGCACTCCAACGACGCCGCCGGGCTGGACCGGCTGGTTGCCGACCCCGGTATCTCCGGCCTCGTGCTCGAAGAGCTCAACGTGCGTGCCATCCGCCGTCTCGATGACCTGGGAGGCGTCGCGACATTGTCGGCGACGCCGGTGTTCCCCGTGCTCGGGCGCAAGTTTGGCAAGCAGGTGCCGCGCATTGCGGCCGCCATCAAGGGGGCGCCCGCGGCCGATCTCGCGCGCTTCCTGAAGACCGGCGCGCTCGCGCTGGACGTCGATGGCGAGCGCGTCGACATCACGCGCGAGGATGCCGGCGTGCAGGTGACGGCGGCGGAAGGCTACGGCGCCAGCGAGGATCGCGGCCTGACGGTCGTGCTGAACCTCGTACTCGACGAGGAACTGCGGCTCGAGGGTGCCGCGCGCGAATTGATCAACCGCCTGCAGAACCTGCGCAAGGGCTCCGGCCTCGACGTCACCGACCGCATCCGGATCCGTTACACCGGCGGCGAATGGACAACCCGGGTGGTTACCACGATGACCGCGTTGATCGCGTCGGAAACCCTGGCGGACGGCATCGCGCAGGGTGCGGTGGACTGGGAAAGCACCGTTGCGTTCGAACTCGACGGCGAGGCGGTATCACTCTGGATACAGAAATATCGTTGACACTCCCCGGGGACGGTACTATGTTACGTTCGCTCCGGCGGGGAGTATTTGTGCATAACGCGTTTGTTTAGAAGAGGTTACACGGGATGAACAAGAAGGAACTGCAGCGTTTCAGGACCCTCATCGAGGAGGAGCGGCAGCACGTCCTCCAGCGCCTCGGCATGATCGAGGAGGAGATTCAGGGGATGGCCGCGAGCCAGTCCGGTAACCAGAGCTACTCGAACCACATGGCGGACGTCGGCTCCGACGTCATCGAGCAGGAACAGGCGTTCATGCACGCGAGCCACGGCACCGACTACCTGATCGCGCTCGAAGCCGCGCTGCGCCGGATCGACAAGGGAACGTTCGGTGTGTGCGAGGAGTGCGGGGAGAAGATTCCGCCGCGCCGGCTCGAAGCGTTCCTGGCCGCGAGTCTGTGCGTGAAGTGCCAGTCGCGCGCCGAGCGAATGCAGAGGAGCTAGCGTGCGACTTGTCCTTCCCGCCGCGCTCGTCGTCGCTCTCGACCAACTCACCAAGCAGATCCTGTGGCGGAACGGGCAGAACTACGACATCATCGACGGCTATCTGCACATCACACTCCTGAAGAATGCCGGCGCCGCCTTCGGAATGTTCCAGGGCGGCCGGGTTTTTTTCGTCGTCGCAAGTGTCATTGCCATTGCGCTGATCACGTACGTCGGCTACCGGCTGCCGGGTGGGGATCGCTACCGCCGCATGTGGCTGGGATTGATCCTCGGTGGTGCGCTGGGGAACCTGATCGACCGCATCATCTACGGCGAGGTCATTGACTTCTTGCAGATCGGATTCAATGGCCACTACTGGCCCGTCTTCAACGTAGCCGACATGGCGGTCAGCATCGGCGCCGCGTTGCTGGTGTTGTTTGCCATCCGGACCCCCGACGTCGACCGCGCCGTGCCCGCGCCTGTCGACGAACACGCTCCGCGCGGCTAGGCGGCCCGGATGAGCGCCGGCCGTCTCACCTTCACGGTTCAAGACGAAGACGCCGGGCAGCGTCTGGATCGCTACTGCACCGCCCGTCTCCCCGCACTGTCACGAACCCAGGTCCAGGCGCTGAATGCGGCCGGGGGCATCCTGCTCAACGGGGCCGCGCGTCCCGACAGTTTTGCCGTCCGGGCGGGAGATGCCGTCGCGGTGGATGTGGCCGCGGCCGCGCCGGCCCCGGCCCGTGCCGCCCCCGCCCCGCAACCGATCGACATTGCCGTCGTCTACGAGGACGACGCCGTCGTCGTGGTCAACAAGCCGGCCGGACTCGTGGTGCACCCCGCCCACGGCAACTGGGACGGAACACTCGTCAATGCGTTGCTCGGGCGTGGCACCGGACTGGCCGGGCTGGGCGGGGGTGACCGGCCGGGCGTGGTCCATCGTCTGGACAAGGACACGTCCGGCGTGATGGTGCTGGCCAAGACCGACGCTGCGTACCGATCGCTCAGCACCGAGATCAAGGACCGGCTGTTCGAAAAAACCTACCACGCAATCGTGTTCGGCAATGTGCGTGCGGCCCGTTTCAGCGTGGACGAACCCATCGCCCGCCATCCAATCCACCGCCAGAAGATGGCCGTGGTGGCCGGTGGGCGGCCCGCGAGCACCGAGGTGATCGTGGTAGACACCTACTACCATTTCGACTATATTCGCGTCTTAACCCGGACGGGGCGGACCCATCAGATCCGCGTGCACCTGGCTCATGTCGACAACCCGCTCCTGGGTGATCCCGTTTACGGTGGTAGAAGGCAGAGGATACGAACCGGGCGAACCCGTTCGCGGGAGACGATCGAGCGCTTGCTGAAGATCGTCAAGCGGCACGCCCTGCACGCATCCAGACTGTCCTTCACGCATCCGGACACAGGGAAACGGATGACATTCACAACGGCGTTGCCCGCCGACATGCGGCTCGCACTGGAAATCCTGTACCGGGAAGACCGGGCCAAGGAGGTTTAGCTTGAAGATCACGCAGAGAGAAGTTGGGAACGCGGTGATTCTTGATCTGAATGGGAAGCTTACCGGGGGGCCCGACGCGGACACCTTCCGCGACGTGTTCAAGTCCCTGATCGATCAGGGCAAGAAGAACGTGGTCGTGAATCTGGAGAAGGTGTCCTGGATCAACTCCACCGGTCTTGGCATCCTCATCAGCGGCTACACGTCGGTCCGGCGCGCCGGCGGCGACCTGGTCGTGATGCACGCGTCGGATCGGATCGAGAGCATTCTCTACGTCACCAAGCTCAACCTGCTCTTCAAGTCGTACGAGGCGGAAGAAGACGCGGTCAAGAGCTTCACGGCTGCCAGTTAGTCGTCGCCATCCCCGACCAGTAACTGCATCCGGCGTATGGGAAACAGCGGCGACCAGATGATTCTCAACATTCCGAGCGACCTGAAGTACCTCGGGGCGGTGGATGCTGCCATCCAGGACCTCGCCCGTGAGTTCTCGTTTTCGCAGGACGCGATCAACGACGTCAGCACGGCGCTCATCGAGGCCTGCAGCAATGCCATCGAGCACGGTAATCGCTTCGCGCGCGACAAGCGCGTCGTGGTGACGTTGCGCTTCAACAGCAACTCGTTCTCCGCGAGCGTGAAGGACGAGGGCCCGGGCTTTGACTTCCAGTCGGCGGTTGACGGCAACAACACCCCCGACCCGATGAGCGAGCGTGGCCGCGGGCTGATGATCATGCAGGCGTTCACCGACAGCCTGAACTTCCGCTATGCGGACGGCGGGCTGTACGTGGAATTGACGAAGACACGGGGCGATGAAGGCCCGGAAGAAGAAGCGTAGACGGTTCCGCGCTCCGCGGTTGTGCGGAACCGGCCGGCGTTCGTTTACGTAAAAGGGGGACCGTCTCCCGCGGCGACACGGATGTCTCCGGAGCGGCTCGAAATGACCGGCCCCAACACCGTCGCCATATCCGTCGTTTACCTCGTATTCGGCGTCGCAATCTTTCTGCTTGGATTGACGTTGCTGCGGGTCGGCCGCGCCAGCGCACCCACCCGCGCCGCGGCGATGATGCTGTTCTTTGCCGGCGTTGGCCCCCTCCTCAGCGCGTCCGGCCTTTTTCTGGAACACTCGTTGCGCGAAGGCGCCGTGCTCTACACGAGCATGGTGGAGAATTTCGAATACCTGTGGGAATTCTACTTCCCCTCGCTGCTGGTATTCGCGCTGAGCTTTCCCACCGAGAACCGTGTGCTCAACCGCTATCCCATCCTCGGGCTGGTGGTGTTTGCCCCGTACATCTTTCACCTGGCCGCGATGATGTTCGGCGATCGCATGCTGGTGCTGCTTTCCCGTGTGCCCACCACCATCGCGATGGATCCCGACCTCGGCCGCGGTTCGCGCGAGCTCACGCTGTCGGGCTTCGATGCCGTGGTCGGCGCGCTGGTCCGGTTGCTGGAGCGCATGCACCGGGGGCTGTTTGCGGTGGTCAACGTGGTCTACTCGCTGGTCGCGCTCGACATTCTGCGCCGGAGCCGGGTCGGGCTGGCCAACCCGCGCCTCGCGCGCCAGCTGCGCGCCGTCTCGCTGGGCGTGTTGCTGAGCGTCACCTTCTACATGTTCGCGAAATTCGCGCTGTTCGAACAACTGCGCATCGTCCCGCACAATGTCGGGCTTGCGTTGCTGAATCTGTCGCTGGTGGCGAGCGGCGGCGCGATCGCTTACGCGATGATCCGCCACCAGTTCCTCGGCGTGCGCCACGTCCTGCAGCGCAGTCTGCTCTACGGCGCCGTCGCGATCATGCTGGCCGCGCTGTATCTGGTGGTGCTGCGGCCCATCACGCTCTTCTTCAGCCAGTACAGCGGCGGTGGGCGCGATCTCTTCGAGACCGGCTTCGTGATCCTGGTGGTGATTGCGTTCCAGCCCGCACTGGAGCGGGTGGAAACGCTGCTGGAACAGGCGCTCGCGCGCGGGCGTGGGGGCCTGGCGCAGCGCTTCAAGCGCGTCGGCGACCGTGTCGCGGCCGCGACCACCCACGAGGAACTGGACCAGGCCGTCGGCCGCGGGCTGCGCGAGGTTCTCGACGCGTCGGACGCGCGCCTGTCGATGGTATCGAACGGGGACGACCCGCTGGTGGCGGCGCTGGTGGGGATTGGCGAGCCCGTGCGCCGCAGCGATCTGTTGCAGCCGGCGGGACCCCGGCGCCGGCTGTTCCGCCGGCGCAAGGACGACGGCGGCGCGCGACCGACGGTGGCAGCGGAGCACCTGCCGGTGGGCGCGGACGTGATCGTGCCGGTCATACAGGATGGCGTGTGTGTTGCGTACGTCGCGCTGGCCGACAAGGTCTACGGTCTGGCCTACGGCACGGAGGAACTGGGCCACCTGTCGGTGTTGTCCACGCAGATTGGAACCGCGCTGCAGAACATCCGGCTGCTCGCCGAGAGTGTCGACCGTCAGGTGTTCGAGGAAGAGCTCAAGATCGCCCGCAAGATTCAGATGCAGATGCTGCCGGACGCCCCGCCGGACCTGCCCGGCTACGACCTCTACGGCGTGACGGTTCCCAGCCGGCAGGTCGGTGGCGACTACTATGACTTCGTGCTCGTGGACAACCGCTGGCTGGTGATCGTCATCGCGGACGTGTCCGGAAAGGGTATTCCGGCGTCCATCCTGACCGCGACGCTGCAGGCCACGGTTCGCACCAACACCGACGCGCAGACCAATCCGCCCGGCATGATGTCGCGCCTGAACCGCCTGTTGTACCGCAACACCAGCGCGGCCGAGTTTGCCACCGTGTTCTACGCGGTGCTGGACACCCACAGTGGCGTCGTGCGCTATGCCAATGCCGGGCACGAATTCCCGTTCCTGGTGAGCGGCGGGGAGGCGCGGCAGATCGAAGAGAGTGGTATGGTGTTGGGGTGCATCGAGGACTTTGAGTATGTTCAGAGCGATTGCACCGTTCCGCCGGGCGGCGTGATGATCATTTATACCGACGGGGTGACGGATTCCGAGTCGCGTTCGGGCGACTATTATGGTACGGACCGGTTGCGCGCCGTGCTCGAGAAGCACGACGCGGTGCCCGCGCGCGAGGTATGCCGCCGCGTGATCGAAGACGTGCGCGCATTCGGCGACGGCGAGAATCAGGATGACCTGACGGTCGTGGTGCTGAAGAGGCACGCGTGAGCGGCGGCGACGAACGGCGCATTCTGGCCCTCGATCCCGGGGCGCGGCGCGTGGGACTCGCGCTCAGCGATCCGCTGGGGATCACCGCGCAGGGCCTGACGACGTTCGACACCCGCGACGGCGATCTGGTCACGCATCTGCGTGCCCTCGTCGCGAAACACGACGTCGTGCGAATCGTGGTGGGGTATCCGCTGTCGCTCGCCGGCCGGGAAACGGACGCCTCCCGCGATGCGGTGGCACTGGCCGAGCAGTTGCGGGGCGCGCTCGGGCTGCCCGTTGACATGTGGGACGAACGGCTGTCGAGCGCGGAGGCCGAGCGCACGTTGCGCGGGTCCCGCGCCGGCAAGGGTGCGGTGGATCGAATTGCCGCGGTGCTGATCTTGCAGGGGTATCTGGATGCCAATCGGGGGGCGCGGTGAGCGCGCGGGCCCCGGGGAAGCGACGGTGGATCGGTGTGAAGGTGCGCAGCTTGTTGACGATGATCGCCGTGTTCGGCGTCGCGGGTGCGATCCTGGCCTTCGTGGTGATTGCCGACGTGACGCGTCCGACCGGGCCCGCCGGCGAACGGGTGCGGATCACCGTGGGGCCGGGCGAAGGTTTCAAATCGGTCATGCACGACCTGACCGCTGCGCACCTCGTGAAGCGTGCCTGGACCTTCGAGTTCTTCACGCGTGTGCAGGGGCACGACCGCCATATCAAGCGCGGCACCTACGAATTCACCGTCGGGTCGCCCCCGGTCGACGTGTTGCGGGCGCTCGTCCACGGCGACATCCTCGCGGTGCGGGTCACCGTCCCGGAGGGGTTCACGTCGTGGCAGATCGCGGGCGCATTCCGATCCGTCGGCGTGGACTCGCTGGACATGCTCGCCGCGATCCACGACCCGGAACTCCTCGCCGCGTTGCGTGTACCGGTATCCAGTCTCGAGGGATATCTTTTCCCCGACACCTATCTGGTGCCGTACGGGAGCAGCGCGCAGGATGTGGTCGGCCAGATGTTGCACCGGCTGTCGGCGGAGTGGACCCCCGGGTTCGCGCGGCGCGCCAACGAGTTGAACCTTTCGCGCCACCAGGTGCTGACACTCGCGTCGATCGTGGAGGCGGAGGCACAGGTGGCGGAGGAACGCCCGAAGGTATCCGCGGTGTATCACAACCGGCTGGCGCGCGGGATGCGGCTCGAGGCGGATCCGACGGTCGCATACGCGATGGGGGGATTCCGCGGGCGCCTCTATTATAAGGATCTCGACATCGACTCACCCTACAACACGTACCGTCATGCCGGTCTGCCCCCGGGACCGATCTGCAGCCCGGGCGGATCCGCGCTGCACGCGACGCTGTACCCCGACCCCGGGGAACGCGCGCTGTACTTCGTCGCGCGTGGCGACGGACGGCACGTGTTTTCGGAGACGCTTCGCGAGCACAACGCAGCCGTCCAGGAGTGGCGGCGCACTCGCAGCCGGATGGCGGGCGGAGAAGCACGATGACACAGAATGACATGAAGCTGGACCCCGCGCTCGCCGCGGCGCTCGTGCGCCTCCGGGCCGCCATCGCGCAGCACGGCCCGATGGTGGTCGCGTATTCCGGGGGCGTCGATTCGGGGCTCCTGGCGAAGGTCGCGCACGGGGTGCTGGGCAGCGAGCGTATGCGCTGTGTGATCGGCGTGTCCCCGTCGCTCGCGAGCGGTGAGGAGGCGGCCGCGCTCGCGTTTCTCGACGCGCACGGGATTCCGTACGTGCGCATCGCGACTCTCGAGGTGGACGACCCGCGCTACCGGGCCAATACGCCGGACCGCTGCTATTTCTGTAAGAGCGAGCTGTTTGAGCGCATCGAGTCATCGCCGGAGTCGCGGGTGTTTCCGGTGCTTGCGTACGGGGCCAATGCGGACGACCGCCTGGATTTCCGGCCCGGCGCGCGCGCGGCCCGCGAGTACGGCGTGGTCGCGCCGCTCGCGGAGACGGATTTCACCAAGGCGATGGTGCGGGCCGCAGCCCGGGCGCTCGATCTCGTGCTGTGGGACAAGCCCGCGTCGCCGTGCCTCGCATCGCGAATTCCGTATGAATCCGCGGTCACGCCGGAGAAACTGTCGCAGGTTGACCGGGCGGAACGGGTCTTGAAGGAGTTCGGGTTTTCGGTCTGCCGCGTGCGGCATCACGGGGACACGGCGCGCATCGAGGTTCCGGCCGACGAACTCGACCGCCTGCGCGGCGACGCGTGGCCCGAAATCGAACGTGGCGTCCGCGCCGCCGGATTTGCCAATGTCGACATCGACCCGCGTGGCTTCGCCAGTGGCCGCCTCAACGAGGCGTTGCGGCGGTCGCCTTGACAGCGCCGGGTGCCGCGTGGTTTCATCGCGCGGCTCGCAAACGGATGGAGTAGAACATGACCAGCAGTTCGGTGCACAAATTTCGTTGGAAGCTCTTCGCGGCTGGCATGGCCGCCATTGTCATCGGGTACGTTCTGCTGGCGGTCAACGACATCACGATCGCACCCATTCTGCTGGTGCTGGGATACTGCGTCCTGGTCCCACTGGCCTTCCTCTAGGCCTCGGTCCCTGCCGGCCCGAATTTGGGGCCCGGCCGAAGGGGCGAATAGCTCAGCTGGTTAGAGCGTCTGCCTTACAAGCAGAAGGTCACAGGTTCAAATCCTGTTTCGCCCACCATTTTTCCAACCTGTTTTCCTGGAATGACTTGCCGAGATGAGCCCGCTGGCGGGGTTTCTGGGGCATACATGGGGTATGACCCGGCGGTGCCGGGGAGCCATTTCGGGGCGTCCTCATGCCCCGATCGCCCAAATATGTGCGTTGACAGTGGTTTTCGGTACATGGTAGAATGTTTTCCGGTCGAGTAAGGTGTCGTTTTTCCAACGGTGGACGGGAAGCACTCTCGGGCAGTACCGCCGAGGGATGTTTTCCAAATAGTCAGGGTCATTTCCACAACCACTTTTTGGAGGTGTAGGAATGTTGAGAGGAAAGTTTACTGTCCTTTCGCTTGTCGCTGCTGCTCTGCTTTGTTGGCAGGTTGCCGGCGTCACTACCGTGAACAGCGGTATTGTCGATCCGTGTAACTCGACGGCGAGTGCGGCGGCGGGCGTGCATTTCATTTGCCCGCAGGGTGACGGCGATCCGATGCCGTCGACCATCAGCATTACGATCCAGGACAACACGACGGCTCCGGTTGCGGGTATTCCCGCGGCTGACTTCTGGCTGATCGGTTGCAACGACCTGCTGGTGCTTTGCGGCGGCAGCGGTTCGATCAACGCGACCGGCGCCACGGACGCGAACGGCCAGACGACGATCACCGGCGACATCGCCGGCGGTGGTTGCGACACGGGCGTGCGCGTGGTTTGCCAGGGTATCGTCATCGGTAACGGTGCGTGCCCGGCTGTGTGTCTGCCGATCAAAGTTCGCTCCCCGGACCAGCGCGGCGGCGCGGGCGGTACTCCCGACCTGCTCGTGTCCAGTGCTGATTTCTCGTACTTCGGCGCGAACTATCCGTCACCGGCGAAGCCCTTCGTTGAGTGCGTCGACTTCGTCGTCAGCGGGACCATCACGCTCGCCGACTTCACGAAGTTCGGTGGCCACTTCAACCATAAGTGCTAGTCGCGGTAGCGGCGTGAGTGACTCCTAAATTGTTCGCGACCATTGAATTGCAGGTAAGGAGTTTGTCGCTATGAAGAAGGCTCTAGCAGGGGTGCTCGTCCTGTCGATCGTCAGCCTCGCGGCTGTCGCGTCGATGGCACAGGTGCCAAACGTTCAGGTTTATTTTAACGGTAATCCCGCGTACAACTCGTACAGCGATACTCAGGCTTTCTGTGAGAGCCCGGGTACCGCCCAGGATCTGTATGTTGTGTTGCAGAACTGGAACATGTTTGTACAGGGTGTCGATTTCAGCGTGGACTATCCCGCGGCTCTGTTTGCGGGCGGCGAAACCGCCCCGGTTGACGCACTCGTGATCGGCAGCTCGAACGCCACTGGCGGTACGGGCGGCATCGCGATTGCGTGGAACCTGCCGCAGAACGGATTCGATCCGTTGCTTGCACTCACGGTGCATGCCATCTGGACCGGTTCGTGTGACTGCAACAACGGCCCGCAGCCGTTGGTGGTCAAGGGTTACCACTACGCGGAAATTGGCAATGGCGGGAAGGCCGATCCGACCGGCGTTCGCTGGCCGGACTACGCCGAACTCAGTGGCGTCGGCCTCACCTCGTTGGTTTGCCCCGGTACGATTGCAACCGAGGAGACCACCTGGGGCGGTGTCAAAGCACTGTATCGGTAGTTGTTGTTAACGCGTTTGGTTATGGCTGGGTGGACCACGAGTTTCGGGTTCATCCACGACACGCGATCAGCGGTTCATCCAGCCTTTTCAATCATGTCAGGTCCTGAAGAAGGAGCAAGCGTAATGAAAAAGGTTCTATTGATCTCTCTGGCGATCATGATGGTCGCCGGCTCGGCGATGGCGGACCACATCGGTATTTACACCGACCAGGTGGGCACATTGGATGCCTGTACCATCGTTCCGCCGCAGTTTGCGCCGTTTAGCCTGTATGTTGTCCACAAGCTGTCCACGGCCTCGACGGGCTCGGAGTTCATGATCACCGACCCGAACCTGACCGGCTGGTCGTACAGTGGTTCGTCGGTGCTCAACGGCTTCCTG
>DASUGO010000135.1:0-21381 GCA_036273975.1 Candidatus Krumholzibacteriia bacterium
CGCGGAACAGGTGCGTGCGCGACGCGATGTCCGGGCTGACGTCCTTCAGATGGCGGACGAGCTTGCGGTACTCCCGGTCGTTGTCCATCCATATCTTGTCGATATCCTCGGCGATGAGGTCGCGCACCATGCCGACCACCATGCCAACTTCTTCGTGCACCAGTTCCGGCGCCTGCGCCTTCTCGGCGCGGCGCTTGATCTCCTGCCACAGCTTGTGCAGGTAGTTGATGTCGGACACGATCTGCTTGTCTTCGACACCTTCGCACGCGGTGCGCGCGATGATCGCGCAGTTGGCGGGCTTCTTCTTGGTGATCAACTGCCGCAGCCGCTGGCGCTCCTGGCGCGACTCGATGCGCCGCGAAATCCCCAGGTAGTCGGCGTTGGGCATGTAGACCACGTGGCGTCCCGGCAGCGAGATCTGCGTCGTCAGCCGCGGGCCCTTGGTGCTGATGGCCTCCTTGGTCACCTGCACCATCACTTCCTGTCCCTTGCTGAGCATCTTCTCGATGGGCTGGATGCCGGGCTTGTCGCGCGGGCCGCTACGGCCGCCGCGATCTCCGCCGCGTCCGCCACCACGCCCGGCGCGCCCGCGGCCACGCCCACGGTCGCCGCTGTCCGCGCCGTCCTCCACGTCCACGCCGCCGTCGACCTCGAGGCCGTCGGTGTCGGGGACCAGGTCGCCGGCGTGCAGGAACCCGGCCTTCTCATAACCGATGTCCACGAACGCGGCCTGGATGCCGGGCAGGATGGCGTTCACGCGCCCGAGATAGATATCCCCCACCAGCCGGCGCGTCTGCGCGCGTTCCACCATGAACTCAACGAGCTCACCGTCTTCGACAATGGCGGCCCGGACCTCGAGCGAGGTCGAGTTGATCAGTACTTCCTTCATATGCTTGTTTGCACGACTCCTTCATCGAGCGGAGAAACGAGCCTCTCGTCGCGGGCCACGTATTGCGCCAGGCGCGTTACTTTGATCGGCACGCGGAACGAGTCGGGGTCTCCGATCGTTGCCAAAACCAGTGCTTCCGGGGTGACGTTCCGTTGCTGTTGCACGGTGGACGTGTAGCGGATGCGGATCGCGTCCTCGTTTCGGACAACCTCCGCGTCCACGATCCTCGGGGCACCGGGGTCGGCGTTGGGTGTGTTCAGGAACCGGTCCGTGATGGCCGCGTGGATGGATGCGGCGTCGGGGCCCTCCCCGCCCCGCGACCCGGTGGCCGCGGTGGCGTCGCCGGCTTCCAGCGTCACTTCCAGTGTGACGCCCGCTATGTCCGACGCGAGCTTCGGCGTCCCTTCGTCAATCACGACGACGGACACGATGCGAAGCCCGGGCGGGAGCTTTTCGTTGCACGCTTCCGCCAGACCGTCCATGGGCGCCTCCAGGCGGAGGTCCATGAACTCCTGCCGGCTCTCCCAACCGGTACGCAGCGGCGGACCGAAGGCCATCCGCACGTGCGGGTGGAACCCTTCGCTCCACGACACCGGCACACCGGCGGCGGCGAAGCAACGCTCGAAGATCCGCAACAGGTCCTTGTGGGACGTAAAGCGGACCGCTCCCAGCTTCTCGAACTGGATCCTGACTCTCATGTGTGCGCTCAGAGGAGCGCCTGTTCCTGTTATGTGTGACCGGAACCCGGCCGGCCGGAGCCGGCGGTGCCGAGCGAACGAGGCCCCGTGGCTGCGGCGTCAGGCGCCGACGGTGGAGTCCTCGAACACCGACTTGTTCAGGTCGGATGCCAATGGAACCGGATAATCGCCGTTGAAACACGCCTTGCAGAACTCGTCCGGGTCGGAGACGACCGAGCGGAGATCCTCGATGGTCAGATACTCGAGGCTGTCGACCCCGAGGTACTGTCCGATCTCCGCGACAGTCGCCGACGACGCGATGAGCTCGCTCCGCGACGGCATATCGATTCCGTAAAAGCAGGGGAACTTGACGGGGGGAGAGGCGATACGAAGGTGAACTTCCTTCGCACCCGCCTTGTGGAGCATGGCAACGAGCTTTTTCATCGTGGAACCTCGGACGATCGAATCGTCCACCACGGCGACGCGCTTGCCCTTGAGGACGCCGTCCACCGTGTTGAATTTCAGCCGCACCGTTCCGTCGCGCAGCGACTGGCTCGGCTGAATGAACGTCCGACCGACGTAGTGGTTCCGTATCAGCCCGATCTCGAACGGAATGTTCGCTTCACGGGCGAATCCCAGGCTCGACGTATTGCTCGAATCCGGAACAGAGATGACGATGTCGGCGTCGACCGGGTGCTTCTGGGCCAGGATGACTCCCAGCCGGCGGCGGACCTTGTCGACATTTTCCCCGAACACCTTGCTGTCCGGACGCGAGAAGTAGATGAACTCGAAAATGCACTTTGCCTGCTGCTGGGGCTCGAACGCCTTCCAGGACCGAATCCCCCGCTCGTCGACGATGACGAGTTCCCCTGGCTCGATATCCCGGACATATTCGGCGCCGATGATGTCCAGCGCACAGGATTCACTGGTGATGATGGTCGCATCACCCTGGCGGCCCAGACACAACGGACGGAACGACTGCGGATCGCGTACCGCGATGAGCGCGTCCCGCGTCAATAGCAGAAGCGAGAACGCGCCGCGCAATTGTCCCACCGCATCGACGACGATGCGGTCGAGTGTGGCTTCCCGGCTCCGTGCAATCAGGTGGAGGATGACCTCGCTGTCCACCGTCGTATTGAAGATGGACCCCGCCGCCTCCATTTCGGTGCGGAGTTCGCGGGCGTTCACCAGATTGCCGTTATGAGCCAGTGCCAGCTTCCCGACCTTGCAGTCCACAAGGAGCGGCTGAAGATTCGCCGTCCCGGGCCGCCCCGTCGTCGAGTACCGATTGTGACCGATGGCGGCGTGACCCCTGAGCCGGGCGATGGATTCCTCGTCGAACACCTGCGCGACGAGCCCCACCCCCTTGTGGTCGTACATCCGCTCACCGTCGGTCGAAACGATCCCGGCCCCTTCCTGACCCCGGTGCTGCAGGGCGTAGAGCCCCAGAAACGCGTCATTTGCCGCGCTCGGAGACCCGAAAACCCCAAACACACCGCACTCCTCGTGGAGCGAGTCGATCATGAATGTCCTGGACCGATCCTTCCCGCGGAAACGAATTCGGCGCGCTGGTAGTTGGGGTTCATGAGGAGCCCCGCATCGCGCCGCTTCGTCACCGTGATCTGTTTGGCCGTATCCATTGCCGCCGCCTCGTCCCTGGCTGCAATCCCGAGCCACCACACGGTGGCCCGGCTGGGGCAGGTGACCGTCACGGTCCTCCCCAGCATCCCCGACAGCTCGCGGGTCAACTTGGCAGCAATACCGTCCCGGCCGGCCGAGTCGTCATCTTCCACGACCGCCTCGACCAGAAACGCCGGAGACTCTTTAACTGTATCGACTTTACCCGCTCCCTTTCCATTGAAATCTATGGCCGGGGCTTCCCCCGCGCGGCCCGCCGGGGCACCCGCATTACCCAATGCATGCCCAAAGCGGGCGTGGAGGTCGTGGTGAGACGGGCCGTCCGTGCGCGACTGGCCATTCCAGCGGCACTCGAGCGAGTACATGTGTTTGTTGCGGTTATAGAATGTGCTCTGGCGCGCGAGGGTCTTCTGGAGCGCGTCGATCAGGACGCTGGCCCCGTCCTCCCCGGCAACCGTCATGTGGAAAAAATCATACCGCTCGAGCGCGAGCAGCCGGTCCGCGAAGCCCATCTTCTGAACCAGCGCGAGCCGCGCCGTCGTGGCCACGAGGTCGGGACCGCGCAGGCCGACAAGGAGTCTGACATCGAGTTGGGTCATCGTGCGTCCTCTAGGCGAGCGCGCGGCGCAAAGATTCAAAGAACCCGCGCCCCGGCCCCGGGCTGAAGAGGTCCTTCGTGCCAACGCCATCGCGGCTGCGGCCCCAGCGCCCGCCGACGCGCCGCGGGACCTGATAGGCCCACGCGCCGCGCTCCGGGTGCGGCATCAACGCGAGCACGTTTCCGTCTGGATTCGTGAGTCCGGCAATCGCGAACATCGCGCCGTTGGGATTGTCCGGAAACGCGGCCGCCGTCTCTCCGGTCCGGGTGCAGTAGACCACCGCCACGCCATCGCCCCGCTCAAAATGACCGCGGACGCTGTCGTTCGCGGTGACGAAGCGGCCTTCGCCGTGCGCCAGCGGAATCGGGAGCGGATCGTTGGGCCGTTCGTCCATGAATTCGGTGAACACGCATTGCGCGGGACCCTTTTTCACGTGCACCCAGTTGCAGTAGTAGCCCACCTGACCGACCATCTTGTTGGGCGCAAGCGCGACGTCGATGCGGCCATGCTCGAAGCCGGGAACGATGCCCGTTTCCACCAGCACCTGGGCGCCGTTACAGATGCCGATCACGGGGACGCCGCGGTCGGCGGCGTCCATCACTTCGTCGATCACCGCGTCCTTGGCCGCCACCACGCCGGCGCGGATGCGATCCTGATACGACCAGCCCCCGGGCAGGAAGATGGCCGCGGCGTCGCGTACCGCGGCGGCCGCGTCGTTCCAGCGGCGGATCTCGCCCTTGAGGCCAACCGCCTCGACCGCGCGCAGGCTTTCGTACTCGCAGTTGACGCCCGGGAACTGAATGATGAGAACGCGTCCAGCCATGGATCTACCCGTACAGGACCTCCGCGAGGCGTCCCTTGAACGTGGTCCGCAGTTCGCCCATCGAGATTTCAAACCCGCCCGCGGCGGTAGTGGCGTTCAGCCCGGTGGCATCCACCGTCCGGCCAATTTCGACAAACGCGACGCCGTGCCGGTCGAGCAGCGGCCGCACCTGATCCCAGGAATCGTCGCTGATCTCCACCACCACACCACCCATCTCCGAGAACAGCGCGGCGTCGTCGGCGCCGCGCAGATCCAGTTCTGCGCCGATGTCGAACGGATCGCTGGCGATCGCCATCTCCGCCACCGTCACCAGCAGCCCCCCGAGCGCGATGTCGTGCGCGCCGAGCACGAGCCGCTTCGCGAACGCGGCGTTCAGGAACTTCACCAGCGCGAGCTCGAACGCGAAATCGGGGCGCGGTGCGCCTGCGCGCCCGCCGTTTCCGAACAACCGTTCGTACTCCGATCCGCCGAGGTCGCCGTGCAGCTTCCCGAGCAAGACCAGCCGCGACCCCACCTGCTTGAGCGCAAAACCGCGCGCGCGCGACGCGTCGTCCAGACGGCCCGCACACGCGACGATCGGCGTCGGGGCAATCGCGTCACCGGTTCCACTCTGGTTGTAGAGCGACACGTTGCCGGATACGATCGGCAGCGGGTGACTGCCGCCGAACAGCGTGAGCGCGCGGCATGCATCGCCGACGCCCTTCACCGCCTCGACGAATTCGTTGAAGACTGCGGGGTCCTCGGGGTCGCCGAAGTTGAGACAATCGGTGATGGCGAGCGGGAGTGCACCCACGCACGCCACGTTACGCACCGCCTCGAAGACCGCCCACGCGCCGCCGGCGTACGGGTCGACCACACCGATGCGCGAGTGGCTGCCAATCGCCGCCGCCAGCGCGAACGGCTGCCCGGGCACGAAGATCTCCACCGCGGCGTCGGCTTCGCCCGGACGCATGACCGCGCGCCCCTGCACTTCCGAGTCATAGTGCCGGTAGATGGCGGCCTTGTCGGAAATATTGATGCTGCCCAGCAGATGCAGCATCGCCTGTTTGATTCCGTCGGCGCCCGCAGCGCGCGCACGCGTTCCCACCCGGTTCGCGCGCCGCTGTTCCTTCTGCTCGCGCCGGTACGAAATGCCGGCGGTAATGGCGTCCATCGCCGCGTCGCACACCACGCTTCCACCATAGGTCATCTGAAAGCGGTAATCGGTGGTGACGCGCCCCACCTTCACCGCGCCAGCACCGGTGTAGAGGCGTGGCATCTCAAACTGTTCGTTGAAAATGGCGAGGAAGTCGTCAGTCAAACGTGCGGGGACCGCGATCGCAAAACGCTCCTGCGTCTCCGAGCATGAAATCACTTCCGGAAGCAGATCGGGGAACGCCTTGTTGACGAGGTCGAGATCGAGCACCGCGCCAAAACCGCTGGCCTCGGGCATTTCGGAGAACGCGCAGGAAATGCCGCCCGCACCGAGGTCCTTGAAACCAATGGCGATGTTGTTTTCGCGTGTGTAGCGCAGCATCGCACGGATCGCTTCGGCCAGCACGCGCTTGACGAACGGGTCTGGCACCTGCACCGCGCCCTGCTTCTCCACCGCGCTGGAGCCGTCGAGGCGCTCGGACGCAAACGCGGCGCCGCCGAACCCGCTGGCGTCGGTGGGTTTGCCGACCAGGATCAGGTCGTAGGGTTCGTTCTTTGCCTCTTCGGGGACACGGCTGCGGATGATGCCGCTCTCCTCCACGATTCCGAACGCGACCACATTGACCAGGCAGTTGTCGTCGAACGAGGCGTCGAAGTACGTCTCGCCGCCATAGTTGGGCACGCCGAGCGCGTTGCCGTACTGCGCGATTCCGTCCACCACTCCCAGCGCGATGTCGCGCACGTGCGACGCATCGGGACCGTCGGGGTCCCCGAAACGGAGCGGGTCCATCACGCCGATCACGTCGGCGCCCATGCAGTACACGTCGCGCACGATGCCGCCGATGCCGGTGGCCGCGCCCTCGACCGGCAGCACCTGCGAGGGGTGGTTGTGGCTCTCGTGGGCCATCACCAGGCACCACGATTTGCCGGCAATTTCACAGAAGCGGATGATCCCCGCGTCTTCGCCGGGGCCCAGCACGACGTGCGGCGCGTCGGTGGGCAGGTATTCCTTGAGCGCCCAGCGCGACGATTTGTAGGAGCAGTGCTCGCTCCACATCACGTTGAACATGTGCAGTTCGACCGTGGACGGGCGGCGCCCCAGCAGTTCGCACACGCGCGCGTACTCGCCGGACGACAACGAGACGCCGTTCTTCTTGAGAAAGTCTTTGGCCTTGCCCGCGTCGCTGGGATCGACGGGGACCAGGTCTTTTGGGTCAATCATGGGTCATCCGGAAAAAGAAGAAGACGCCGCGGCCGATGGCGGCGTCGTGAAGACTATACTATTCCATGCCCTCCGGGGCAAGCGCCGGTCACTGCGGCCGGAATCCGCTTCAGCCGCACCACCTTGCGGGGCCATCACCGCAGGAGCCGTGTGACGCTGCCGAGCCCGTTCGGGAACGAACCGGTCTCGGCGTCGGTGAGCGGCGGAATGTCCGCGCGCGCGTAGAGAATATAGGCGCGGTCGCGGGTCCATCCTGTGCGGATTCCGGCCAGCATCCGGTAGCGGCCGTCGATCGCGGCGATCACGCCCGACTGAAACGCGTCGGTATCGGCCGCGAACAGTCCGTCCGACGTCACCAGCACGAGATCCGGAGCGGCGGTGAGCCCCGCGCGCCGATCCAGCGGCGCGGCCCGCCAGCCGGAGTAGTAGGCCACCGCGCCGATCGCCACCCCCGCGAGCGACCCATCAGGGCGCCAGGAGGAGAGCCAGCGTCCGAGCGGCTTCAAGGTCGCGTCGTGGGTCGCGCGCAGGTGGCGCGCAAAGATCGCGGCGTCGGCGGCGCCACCGAGCGACAGCATGAGAACCGCGGCAACCAGTGCGGCCGTCACGCGGGATGCCGCCGGCGCGGACGTCGTCCGAAGCGCGAGCGCGGGGATAATCAACAGCGGCACGAGGGCGGCGCTTCCGGCCAGCGCCGGCAACGCATCCGCGGTCGCCAGCGAAGCCACCCCGGTCGCCGCGGCCGTCGCCAGCGCCACCCAGCACACCGCGTCTCCGCGCGCTCGCGCGGCCACACCCGCCACGAACCACAACGCGTAGAACCACCCCCACGGCGCCATGTCGTCGGGTTGAGCGAGCCACAACGACGGCAACGACACCCGGCCGGACGCAAACGGCGACGCGGCCAGAACGCCACCGAAGGTATGCGCGCGCCACGCATGCAGCGCCAGCAGCATGGCCAGGAACGCGCCGCTGGCGGTCATCCACTCGGCGCGTGCCGGCGCGCGCAATTCGCGCTTCACCAGTACGCGCGCGGCCAGCGCCACCGGAAACACGATCGCCAGCGCATGGCCGCATGCGGCCAGCAACCCACCAGCGACCCCCGCGATACCCCACGTCACCCGGTGTGAATCCGGTCGCGCCAGCAACGCGACCAGCACCAGCCCCAGCGTTGCGACGAGCGTCGCGCCTTCGCCCGACATGGCCGCCACGGCCAGCGGACCGGAGGCAGCGGCGAAACCCGCGCCGGCCAGTGCCACCGGGAACGAGGTGCGCGCGCGCAGCAGCACCCAGAGCAGTACCAGCGCAACGACGCCAAACAACAGCGACAGAACGGGCGCGGCGGCCGGCAATACGCCGCCGCATGCAGCCAGCGCGGCGCAGGCCAGCAGCCACAACGTGCTGGCGTATCCCTCGCCGGGTGCGTCGCCCGCGTTATAGACAAACCCGTCGCCGGCGGCGACGTTCTCCGCATAGCGGTACGTCACGAACGCGCGGTCGGGATGGAACGAACCCACCGCCGCGCATGCGACCAGGAAGATCGCGATCACGGCCGCCAGCGCAATCCAGTCAGCGCGCGTCATGATTCCAACCCCGAGCGGTGCTGCTTGCCGATACCCGCCGGCAGGGCCTTGAGGCGGTCGACCGGCACCGGAAGGTCACGCCGCACGAATATCCAGTACGCGCGATCCTCGTACCACTGCTGCCGGACCGTCCCGACGAAGAGGTAGCGCAGGCGAAACGTCTCCATCTTGTACATCTGGAAGTGCAGCGGATCCATGCGCGCCGAATAAACGCCGCGCACCGGAAGCGCGATCACGTCGGGGTGGCGGGTCATCACGTAATCGGCGGAGAAGTCGCGTTTGGCGATGTAGGAATCGGTCAGCGACTGCGGGTGGATGTCGAGTGTACGCAGGCCGGAATAATACGGCACCATCCCGACGTCGCCGATCGCGAGCAGCGCGTCCGGCGGAAAGTTACCGCGCAGCCACGTCGCCAGCGGCCGGCTGCACAGGTCGGCGCTCTCCGTCATCTTGCGCGTCACCATCTTCAGGTGGGTGAGCCCCAGCGCGCCGCCGAGCAGGAGGACGAGCACCAGCGCCGCGAAACGCCCCGCGCGCGCGCCGCTGGCGGCCGTCCACGCCGCAGCGGGCAGCAGCGCGTGCAGCGAGGCAACCGGAATGATCAACAGGCCCGCCAGCGCGACGTGGTAGCGCATCGCCGGCATCCAGTCCACGAAATTCGCGTAGACCATGCCCAGCACGAGCGCCAGCGCGACTGCCAGCCGGTCACCCGAGGCGCGCTCGCCGGACACAACCCGCGCGTGCAAGCCCGCGAACCCGAGCAGCGCGAGTGCGACGAACGCATAGCCCTGTGGCGGGTAGTAGTACGTCCAGTTGATGAAGTAGCTGCTCAGGTTCATGCGCCACCCGGAAAGCAGGCCGGCACCCTCGGCGCCTTTGGATAGAAACGGCGTCGGCAGCCACTCGCCAAAGTACGCCACGCGCCATGCATGATACGCAACCGTTGCGACCACGAACGCCGCGGCCGCGACCCCGAGCGTGCGGCGCGCGGCGCGCAACCGGTCCGCCGCCCGCAGCTCCCAGAATGCCAGAGCCGCCGCCACCGGAAACACCAGCACTCCTTCGGGCCGCGTGAGCGACGCGAGAAAGCCCGCCACGGTAAAGGCGGCCATTCCTTTCGCGCCGGGGTGCGCGATCACATCTTCGCCCGTACGAACGACGAGCAACAGCAGCAACGCAAAGAGTGCGGTCTCCATGCCCGACACCGCGTACAGCACGAACGGGCCGAAGCCGGCGAACAGGAGCATCGGCGGCAATTGCTGCGTCCACAGCGGCGCGCGGCGGCGAACCAGCGTCCACAGCACCACGACACACGCCATGCCGGCAAGCACACCCGCGTACGGTGTTACCTGGGGAAGACTCATCCCGGCCTTGTAGAACAGGGCGCAGAGCAGAATCCACAACAGGTTGCTGTAGGCCTCTACCGGGCGCTCCCCAATATTGAATGCGAGTCCGTGCCCGTCCGCGAGATGCTCGGCGTAGCGGAACGAGATGAACGAGTCGTCGGGCATGTAGGGCGCGAGACACGCGCAGCACACCACGAAGGTGAGCAACGCGAGGACCAGCGCGGGTGGAAATGAACCGCCGGAGCGAGCGGCACGGCGCGGCGCCGCGGCCGGCTTCTTCCGCGCGGCCGGACTCATTCGTCAGCCCGCCGGGCGATGATGGTCGACAGCAGCGTCGCGATGCGCCTCGCGCCCGCCGGCACGTGGTGGGACGCTTCCGCGATCCCCCACACCTCACCGTAACACGTGGTCAGCGTCCGCCCCGGACGCAGCACGCTGCCGCACGCAAGCAGCCACGGCGTACTGGCGGGGCTGAGCAGATTGATCTTGAACTCGACGGCGAGCACGTCGTATCCAGGCGGGCACAGCGAGAGGGCGGCGTAGCCGTTGGCGGAGTCCGCGATACTGGAAACCGCGCCGGCATGGATGAACCCGTTCTGCTGGGTGAACGCCGCCGCGTGCGGCATCGCGATGCGGACATCGCCGGGCTCGACGTGCACCAGGCGCGCTCCGAGCGTTCCCATGAACAACTGCCGGGAGAAACTCTCCCGGACCACGTCGCGAAAGTCCGGGTTCTGGGGCGTATACGCGGTCATCAGGCGGCCGGCTGGAAAACCCTCGCAAAAATGGCGTCGACCTCGCGCAGGTAGTGATCGAGATTGAACACCGAATCTAGCGTGGCGGGGTCGAGTTTCGAGGTGATGCCGGGACGCGCGCGCACGGTCTGCTCGAAGGGCTTTCCCGTTTCCCACGTCTCCATCGCGGCCTCCTGCACCAGCGCGTAGGCATCCTCGCGCGACAGACCCGCGCGCGCGAGGTCGAGCAGCAGCTTCTGCGAGTAGACCAGGCCACGCGCCTTCTCGAGGTTCGTCCACATATTGTCCGGGTAGACGATGAGGTCCTTCACGACCGCCGTGAACTTGACCAGCATGTAGTCGAGCGTGATGGTCGCGTCGGGAAGAATGACGCGTTCCACCGATGAGTGCGAGATGTCGCGTTCGTGCCACAGGGCGACGTCTTCCAGGGCCGCCACCGCGTGCCCCCGGATCAGCCGTGCCATGCCCGCCACGCGCTCGCAGATGATCGGATTGCGCTTGTGGGGCATCGACGAACTCCCCTTCTGCCCCTTGCGGAAGGGCTCCTCGACTTCGAGCACGTCGGTGCGTTGCAGGTTGCGGATTTCGGTGGCCATCTTCTCGAGCGACGCGGCCGCGAGCGCGAGCGACGTCACGAACTCCGCGTGCCGGTCGCGCTGGATGATCTGCGTGGACGCCGGCGCCGGCTTGAGACCCAGCTTGCGGGTCACGTACTCCTCGACCTTCGGACTCGCGTGCGCGAACGTACCCACCGACCCCGACACCTTGCCGTAGCAAACGGTGTCGAGCGCGGCACGCATCGCCTTCTCGCGCCGGCCAAGCTCGTCGTACCACACCGCGAGCTTCAGGCCGAACGTGATCGGCTCGGCGTGGATGCCGTGCGTGCGCCCCACCATCACGGTGCGCCTGTGCTCCATCGCGCGCGTCTTCACCGCCGCGCGCAGGTCCGCCATGCGCTTGAGCAGCATCTCGCCGGCTTCCTTGATCTGGCACGCGAGCGTCGTGTCGAGCAGATCGGACGACGTGAGGCCCAGGTGGACGTAGCGCGAGTCGTTGCCGATGTGCTCGGCAACGTTGGTGAGGAAGGCAATCACGTCGTGGTGCGTGACCTCCTCGATCTCGCGCACGCGCTCCGCGCTGAACTTCGCGTTCTTGCGAATGCGGGCCACGGCGTCGGCCGGAACCTCGCCCAGCTCGGCCAGCGCCTCGCAGGCCAGGATCTCGAACTCGAGCCACAGGCGGAGCTTGTTTTCTTCCGACCAGATACGCCCCATCTCGGGGAGTGTGTAGCGTTCAATCATAGCGTTGGTTCCGGCATAGCGTTTGGTTCCGGGGGTTGCGCGCCCGGCTAGATGTCGTGCGGGCGCTCGGCCAGCGTCACTTTGAATGTCATCAGTTTGTCTTTGCGATTCACGGTCATCTCGACCGTCTCGCCCACACCCAGCCCGAAGATCAGGCGATTCGCGTGCGCGCGGCTCTGCAGCTTGACGCCGTTGATGGCGACGATCTGGTCGCCGGGCTTCAGGCCCGCCTTCTCGGCGGGACCGCCCTCTTCGATGCTCTGGATCAGCACGCCGCTTTCCGAGGGCAGATTCAGCGCCAGCTGCGACTGCGGCGTGATGTCGACCGCCGACATCCCCACCCACACGTCGCGCACGCGCCCGTGCTCGACGATCTCCTCGTACACGCGCTGCACGCGGTTGATCGGAATCGCGAATCCGATGCCCACGTTGGCGCCGGTTCCGCTGGAGAAGATCAGTGTGTTGACGCCGATTACTTCTCCCCGCGCGTTGATCAGCGGCCCGCCGCTGTTACCGGGGTTGATGGCCGCGTCGGTCTGGATCATGTCGTTGAAGATCTGCTGGCTGTCCTCGTCCTGCTTGATGTCGCGATGGTTGGCGCTGATCACACCCACCGTGACGGTGGGTTGCGTATCGGCCAGGTAGGAACCGAACGGGCTCCCGATCGCGATGGCCCATTCGCCGACCACCAGATCGTCCGAATTCCCGAGCCGTGCGGCGGGAAACTCCTCACCGTCAATCTTGAGCAACGCGAGGTCATAGGTGGGTGCGGTGCCCACCAGCGTCGCAGGATACTCCTTGCCGTCGGCCAGCGTGACCTGGATACGTTCGGCATCGCGGATCACGTGGAAATTTGTGAACGCGTAGCCGTGCTTGTCGATGATGAAGCCCGACCCCTGCGTGGCCTGCGTGCGGATCTGTCCCGGATAGTAGCGGTTCCAGAACCAGTCGTACATGGGGCGCGTGCGCACGCGGTACATGCCGGTGATGCTGATCACCGACGGCGACACCTGTTCGGTGGCGGTCACAATGGCGTTGCGGCGTTCGGTCTCGATCCGCGCGGATGCGGCACCGGTCGACGCGGCCTGATAGGCCGGACGCGCGGCGCCGTCCGCCGACTCGCCCCGGGTCGCGCGCTGCCCGATCACGAGGAACATCACCAGCAGCGCCACCGAGATCCCGGTGATGCCTCCGAAGATGTAGGGCAGGAACCGCGCGCGCGACGGGCGGCTTACAACATCGTCATCGTACATTGGCCTTGCGACGCTCCTGAACCCGGGCCCAGTCCTTGTTGAACAGATCCACCCCGACATCGGTCAGCGGATGCCTGAACAACTGCATGAATATCTTGTACGGAATGGTCGCCACATCGGCACCCGCGCGGGCGGACTCGAGCACGTGCATCGGGTGACGGATGCTCGCCGCGAGCACCTGTGTCGGGAACGCGTAGCGCTCGTAGATCTCCACCAGGTCGACGACGACTTCCATGCCATCGATACCGGCGTCGTCGAGACGCCCGACGAACGGGCTGATGTACGTCGCCCCCGCCTTGGCTGCCATGAGTCCCTGGTTGGCGCTGAAGCACAGCGTGACGTTGGTCTTGATGTCTTCGGCCGAAAGTGCCTTGACCGCCTTGATTCCCTCGGGGACGAGGGGAATCTTGACGACGATGTACTCGCTCAGCCTGGCGAACGCTCGCCCCTGCCGGACCATCTCGTCGGCCGTGTCCGCAACCACCTCGGCGCTCACCGGGCCGCGGACGATGTCACAGATCTCCTTGAGCACCGCGTTGTAATCGCTGCCGTCTTCACGGGCCATCAGCGACGGGTTGGTGGTCACGCCGTCGATGACCCCGAGTGCGGCGGCCTCGCGGATTTCGTCAATATTTGCCGTATCGAGAAAAATCTTCATTTGCGTCGATCCTTTCCAGTGGAGGACTGGACGCCATCATAGCATAGAGCGCGGCGGCCTCGATCCCGTTTCGTCGCTTCAGTTAGCGCGCACCCGGACCGCCCGCGAATGCCTCCGGATAGCGGGCGGCGAGCAGGGTCAACCCGCGCGCGGCGGCGGTGGGACCGGCCTCCCGGCGATCTCTTTTACCCAGAATATCGGGCATTCGTTCCGCGTCGATTCGTCCCCGTCCCACCTCCATCAGCGTCCCGGCCATCGTGCGCACCATCGTGTAGAGGAACCGGTTGGCCTCGACCGTGATCAGAATGTGCCGCTCCTCCTCGACCACGGAACACTCGCTCAGGTCGCACACCGGGTCCTTGTCGTTGGTCACCGGCGTGAAGCTCGTGAAATCGTGGCGGCCGACCAGAAGCGCGGCGGCCGCCTGCATGCGATCCAGGTCCATGGTGTGGTGGGTATGGTACGAATAGCGGCGCCACATCGCGGTCGGCATGGTGGCGATGCGGTACTGGTAACGCCGCGAAGTCGAACTGAAACGCGCGTGGAAATCCTCCGTCTCGTCCTGGGCGTGCACAACGGCCACGTCCTCGGGCAGACACGCGTTCAGCGCGATCCGCACGCGCGATATCGTATGGTCCGAGTCCACGTGGAAATTGGCCACGTATCCCAGCGCGTGCACCCCGGCATCCGTGCGCGCGCAGCCGCGCACCGTGACCAGCTGCCGGAAGACGGTGGCCGCGGCTCCCTCCACGGCCCCCTGCACCGTGCGCACGCCGGGCTGCTTCTGCCAGCCGGAAAAATCCGTGCCGTCATATTCCAGCAGGAGACGAAGGTTGCGCATCGAACCGCAGGCCGGCTACGCGGCCAGCCTCCATACCGCCACCAGCGTCACCAGCGCGGAAATCAGAAACACCCGGTCGGCGGCACACGCGCGCGGCGCCGCGATGACGCGCGGCAGCCGGTGCTGGATGTCGCGCAGTTCCACCGCCATCGCCAGATGGCCCGACCGGTGGATGGCCGACACGAGCAGCGGCACCATCCACGCGTGCACCGCGTCGATACGGCGCCGGAGCCCGCCCGTCAGTTCCGCCCCGCGCGAGGACTGGGCCATGCGGATACGCGCGAATTCGTCCGTCACGAGCGGCACGAACCCCATCGCGAGAAACACGAACAGCGCCAGCCGCTCCGCCCCACGCACGGATACGCGGCGCGTCAGGTCGTGCAGACCACGCGCCAGTGCCTCGGGCGTGAGCGCCGCGAGCAGGAGCGACACGCTCATCAGCATCACTGCCAGGCGCAGCGCGAAGAACATCCCGTTGGCGAGTCCGCGGTCACCGGCGAGGCGCACGCCGCCCACCGATACGATGGCATCGCCCGGGCCGAAGACCGCGTTCAGCACCACCACCGCCGCGGCCAGCGGGAATACACGGGCGAGGCTCGCCGCGGTCGCGGACAAGCTCCCCGTGGACGACGCGTGCCACGCGCACACGAACGCGAGCAGCGCGACCAGCGCCGCGGACCGGACGGTCACGATGGACGCGACAACCAGCGCCACCACGACGATGAGGACCACCCGGGCATCGCGCGGCCGCGTTGCCGGCGCCACGCGCGGAATGAGAGTTGCATCAGCTTTGGCCATTGGTCCGGTCAGGATACATCGGCTCCGTCGTGGATACAACTCGCCCGCGCGCGGCCGGTGGCACCGTCGCACACCCCGGCGCCGGGGTGGCAATTCGCCGGTTATGATTGACACCATCCCGCTGGAATGAAAGCATCCCCGTCATGATCAAACGACACTTGATTACCCTCGCGGCCGGCGCGCTGCTGGGCGCGCACGCGCTGCCCGCGCACGCCGCCGGCGGCCGCTACGCACCTCTCTTGGCCAGCACGGCCGGCCAGGACACGCTGCGCAACCTCGCCCTGTGGGAGGATCAGCGCGTCACCGACAACGGACGCATTTTTGAATACCTCCGGGACGGTTCGCCGCTGGTCCGTCGCCGGGCGCTGGAAGCCATCGGGCGGATGCAGGAGCCGGAAGACGCGGCGCGGGTGATCCCGTCGCTCAAGGACTCCAACCCCGAGGTATTCCGCGAGGCGGTGTTTGCGCTGGGCCAGATTGGCAATCGCGACGCGGTGCAGCCGCTGCTCACCGCGCGCGCCGGGCGCGGCGCCGACGACGTGGCGTTGATCGCCGACGCGCTCGGCAAGCTGGGCGGCAACGAAGCGGAAGAGGCGCTGGTCGACATGTTGCGCGATTTCAGTTCCGCCGTTCGCGGCGCCGCGGCGCTGGGGCTCGCGCGCAACCGCACCGAGACCGCGGCCGGCGGGTTGCTGCTCGCGATCCACGACCCCGATGCGGCGGTGCGCTGGAAGGTTGCGTACGCGCTCGAGAAGCAACCCACCCTGCCACGCACCTGCCAGTCGCTGCAGGATTGCCTCGGTGCGTCCGAACCGCTGGTCCGCGCCTATGCCGCGCGTTCGCTCGGAAAGCTCGAGTGCCACGGCGCGGAACATTCGCTGATCAAACTGCTCGAAGATGAGAATCCCGGCGTCGCGGTCAACGCGGTGCGTGCGCTGGGCGAATTGAAGTCGAAGAACGCGGTGCATCCGCTGAGTGCGGTGGTCATGACCCACAAGTCCGCCGACGTCCGCGCCGCGGCCGCCGAGGCGCTGGAGAAGATCGGCGAGAAGGGCGCCCGCGACGCGTTGATGCAGGGCCTGATCGACCCCAGTGTGCTGGTGCGCACCCACTCGGTGCGCGGGCTGGCCGCGTGCATGGGAGAGCGCAGCGAGATGTTCATCGACGAGGCCCGTCGCGACGGGTCGCGCCTGGTGCGCGCGGAAGCCATCGACTGCTACGGACGCGCGGGCATCGTGAAACGCACCGGCGAGCTGGATCGAATCGCGACCGGGGACAGGGACCCGATGATGCGCGCCGCCGCCGCGAGTGCGCTGGGACAGATCAAGGACCCGGCGGTACCGAGCCTGCTGCCGCCGTTGTTGCGCGACCCGGACTTCACCGTCGCGGCCGCCGCCGTGGACGCCATCGGCGCGCAGGCGGACCGCACGGCCATCCCCGCGCTGATGGAGGCCTACTACGCGCCGCGCGGTCGCGAATTCGTCGATGTACAACTGGCGATCGTGCGCGTGCTGGGAGAGATGGGCGCGGCCGAAGCGGAGAGCCTGCTGGTGGAGGCCGCGACCCACGAGGACTACCGCGTGCGCGACGCCGCCGTCGAAGCCCTCACCCACATGAACCGGACCCCGCCCGACGCGCCGGGACGGACATTTCGCGAATTGAGTTACGACCGGTCGCGCCGCAAGCAGCTCGCTCCGCCCAGTGGGACGCGGCACGCGGTGATTGCAACGTCGCGCGGCGATATCGAGGTCGAGCTCTTTGGTGACGACGCCATCCAGACGGTGGCCAATTTCATCGACCTTGCCAAACGTGGCTTCTACAAGGACCTCACCATCCACCGTGTGGTGCCGAACTTCGTGATCCAGGGCGGCGACCCGCGCGGCGACGGCAGCGGCGATTCCGGCTATACCGTGCCGGCCGAGGTCTCGCGCCACCAGTACGGCGAGGGCTATCTGGGGATCGCGGACGCGGGCAAGGACACCGGCAGCTGCCAGTGGTTCATTACGATGTCACCGCAACCGCACCTGAGCGGCCGCTACACGATATTCGGGCGCGTGACCAAGGGAATGGATGTGGTGTGGAAGATCGACCGCGGCGATACCTTCGACGTGCGCGTGACCGAGTAGCCATCGCCGCACGCGTGTAACGCGGGCCACTCAGGCGATGGCACGCCGCAGATCCGCGAGCGCCTGTTCGTGGGCCCGAAACGCGATACCCGCCGGCAGCCCATCCAGCGCAAAGAATCGCGCGTCCGCGGCATCGTCGCCCGCCCGCAGTTCCCCGCCGGTCCGGTGCGCGCGATACAGCAGAAGCACCACCTGCACGCGCGGGTCGTCCATCGCCATGTACGCCCCGAACAACCCGTCCAGCGCAACGTCGAGCCCCGTCTCCTCGCGGGTCTCGCGAACGGCGCATTCTTCCACGTGCTCGTCGTATTCCAGAAACCCGGCGGGGAGGGTCCAGAGGCCCTCACGCGGGTCGAACTTGCGCTGCACGAGCAGCACCGCCCCGGTCTCGACCACGATCACACCGGCCGCCGGAGCGGGATTGCGGTAGGCGACAAAGCCGCAGCGGCCGCACACCGCCCGCACGCGGTCGTCGATCTTGCGCGGCGAGAGGGGTCCGCCACAGCGCGAGCAGTAGACGGGTTCGCCGCTCATTTTCCGCTGTACGTGGCGGCGAGACGTTCCTTCCACGCGGTTTCCACCTCGGCCAGCGGGATCCCGTAGACCTTCTCGAAGGCCACGGCGAATACATCGTACGAGTTGACGCCGTTGGTTTCCTTGTAGAGTTCCAGCAGCTTGGCGGTTCCCCACCGGTCGACGATGAACCCGATGAACGACGCCGTCGCGGGGAACGTGATGTTGGGATCCTGCATCGCGAGCGCGTTGTAGTCGAGCACGCTGCGCAGGTCCGGGACCTTGCGCGCCCGGACGATGGTCCGCATCTGCTGGTCGAGCGGCACTCCATCCCAGTCCTGCGTGATCCAGAACACCGTACCCTCGGCGATGGCCCGCGGGGGACGGCCGACCGGGTCGGTCATGAAGTGTACGACCTCGTGGTTGTCGTTGGGGTTGATGGAGTGAAACTCGTAGTCGTCCCAGCTGGCGTACTGGTAGCCCTTGAGGCTGAGCATCTCGCGGATCGTCGTGGTGTCCGGGTAGAAATAATATTGAATGACCACGTCACTCTCGACGCCGAGCCGCGCGGCGATCGCATCGAAGATCTGCTGCTGCGATTCCTGCGATCCCTGCGGCATCGGGTGCCCGGGCAGCCAGTGAAATACGAAGTTCTTCGTGGCCGCCTCCTCCCACGGCGTCGGCTTCGGCACCGACAGCGACACGTTATCGAACCACACGGAGCCGTTCATGCCGAGCACGCACGAAAACTGCACGTAACGGGTGCCCTTGGGCAGCCGGAAGGTCTGGTCCTCCTCGGTCCACAACTGGGCGCCGTTGCGCACGTGCGTGCGCTTGTCGGCCACGCGCATCTCCTGGAAGCGATGGTGGTCCTTGTCGAAGAAGGTGAGCAGGAAGTTGCAGTGCGCGTACTGCCCCTTGTTGAGCTCGACACCATCGAGCTGCATCCACCCCGTCAAGCGGACGTGCGTGGCGTCGTCCGCGACTTCGACCTCCTGGCCGAGCACGTGGAAGCGCTGCGTACCGGGGTCGGCGCGGAAATACCAGGAATGGGTGCCGTCCTGAGCGACCTTGTCGTCCACGCCGTACCGAACCTCCGACTGCCCCTCGCCACCACGGAAAGGCAGCAGGCTCCAGCCCTTCGGGATCCCGTCACCGCCGACTTCCTCGAAGGAATGGTTCGCGAGCAGGTTGGTGTCGTACTGGAATTCGCGTTTCCCGCATCCGGCCACCACGACTGCCATGACGGCGGCCGCAACCAGAACGCGTGCGTGTGTGCCCATTCGAATCATCGCTTATCTCCCGTTTTTCCGTGGTCCTCGGACCATTCCGTCAACTGGTAGACCGTCATGTTCTGCTCGAGGCGGACAATGCGGCCCTCGCCATCGATGAACACCCTCGCCTCGCCCACCCGTTCCCGATCCGCCTTGAACACCGCAACCTTGATTTTCTTCCCAAGCACGGCAAGTTCCTCTTCACCGGTCTTGTAGATCTCCCCCGCCTCCACCCGTACCGCCTGCGGATCGAGCCACTGGATACGCTGCCGCTGTTCGGTGGTGGTGTCGACCCAGAACATCATCTCGTACCAGCCGTAGACCGCCCCGACCTCGACGATGGCCGTGCCGGCCGGAACCACCAGCTGCCGGGAGTCGCCGCGCCCACGCGATTCGCTCCCGATCACGGCGACGTTCGCATACATGTCCACGGTGAACACGTAACGCAGCGTGTCGGTGGGCTGCACCAGGGTTTTCTCGGACCGGAACTTGCGCGGGAAATACGACTCCTCGTCGAGTTCCAGTTTCGACTCCTGCGTCAGCGGCACACCCCCCGTCGTCGTCACCTGCGTCGACGTCAGCTCAACCCGGTTGTCGTCGTAGACGCGGCGGTCGATGGTCTCGGTGCCCACCTTGCTGTCACCCTGCGACATCGTGTACATCGCGTGCAGCGTGGACAACAGGCGCACCGGCTTGCGCTGGTGCATCGGCGTCTCCGCGCCGGCCGCGGAAGCCAGCACGGCCACGATGATCAACGCACTACGCCAGGCGGCTGCGAACATGGGCATCCATCCTTGTCATCAATTCCTCCACGTGCGTGCCATCGGCAAGTTTGAGCTGCACGAATCCACCGCGCCCGCCGCCGGAGCCGCCGAGTTCGCGCGCCAGCTCCGGCGCGCCGGTCGCCAGGTCCAGTTCGACATCGCGCGACGCCACGCAGACGACGGTGCCGTCATCCGCGCCCAGAATCGCCACCGTCTTCGCCCCACCCTGCACCTCGCTGGCGAGCGCGCGCACGTAGGCGGGATCGGGGTCGCGGTGCACCAGCAGACGGATATCGCCTGCGCGCGCCGCGGCGGCGGCGAGGCGCGGACCCTCCGCGGCGGCGAGCCGCTCGATCAACGTCTTCGCGCGTCTGGCCGCCGTCTGCGCGTCGGCCGCGAGACGGCCGACCTTCGCTGTAAGATCCGGTGGCGCCGTCGTCAGCTGATTGGCCAGCGCGGCCACGATGTCGTGCTTGTCGCGGTAGTCGTCGAACGCGCGCCGCCCCACCTTGAAGTGGACGCGCTGCGTCTGGCGAACCCGCTCGCTCTTCAACACCTTGATCGTTCCGAGTTCGCCGGTGCTGCGCACGTGCGTGCCGCAGCACGGAATCACATCGAAGTCGCGCACCGAGACGATGCGCGCCGCGCGCACGCCCTCCGGGACCTTGCGCCGCAACTCGATCTGGTCCAGTTCCTCCACCGGCACCGTCGTGATGTCGATGGGACGATTCTCGGCGATGACTCCGTTGGCCAGGTCCTCGGCACGCCGCACCGCCGCGGCATCGAATCCGGAGCCATCGAGGTCGATGGTGCAGGTTTCCATGCCCATGTGAAACGAAACCGTGTGCAGACCGCCGGTCGCGATGAACGCGCGCGACAACACGTGCTGCCCGGTGTGCTGCTGCATGTGATCGAAACGGCGGGACCAGTCGACCGCACCGGATACGCGCGCGCCGGGTTCGATCGGGCCGTGCACCGCGTGCACAACCGACTCGGACTCGCCTTCCTGCACGTCGGACACCGTGAACCCGCCCAGCACGCCGCCATCGGGCAACTGACCGCCGGATTCGGGGTAGAACAACGTCCGATCGAGCACCACCGCGACGGTGCCGTCTTCCCGCGTTCGTGCCGAAATCACTTCGGCCTCGAACGCCGTGTCGTAGCTGCGGTCGAGGTAGAGCTTCTGG
>DASUGO010000136.1:0-7992 GCA_036273975.1 Candidatus Krumholzibacteriia bacterium
TATTATCGCGCATCGTTCGACATGCACCGCGCCACGAGTGGTCCGGAACATCCGGTCCTCGCCAATATCATGAACGACATCGGGTTGTTGATGTATGACCGCGGCGAGTACCGCAAAGCCGACCAGGAACTGGACGAGTCACTCGTGTTCCAGCGTTCCTCCGCCAACGGCGTGGATCGGAATCCGATGTCGGTGGCGATGGTGCGCCGCGCGCAGGTGCTGGTTGTGCTGGGGCGCCTCGCCGAGGCCGACACCCTGGCGTCGCGCGGGGTCGCGATATCGCGCCGGCTGCACGACGACCGCGGCATGTGGATGGCCGGCGGCCTGATGACGCTGGCGGATGTCCGCCTGCACGAGGGAGCCGTGGCGGAAGCCGAGTCGCTGTTTTCCGACAGCCTCGCGCGCATGCGCTCGCTCGAACAGGGGGGCGTGGCGCGGCCGCGTGATTCGGGGGCGTTGCTCGGACTGTGCCGCTGCCGGCTCGCGCAGGGCGATGTCGCGGGCGCCGAGAAATACGCGCGCGAGGCGTTGGGCATCGAGAAGAAGTTCCGCCGGCCGGGTCACCCCGACACCGCGCGCGCCGAGATTGCACTGGCTGAAGTTCTGATCAAGAAAGGGCAAGCGCCGGGCGCCCGCGAGCTGCTCCAGGACGCGGTCGCTGCATTGTCGCCACTGGTGCAACCCGGGCAGATCGATCTCACCACCGCCCGGCAATTGCTGGCCGGACATGCGGCCGGCATGCGCTGACGGTGAAATATGCGCTTGGCGCCGCGTTGCATCATTTGTATACTCGTTGATGAACCCGCCGACCGGAATAGCGGCCGTCCCCGGGCCAAGGACCTGAAACACTCGCCCCCGCATAGAGGTCATATGCGACCTTCCTGGCGGATAATCCGCATGGGACGCTTCGCGCTGCCACTTGCCGCACTGGTGGCTGCCTTCTCCCTTTCCACCGTTTACGCCCAGTCCTACCTCGCGTTCGAAAGCTACTCCATTGGTGGAACCTCGCCGGAGACGGTTCGATCCGCGGCGCGCGACCCGGCTGGCCGGGTGATCCTCGCCGGATCATTCAGCGGCACGGCGAACCTGGGGGGCGGGCCACTGGTCAGTGCCGGGTCCGACGACGGGTTCGTGACCAGCCGCGCGGCGGATGGGACGTATCGCTGGAGCCGGTCCTTCGGCGCCGCGGGGTCGGATCGCATCAACGATGTCGCCGTGGATGCGGCCGGAAACGTGTACGCAACCGGCTACTTTGGAGGAACGGTGGACCTCGGCGGTGGCCCGCTGACGAGCGCCGGGAGCTTCGACATTTTTGTCGCCAGCTGGGACGCGGATGGAAATCACCGTTGGAGTTTCCGGATGGGCGATAGCGAATCTGATGCCGGCAATGGCCTGGCGGTACGCAACGGCGTCGTGGTGGTGACCGGAGTCTTTCTGGGAACCATCGATGCCGGCGGTGGCCCGATCACGTCTACCGACCAGAGCTGGGACGACCTGTTCCTTGTGGGCCTGGATACGGACGGTGCCCACATCTGGAGTACGCACCGCGGATCAGCGTCGATCAGCACCTACGGCAACGAAGTTGCAATCGATGCGGGCGGCGACGTCTACGTGGGAGGCGGGACGGAAGGAAATTATGCGCTGTACTACGCGAGACTGTACAAGTACGACGCGACCGGAGGCGAGCAGTGGGTGCGCAGCTGGGGGGCAAATACATCCATCCGGGATGTCGAACTCGATCCGGGCGGCAATCCCACCATGGTTGGTTACCAGGGTTCGTGCTGTATGCTCATCACCAAGTACGATCCGCAGGGTACGGTGCTCGCGGATCGGCAGGTCAAGAGTGCCGGGGTAATTCCTGAGTCGATTGCGTTTGATGCAACGGGCAACAGCGTGGTTGTCGGAAAATTCACGGGCACACTCGACGCGGGCGGCGGGCCGCTGGTCGCGGACGGAGCGGACGTTTTTGTGCTCGAGCTGGCGCCGGACGGCGCGTATCGCGCCCAGCGTTCCTTCGCAAGCGCCGGCAGCCAGGCTGCCGCGTTCATCGGCGCTGGCGACGCGGGCGAATTCGTGATGGCCGGAACCTTCGCAGGGAGTATCGATTTCGGTGACGGGATGCTTACCAGCAACGGGTTCGACGATATTTTTGTCACGACACTGTTGCACGGGAGCGAGTTGGCCGTGACGTCGGTTGTCGATGTTCCGAATGACCAGGGCCGCGCGGTGGAAGTGACGTTTCCCGCCGCCACCTACGATTTTTCCGGCGCGCCCCGGCCCGTCGTCCAGTACGAGGTGTTTCTGCACAACGATCCGCTGCCGTCGGGTGCCGCGGGTGAGATCGATCCGGTTGGTGTCCCCCGCTCGCGGATACCGTCGAGCGAGTGGATATTCCTGCAGGCCGAGCCGGCCACCGGAGCGGCGTCCTACGTGGCGCGCGCGTCGACGCTCGCCGATTCCACGATCACCAGCGGCCAACACCTCTCCACGTATCTGATCCGCGCCGCGACGGACGATCCGCTGACGTTCTGGGAATTCGCGCCCGCGAGCGGATATTCGGTGGACAACCTGGCGCCGGCGGCGCCATCCGGTCTGATGCTGATCGGTACGAAGCTGAGCTGGAACGCGTCCGGCGACGCCGATCTCAACTACTACACGACGTACGTGTCGACGTCGCCGGTCATGGGGCCGCAAGCCATGCGCGTCGGGACCACCGCGCAGACGACGTTCGACATGGCCGCGACCGGTGGGGCGTATTTCCTGGTGACGGCCACGGATTTTTCCGGCAACGAGGGCCCGGCCGTATCGGTGCCCGGTGTGGTCGACGGGACGCCGCCGGCGTCACCGGGCAATCTTGTCTGGCAGCCAGGATTTCTCACGTGGACGTTACCGTCCGACGTGGACTTCAGCCGTTGCGACGTGTTTGGATCGACGGCCGATGTGCTGGATGGCACGGCCACCCTGCTGGGGAGCACGACGGGCGCGTCGTTCGACATCAGTAGCGCATTCTATCACTACTATTATGTGACGAGTGTCGATCTCAGCGAAAACAGCAGCGTGCCGGCCCGCGCGGAGGACAACGTGGCGCCCGCGATGCCGGTCAACCTTGCCTGGGATGCGGGGGTGTTGACGTGGTCTGAAACGCCCACGCCGGACTTCGACCATTTTTCCGTGTACGGGTCACCTGTCGAAACGCTGGACGGATCCGCGGTGTTGATAGGGACCACGACGCAGACCACGCTGGACGTCGGCGCCTCACCGGCCGGGCACTACCTGGTCACCGCGTCCGACAAAGCGGCGAATGCCAGCGCTGCCGCGCTGGTGTCCGGCCCCGACGACGCCATCGCGCCGGGCGTGTTGACCGGACTCGTGTATGCGCCCTACAAGATCAGCTGGCAGGCGTCCACGGCCCACGACCTCGATCACTACCAGGTGTGCGGATCGTTCTCCGATGTGTTCGACGCGAGTGCGGTTCTGCTGGGAACCACCCAGGCGACGGAATACTCCGTCGACGAGAAGTACTACACCTACTACTACGCAACCGCGGTCGACGGGAACGGGAACAAGAGTCCCGCCGCACGCGTCCGAGACAACGTTGCGCCGCCGTCGGTGTCCAATGTTGTCTTTACGTCCGGTGTGCTTTCCTGGCTCAACTTCACCGTGCGTGATTTCGCTCACTACACCGTCTACGGCAGTGACTCGGAAACGTTCGATGACTCGCATGTGAAGCTCGGCACCCCCACCGATGCGTCGTTTGACGTGTCCGACGCGCACTATCCGACCTACTTCATTGTCGCCGTCGACATCGCCGGTAACGAGAGCGTCCCCGTGGCAAGGCAGGTCTTCTGGGAAGAGCCGCCAACGCCTACCTACGTGTTTTCGATATCGGCGTATCCGAATCCGTTCAACCCGTCGACGACGATTCGCTACGAACTGGCCACCGAAGGCCGTGTCTACGTGCGTGTGTTCGACGCGCGTGGCGCCGAAGTCACGATGCTGGTGAACGCGCACCTGGCGCCAGGTTCATACGAAGTCGATTGGGACGGGCGGGACGCCGGGAACCGGCCGGTTGGCACGGGCGTGTATTTTGTGCGCTTCGATCTCGGCGGCGAGACGAAGACCCATAAGGTGGTGTTGCTGAAATGACGCAACGCAACATTCCCCGCATCGTCGCGCGCCACGTCGCGGTGTTCTGCGCGCTGGTGACCGTCCTGGCATGTGTGACATCCGCCGCGCGTGCGCAGATTGCATCGGACACGCCGCGCTGGCTGATCCGGGGCGGCGGCATTGTGGACGACAGCGGATACTCGACGGCGGTGGACGCATCCGGCAACGTGTTCGTCGCCGGCCGGATCAACGCCAAGTATGGCGGCGTCGATTTCGACGGCACCGTGGTATCGGGTCCGGTTGGCTACGACGGGTTCGTCATGTCCATCGATCCCCGCGGGGCACTGCGCCGGGTTCGCACGATTGGCGGCGAGTTCAGCGACTGGGCCACCGGAGTGGCGCTCGACGCGGACGGAAACGTGATCGTCGTCGGCGAGTTTCGCGGCGAGGTGGACCTGGGCGGGGGACCGGTGCGCTCCACGGGCTCCGCCGACATCTTTGTGATCAAGTACGACGAGGACGGCATCGTGAGGTGGGCGCGCAGCTTTGGTGGCAGTCGTGAAGATAATGTCTTTGGTGTGGCGGTGGGGCCGGATGGTTCGATCCATCTCGCCGGAGATTTTCGCGGGACCATTGATTTTGGCGGCGGACCGGCATCGACCTCCAACCCGACGGGGAACGAACCCGATGGCTTCGACCTCAAGCTGGATGCCGATGGCAACTACGTCTGGTCGCACACGTGGGGGAGCAACTGGAACGACTGGGCACGCGCGATCGCGGTGGACGCGACCGGTGCGGTGATGGTGGGCGGGTTCGAGACGCTGTATCCCTCGGCAACCCAGACAGCGCCACTGCGGCGCTATTCCGCGGACGGGTCGCTGGAGTGGCGGCGCCAGCTATCCGGCGGGGGTGAGATATTCGGGGTTGGCGTTGCTGCATCCGGTCAGATATTTGCGACCGGCAAGCGCGGGGCGCCCGAGGGTTTTGTGACCGCCAGTTTCGGGACCGATGGAACCGAACACTACGCCGACTATCACGCGGGAACGGTGGATGGGACCGGGATTGCGGTTGGCCCGTCGGACTTCATGATCGTCGGAAGTTTCAAGGGCACGGTCGACTTTGGCGGACAGGAGCGTTCGACTATCCGAACGCTGTTCTACGTCGCGCACTACAACTTTGATGGGTCGTTGCGGTCGGTGCTTACGTACGGTCAGCCCTACAATTCCAGCAGCGCGACCGCGGTGGCGCTGATACCGCCGGCACAGGGCTATGTGGTGACGGGTACGGTGGGGAGCCAGCTGGATATCGGAACGGGCATCGTGACGTCGGCGGGATCGACGGACATCTTCGTTGCGCGCTACGGTGCCGCGCCCCCCTTGCTGGGTGACGCGCCCGCGATCCGGTCGATTGTCGATGTTGGCAACGACCAGGGCGGCCGGGTCAACGTGAGTTTCGAGCGGTCGGGGCAGGACGCGGCCGGCGCGCCGCTACCGGTGCTCCGCTACGACGTGCGCGTTCGCGAAGAACCGCCGGCCGTCCCGCCGGTATGGCAGACGGTGGCGTCGGTCCCGGCGCACGGGCAGGGCACCTATCGGCTGCTCGTCCCGACGTTCGCCGATCGCACTCCCGCCAATCCGGATCAGTTTTCCGCACTGGTGGTGCGCGCGATTACCGGCAATCCGGCAACGTTCTTCGATTCGGCGATCGACAGCGGGTACTCGCTCGACAATCTGGCGCCGTCGCCGCCAGCCAACCTCGCGCTGGCGGGAACCCTGCTGGCCTGGGATGCCCCATCCGGAGCGGCGATGTTCCGCGTCTACGGATCTCCGGCGGATGATCTTGCCGCGGCGGTGGTGTTGGCCAGCACGCGGCGGACGAGCCTCAACATCACGGACACGCCGCACGCGTACTACTTTGTGACGGCGCTCGACGATGCCGAAAACGAGAGCGCACCGACGCGTGTCGCTGGGCCGGGTGAAGCCATGCCGGCTGCCGTCGGGTTGTCGTTGATCGCGGTACCGAACCCGTTCAATCCTCAAACGAGTATTCGCTACAAGGTACCGTCGCCGGGGCGTGTGGTGTTGCGCATCTACGACACGCGCGGCGCGCTCGTAACCACGCTCGTCGACGGGGATCAGGTGGCGGGCGAGCACTCGCTGGGGTGGCGTGGGACCGATGCGCGCGACGTGCCGGTGGGTTCGGGCATCTACTTTGCGCGTCTGCAGACGCCCGCCGGAAGCCGTGTCCAGAAATTGATCCTGCTTCGATAGCCCAAACGAAAGCGCCGGCCGAGGTCCGTGGCCGGCGCTTCCACTGGGGAGCCGCTTCTCAGCGAGCCACCCGTCAGGGCAATTCCCGTTTGATCGTGAAGTGCAGCTCGACGGTGCAGTTGCGGAACAGTGTGTCGCTGGTCGTGTCGAGTTGTGTGAAGTGGTACGGGTTCTCGTCGAAATCGAACGGGAAGTAGAACGTCGTCGTCTTGCTCCAGCCCTGCAGGCCGGTGCCGGAAGTCGATCCCACGCCGCTGTATACCTCCAGGCGTGTTGCCTGCGATGCCGTGACGGTGAAGATCGTCTCGCCGTGCAGCGACGGCAGCGTGTCCTTGGGGAACGAGTAGGTTGGCGGCGTGACGTGAATCAGCACGTTGCTGTGGGTCGGGTTGTACGTGCTCACGAAGCACTCGATGTCGAAGCCCGTCTCCGCGACGCAGCCCGCAACCACGGTCACGCTGTCCAGCGATACCGTGAACTTGAGGTCGTTCACCGGCTCGCACTGGTTGACGGTGAACTTGGTGGCGTCGCCGACGATGGCGGGCTGGCGGTTCTTGAGGTCGTTGATGCGGTACGACAGCGGTACCGCGGTGGTGGCCGGCGCCGCCTGAAGGAACGCGCTGAAGTCACCGTTCTTGAGCGCCTGCTTGATGGCGTCCAGCCCGGCGCCCTGCGTGCCGCCGAACACCTGCACCTCGACGGTCGAGTTCTGCACCAGCGCCCGCTGCGTGCTGTTGATCGTGCCGCTGCCCGACCACGCGCCGTACGAGGCCTGCACCGCAAGCTTGTACTGTTCGTCGGTGGTCGCTTCCGTGGTGCTCATCGAGTAGACCACCATGCGCCCGTAGGTCACCGACTGCACGTAGCAGGGGAGGTTGCCGGGCCCCATCGTGCCGAGTTCGCGCTGGCGGTCGAAGTCCGCCTCGAGCAGGTCCGGGGAAAAGAAGTCGGCCGGCTCGGCCTTTTCGTCATCGGCGAATGAGATGGTGTACATCGGCTGCATCAGCTTGACGAGCACGGTCCGCCGCTTCACCGATGACGATTGCTTGAGCGAACCACCCACCGAGCCGCTCGCGAGCAGCGCGTTGTACTTGATGCTGAGTCCCGCCGAAAGCATGGCCTGCTCGAGCGAGTAGGCCGACTCCACCTTGAAGTTGATCTGCGCGGGAACCACGTCGAGGTTGCCGAGGCGATCGTCCGCCGCGCGCTGCAGCGACGCGATGGCATCCTGGATGGTGGAGCTGTTCGGGTTGGTCACGTCGCGCGACGGGTCGTCGAGCGCGAGGTTGATGGAGAGCGAGAGCGGGGACCGCTTCAACCCGATGGTCGAAAGCGAACCGCCCTTCACACCGTTGCCCTGCACCATCATGCCGGGCTTCAAGGCGGTGGCGTTGGCGCCGACCGCGATGATGTCCTCGAAGTTGCGCTTGAGGTCGTACTCGACCGCCGAGCAGCGATAATACTGACTGTCCTCGAAGTTCTCCGCGTCGCCGAGATCCACCGGGGGATCCTCGACGTCCGACGGGGGAACCCAGTCGGGGAGCGAATTGACGAACTGGTTGACCTGCGCCGGATTCACCGGGTCGGTGGAAATGGCGGCGGGATCATCCTTGCC
>DASUGO010000137.1:0-2825 GCA_036273975.1 Candidatus Krumholzibacteriia bacterium
GTCGACGTGGTGCCCACTGGCGCCGGTGACGGACCGGTCGTCCGGACCGAGCTGTTCCCGGCCTATCCCAACCCGTTCAACCCCGCGACCACGATCCGCTATGCGCTCGCCTCCCGGCAGCACGTGCGGATCGATATCTTCAGCGTTACCGGCGCACGGGTGGCGACGCTCGTCGACGAGCCGCGCCCGGGCGGCGTGCAGCGGGTCACGTGGGATGGGCGCGATGCCCGCGGCGTGCCGGCCGCGTCCGGGGTCTACCTGATCCGGATGACCACCGCCGAGCGCAACTTCGTGCGCAAGGCGATCCTGCTCAAGTAGCGGGTTGCGCAGTGAAAGACCGGGCCGCTATAATGCGGCCCGGTCTTGTTATCTCCCCCATCACACCGGTGCCAGGAGGTTCGGTCTAATGGCCATCCGGTTCTTTCCCAAGGATGTCGACTTTTTCGCAGGATTCGAAAAAGCCGGGCGCAATATCATTGATGCCTCGACGATTCTCGTCGAGTTGTTCGAGTCCTTCGACAAGATCGACGAGAAGGTCGCCCGCATTCACGACATCGAACACGACAACGACGATCTTACCCACGAAACCATGAAGCATCTGGGGCAGACGTTTGTCACCCCGATCGATCGCGAAGACATCCATGCGCTGGCGTCGTCACTGGACGATGTGCTCGACTTCATCTGGGCGGCCGGCGACCGCGTGGCGCTGTTTGGTGTGCCGTCGGCGCGTCCCGGCGCCGCGACGCTGGCGCGGTCTCTCAAGCAGAACACCATCGTTGTGCACCGGGCGATCCAGGAATTGCGGCGCAAGAAGTACGCGGCGTGCATGGAGAGTTGCATCGAGATCAACCGGCTCGAAAACGAGGCGGACCAGATATTCCGCGATGAGATCGCGGCCCTCTTTACCAAAGAGACGGATCCCATCCTGATCATCAAGTGGAAAGAGATTCTCGAGCATCTGGAGATTGCCACCGACAAGTGCGAGGACGTTGCCAACACCATCGAGTCCGTCGTTCTGAAGCATGCTTGAAATCGTCGCCGTAACCATCGTTATCGCGATCCTCTTTGACATCAGCAATGGCTGGAACGATTCGGCCAATGCCATCGCCACCGTTGTCTCCACGCGCGTGCTGTCGCCGCAGTGGGCCGTGTTGATGGCGGCCTCGATGAACATCCTGGGCGCGCTATTTTCCACCGCGGTCGCGAAGACCATCGGCAAGGGCGTCGTCGACCCGGGTGCCATATCCGAAGCGGTCGTGGTCAGCGCCCTGCTGGCGGGCTTCCTCTGGAACGGGGCGATGACATGGGTCGGCCTCCCCGTGAGCGCGTCGCACGCACTGATCGGCAGTCTCATGGGTTCCGCCGGCGCCTACGCGGGCTGGGGCGTGCTCAACGCGGCGGGTCTGCAGAAAATCTTTTCCGCGCTCCTGATTTCGCCGGTCATCGGTCTGGCGATGGGCTTCCTGTTCATGAAGATCATTCTGCACTTCTTCGGGCGGACCTCACCCGGCACACTCAACCGCCGCTTCGGCAAGTTGCAGATCGTGTCCAGCGCGTTCATGGCCTTCAGCCACGGGTCCAACGACGCGCAGAAGGTGATGGGCATCATCACCCTGTCGCTGTTCAGCGGCGGATACATCCCGACGGTCGACGTGCCGCGCTGGGTGGTTCTGGTATGCGCGATTGCGATGGGACTCGGCACCGCGATGGGCGGGTGGAAGGTCATCCGCACCATCGGGGTGCGCATGCTCCGGCTCGAACCCGTGCACGGATTCGCCGCCGAGACGGCCGCGACGGCGGTCATCCTGAGCGCGAGCCACGTCGGCCTTCCGGTCAGCACGACGCACGTAATCACGTCGACGATCATGGGCGTTGGTGCGACGCGGCGCCTGTCGGCGGTGCGATGGGGAGTGGCGGGGAAGATCGTGGCCGCCTGGGTATTCACGCTCCCGGCCTGCATCATCCTTGCCTACGCGCTCCAGAAGCTCGTTATCTCCCACTTCATGTAGCCTCGGGCTCGACCGTGCCTGGAATCGGGCCGCGTCCACGGTCCCACCAGACGGGCATCCGCTTGAAAGGATGCATTCTTTTGATGTAAAATCATTTGCGAGACTTCTTGTGGCCTTTTTTTCAACCCACACCCCCGGCAGTATGCATCCGTGACAGCCCGTCCCCGCTCCAAGACCCGCTCGCGCATTTCGATGACGGTCGCCGTCGCGATGTCCGTTGGCATTCTGGTGTGGTTCGGCCGGCGGACGATGGCCAGCTGGTCCGATCTATCGGCCGACCTCGCGCACGCCTCGCCGCTCGCACTCGGCGCCGCGATCGCGCTGGCGTTTTTGTTCTGCGTGCTGATCGGCCTGTGCTACTACAACAGCCTGCGGGTGGGCGGAACCGATGTGGCGGCGGTGCCCGCGGTGAACGTCTACCTGGCCTCGCAGATCGGGAAATACGTTCCGGGGCGCGTGGTCTACGTGGCCGGCAACATCGGGCTCGCGGGGTGGTTGCGAATTTCCGTCGTGCAGGCGACGATGGGATTCACCGTCCATCACCTGATCCTGATCGCCGCGGGTGCCCTGATCGCGAGTCCGCTGCTGGGCAGTGTGGTGAAGCCGGGAATGGCGAACGTTTTGATTGTGCTCACGGTGGTGGGGACGATTCTGGTGGCCAGCGGCGTGTGGGTCCGGCCGTTGAACCTGTTGCAGCGCCGCCGCCGCAAGCCGGAATTCGCGCTCGCGTCGCGATTCCGTGTACTGGCGGCGCTGGGGAGTGCCGGTCTGGGCTGGGTCTGCTATGGCACGGCGATGGTCGTGGTCGCGGTGGCC
>DASUGO010000138.1:0-7748 GCA_036273975.1 Candidatus Krumholzibacteriia bacterium
CGCTACTGGTACCGGCTCTACAATCTGATGATGCAGGTTGCCGTCCGTGCCAAAGACGACTCGCTGCGGCATCCCTACCTCGAACGCGCCGTCGATGAGGCGCGGCAGTCCGGAGATCTGGAGCGGGACGCCGGCCTGAGATTCGACTACGCGCATTACGTGCAGAAAGACTACGCGACCGCGGCGCGCGCCAAACGCGAGCAAATCAAGTTCCAGCCGGGTCCATGGTCCATGAACCTGTACGCGTGGTACTGCTTTGAGCATCGCGTGTGCCTGGCCGAGGCCGAGGAAGTCGCACGCGAGGGCGCCGCCATGGACGGCCCGCCCGCGCATCTGGCGATGATCACAGACACGCTCGCGGAACTGGTCCATCTGCGCGGCGAGACCGCCGAGGCGCTCGAGTTGATCGAGCGGTGCATCGAGCTGGATCCCGCCAACGACTACTACCGCCGGCAGGAGACACGCTTCCGCGAAATCCTGGGGCAATGACGGCTACCGTTGGATGACCAGTTTGCGCGTGACCGTGTCGTTGCCCGCGTGGATGCGGCAGAAGTACACGCCACTCGGCAGTACGCGCGCCCTCGCGTCGCGACCGTCGAAGTCGAGTCGCGCCGCGCCCGCCGCGATGCGGCCCACATCAATCACCCGCACGCGGTGACCGGCCGCGTCGAAGACCTCCATGCTTACATGGGCATCCTCGCGCAGGTTCACGTCGATCGCAGTCCCGCTCGAAAACGGATTGGGATACCCGTTGCCGGCGATCAGTGCGGCTGCGGCCGCCGGCGTGCGCCCGGCGCCGGTCGGGATGGCCCCGCCCGGGCTGACGCGGTTGGCGTAGATGTCGTTCGTCGTGTTGCTGCGCAGGTCCTGCCACGCCACGACCGCGCCGCCGAATCCGTCCGGCACGATGGCCGGGGCGAGCTGGCCGTTCGTGGCCGTGCACAGCGCGGCGCCGTCCGCGGTCCACTGCACGACGCCCGCCGCGTTGACGCGCTGCGCGTAGATGTCGTAGTTGAGCCCGCCGCCGCGCGTATCCGCCCACGCGACCACCGCACCGCCAGCCCCATCAAGGATGATCCGGGCCTGCACGGAGCTGCCGCTCGCGGTGTTCAGCGCGACGCCGTCGGTGATCCACTGTGCGGCGCCGGACGAATTCACGCGCTGCACGAACACGTCACTGTCGCTGGTGCCGGTGTTGCGCTCGTCGATCCACGTCACGAAGAATCCGCCGGACCCGTCCGCGATGACCCGCGGGTCGTACTGGCCGTACGCGGCCGTGCAGATGGGCACGCCGTTGGCGGTCCACTGGACCACGCCGGTGGAGTTCACGCGCTGCCCGTAGATGTCGATCGCACCGCTGCGGCTGTCGGTCCAGTTGATGAACGCGCCGCCCGCGCCGTCGGCCGTAAGCGACGGCGAGTTCTGGTCGCCCGTCGTCGCGGAAATCGCAGCGCCGCCCGCGGTCCACTGCACGGCGCCGGTCGCGTCGATCCGTTGCGCGTAGACGCCGAGGTCGATTCCGTTGCGCGAGTCCGCCCATGCGATGATCGCACCGCCGCTCCCGTCGGTGGTGATGGTCGGGTACGTCTGTGCGTTTGCCGCGGTTGATATCGCGACGCCATCCGCCGTCCACAGTGGCGCGCCCGCGCTGCTGAGCCGTTGCGTGTAGACGTCCGCATCGCTGGGGTTGCCTCCGCGCGCATCTTCCCAGGTGATGACCGCACCGCCCAGGCCGTCCGCCGTCATGTTGGGGTTGTACTGGTCGTTGCTCGCGCTGGTCACGACGACGCCGGTACTGGTCCACTGGATCAGGCCCGCGCTGTCGATGCGCTGCGCGTAGATGTCCAGCGTGTTGTTGTTGCGTTGCTCCACCCACGCGATGATCGCGCCGCCGGCCCCGTCGCTGATGATACGCGGGTCGGACTGGGTCTTGGGCGCGGAACGGATCACGATGCCGTTGGACGTCCACTGCACCACGCCGTTCGCGTTGACGTGTTGCGCGTAGATATCCAGGTCTGCATTACGGCTGTCGGCCCACGCGACAAAGATGCCGCCGGCACCATCGGAGATTGCGGTGGGCGTGTACTGGTCACCGATCGCGGTGGAAGCGGCCACGCCGTTGCCGGACCACTGTGCGGAACTGGTGACGGGAAGGGACAGAGCAACAGCAGAACACAACGCGAGCGCGAGCGTGCGATTCATAAGCGGCCTCCAGTGGGGGGAATATTATCACCATCGATATCCGCGGTTCAATGGCCCGGGATACCCCCATGACGCAGGCAACACCTACTTGCTGTTGAAAACCATGATGCGGTTGTTGCCCTCGTCGGTCACGTAGAGCTTGCGGCCGATGATCGTCACCGATGAGGGATAACCGAAGGTGCGCCGCGAGGGCGTGGCGTCGGCGGTGCCGTCCTGGTTGTCGTCGTTGTAGGCGAAGTGCGCGAGGTCCGACTGGCCCAGCACCCCCGACGGCAGGGCGCCGTTCGCGGTGGGAATGGGGCGGTAGATCAGCACGCGGCGGCCGTCGGTCTCCGCCACGTACAGGTTGGTTCCATCCGACGGGAGTCCCCACGCGGTGACGTCGCCCACGGTCACGGAGTCCGGCGCGCCAATCACGACGTCCGCGGGCTGGTAGTTGCTGGTTGGAATTGCGTTCCACACCAGAATACGCCGCCAGAAATCACCAATCATCAGCCGCGTGCCCGTCCGTCCGTGGTGTCGGGCTGAGGGCAAGGCGGACGCGTTCCAGGGGTTTGAACGCGCGCTGGGGCCCGGCCAGGGATTTCGGCGGCGTTCGGCTTGTTGTGCCGGGGAGGTGGCATTACCATGGACATCCGGAGGAGTTTTCAATGGAACCCGTCCTGCGCTCTGTCATTACATGTCCGGAATGTCGATTCACGGCGGAAGAAGAAATGCCCACCAACGCGTGCGTTGCCTTCTATGAGTGCAAGGGGTGTGGAACAATGCTCCGGCCTTTGAAGGGCGACTGCTGCGTGTTCTGTTCCTACGGGAACGTCAAATGTCCGCCCGTGCAGACCGAGGACGACTGCAGCTCGTAGTGCGATGCTGCACATCCTCTGGGATACGCGCGGGTACTTCTTCTGGCTGCTGGTCGTCTCGGCGCTGTGCCTGATCCTGGAACGCATCTGGCCGTGGCGCAAGCAGCAGAAGCTGGTGCGGCGGCAGTTCGGGCAGGATCTGTTCTGGCTCTTCTTCAACGGACATTACGCCGGTCTGCTGGTGGCCACCGCGGCGGCGTTCGTGTTCTCGTGGGCGGTTCCGGCCATCAGCCATGCGAAGGCGCTCAACCTGATTGCCGGGCAGCCGCTGGTCTTGCAGTTTGTGGTGTTTTTTGTCCTGAAGGACTTTCTGGAGTGGGCCATTCACAATCTGTTGCATCGGGTGCCGTGGCTGTGGGAGTTCCACAAGGTTCACCACACCATCGAAGAACTCGACTGGATCGGCAACTTCCGTTTCCACTGGATGGAGATTGTCGTCTATCAGAGCCTCACGTATCTGCCGCTCATTATTCTGGGTGTCGATGGTCGCGTCATTCTCGTGATCGCGGTGGTGGGCACGTTGATCGGTCATCTGAATCACAGCAACCTCTACATCTCCTGGGGACCGCTGCGCTACCTGTTCAACTCGCCGCGCATGCACGTCTGGCACCACGACCGCGAGTGGCCGGCCGACCATCGTTACGGCGTCAACTTTGCCATCTGTCTGAGTGTGTGGGACTGGCTCTTCGGCACGGTGTACTGGCCGTCACCGGAGCAGGCACCCGAGCAGCAGCCGCGCCGCCTCGGCTTCATGGGTGACGAGGAGTTTCCCGCGACCCTGGTGGGGCGGTTGTTGCATCCGTTCCTGCGCGCCGTAAAGGGACGCCGCCGCGGGAGTGCCGGTTAGAGGCCATGCCGGTCACACCGTCTTTCATGCCGCCCGCCTGACTTTCATCCAGCGCGAGTTTGGCCCTCGGAACTGATCAATCCACCGTGCGCTGTCACGCAGAATTTCTTACATTCACTCCCACCGGGTGGGAGTTCCCGATCGACGGATGACGACGAATTCAGATCACCAATTCGACCGGATGTTGAAGCCGCTGCAGGAGTTCTTCCGTCTGGAAGCGGCCGGCGGGCTCGTGCTCATGGCGACCGCTGCGCTCGCGCTCATCGTGGCCAACTCGCCGCTCGCGGGGTACTACGCCGCGCTGCTGAATCTCCCGCTCGAAATCCGCGTGGGAAGTTTCGAGATCGCCAAGCCGCTGTTGTTGTGGATCAACGACGGGCTGATGGCGGTGTTCTTCTTCCTCGTCGGCATGGAGCTCAAGCGCGAGGTGGTTGAGGGGCATCTGTCGAGCATCCGCCAGGCCAGTCTGCCCGCGTTTGCCGCCGCGGGCGGCATGCTTGCGCCGGCGGCGTTCTACGCGCTGTTCAACCAGGGTGATGCCGCGGCCATGCGTGGCTGGGCGATCCCGACCGCGACCGACATTGCGTTTGCGCTGGGCGTACTCTCGCTGTTGGGCAAGCGCGTTCCGACCGCGCTCAAGGCATTTCTGCTCAGCGTTGCGATCTTCGACGACCTGGGTGCGATCATCGTGATTGCGCTGTTCTACACTGCCAGGTTGTCGACGTTGTCGCTGGGGATCGCGGGACTTTTCATCCTAGCGCTGGTTGCGCTAAACCGGATGGGGGTGCGGCGGCCCGCGGCCTATGTGCTCATCGGGATTGCGCTGTGGGTGGCGGTGCTGAAGTCGGGCGTGCACGCCACACTCGCCGGCGTGGTGCTGGCCATGTTCATCCCGCTGCGAGCGTCAACGCGCGACACCACCGAGCCAGCGGCCAAGCCGCTCCTGCATCAGCTCGAACACGCGTTGCATCCGTGGGTCGCGTTCGGTGTGCTGCCCGTGTTTGCGTTTGCCAACGCCGGCGTGCCGGTGCTGGGGCTGTCGGTGGCCGACATCCTGCACCCCGTGCCGCTCGGCATCGTCACCGGATTGTTCGTTGGCAAGCAGGTCGGGATTCTGGCGCTGTGCTGGCTGGCCGTCCGGCTGCGGCTCGCGTCGCTGCCGGAGGCGGTGGGCTGGCGCAAGCTGCACGGCGCCGCGCTGCTGTGCGGCATCGGCTTCACGATGAGTCTGTTCATCGCATCGCTGGCCTTCGAGCAGGGCGATGGCGCCTACCTGGGCCTGGAACGGCTCGGCATCCTCATGGGGACGCTGGTCTCCGGCCTGCTCGGTTATGCAGTTCTGCGCGCCACCCTGCGCACGTCGTCCAGCGCGTGATCACCATCTTGTTGGTCCCCGTGCTGTCGTTGGCGCTGACGCGGTAGAAGTACACGCACCGGAATTGCCTTCGAGCCCTCAGCGGTGCATCGACTCCTTGGTACTCGCGTTCGGTGGAATGGCCAGTTTTTTGCCGCCGCAGCGGCACCAATAATTGTTGGTTGACATACCAATATTTATTGGTAATATGATTACATGACGACGACCACCCAATCCCGCCTCTTCGGCAGCCGGCGGCGCACCGAGGTCCTGGTCACGATCGCCCTCCTGGGGGAGACGTTCCCGGCCGAACTCGCGCGTCTGCTGGGCGCACCGCTCTACTCGGTCCAGAATATCGTGTCGGCCCTCGATCGCGAGGGGGTCCTGGCGTCGCGAATCTCGGGCAGGGCACGCATCGTCTCCCTGGACCCGCGCTACTTTGCCTGCAAGGAACTCAAGGCGGTCCTGCTTCGGCTCGCGGAAGCGGAGCCGGAGCTTCGCGCGATCGCGTCCAGCCGACGTTCGCGCCCGCGTCGTGCGGGTAAGCCGTTGTGAAGATCGTGCGCGGCACGAGCCTGCGGGACGTTGCGTTCGTGGTGTGCACGGCCCTGGGCAAGGACGGCACCGAGGCCGTGCTGACAGGTGGGAGCGCGGCCACGGTGTATGCACCGCGGGCGTACCAGTCGCGCGACATCGACTTCATTGTGACGTTTTCGAGTACCGAGGCCGCACCCGGAGCGGTCCTGACCGCTCTCGGTTATCGTGACGCGGGGGGGCACTACGAGCACCCCCACAACGATCTCATTGTTGAGTTCCCGCAGGGACCGCTGGCGGTGGGCGGCAAGCTGATTCAAGAGTGGGACACGCTCCACGACGGCGACATGCTGCTCCACATCATCACGCCCACGGATTCGGTGCGCGATCGGCTGGCGGGATTCCTGTTCTGGAATGACCGCGGCTCGCTCGACCAGGCCGTGGCCGTGGCAACGGAAATGCGCGCTGACGTGGACGTCGACGCGATCAGGCGCTGGTGCCGATCGGAAGGCAGGGCGGACGAATTCAAGGAGTTCAGCCGGCAACTGTCGCACGAGTTGCCGTGACGCCGCGGCCTGCCAAGCGAACGTTGCGCCGTCAGCGGTACAGTGACTTCACGTGGCCCCATGTCGTGGGCAGCGTGGCGTTGGGTCCCTGGGTCGTGAACGAGTACAGCGGTCCGTAGCCGCTGTTCAGGTCGGAGCATCCGTCGGGTATCGAGCTCCACGAGGGCTGCCAGTAGTATGTGGTGTTCGGCTCGAGGAAATCGGGCGCAAAGGTCTGATCGTTGCACGACACCGGGTACGTGGTGCCGCTGCCGCAATCCGGACTGGCGCTGATACGCACGTTGCAACTGTCGTGCGTCCCGTCCCACGACAGCACAACGTCCAGCGCCACCGCGGTGGCACCGTTGGGCGGGTACATGTCGTACGCCGCGAGTGCGTAGTAGCAGCACTGGAAGCAGCACTCCTCGCAATACCCATCGCTCACCTCGTGCGGCACCGCGACCGCGGGGCGCCAGTCGCCGGTGCAGTCCTGCACCTCGCAATCGAACGGGTTCCAGAACGTGCACGGCGCGGTGTCGCCGGGCTGAATGATGGTCAGCGTGCCCACCAGGATCAATTCCTGGCCGGTACAACCGCCCATGTCGATCTCGATGCCGTTGACGCGATCGCCCGACGTGGTGCCGTTCCAGGTCTCACCGACAACGGTGCCGAGCGGCGGGTCCACGAGTTTGAAGCGGATCTTCTGGAACGGGATCGCGCGCACGATGACGTTGACCGTCACGACACCGACCGGAAAGGGAAGCTGGCACGCGAAGGTCGGCTCGTTTTCCTGCAGATTGATGTACGCCGCGGGCGAGCCTTCTTCGCAGGTCTGGGCGGCGACGCGAGAAACGTTTGCGGTGGCGAGCAGCAGGGCCAACAGCGGCAGAGCGGCCCGCCTTAAAATCCAGTGGCGCATGGTCCACCTCCTGGTCGGCGGGAATGCCATGATTATACTCCCGTCTGGCGCGGATGACCACCCGCCCGGTGGGGCGGGGGCGGCGCGGAGCGCACCGGGTAGGGTATGATCCTGCCGCCAGCCCCGTGGGACCGCCCGGTGAAACCGGCGGCCCCGGCCGCGCCCCGAAATTTTTTGCCCCGCGTGTCGATTTCCGGGAGGCCCGTTCGTCGTCCGGATGAGAGCGGGAACGGAGGGCGGAAGGACCGCCCGCCCTGGATTTCCGGAACCACCACCCGAGGGAGGACGCACGATGCGATTCATGATGATCGTGAAAGCGGATGAACAGTCCGAGGCCGGCGTGATGCCCGACGAGAAATTGCTGTCGGACATGACCACGTATAATGAGGAACTCGCGAAGTCCGGTGCGATGCTGGATGCCTCCGGGCTCCAGCCCAGCTCGAAGGGCGCGCGCGTGGTGTTCAGCGGCGGGAAGCCGCGGGTCATC
>DASUGO010000139.1:0-3124 GCA_036273975.1 Candidatus Krumholzibacteriia bacterium
ACGACCATGCCGTCGGTCACCTCGGTGTGGAACGTCTGGAACGTGCCGTCGCCTTCCGGATGCGTGCGCCAGATCTTGAACGTTGCCGTACTCATGACCTCGAAGTCTCCTCTGGACAAACTCCCAATGCCCAATCCCCAACAGCCAACCACTCCCACTCCCCAATTCCCAACTGCCAACAAGCCCCAACTTGGGAGTTGGGAGTTGGAAATGGTTGGTCGTTGGGAGTTGGCAGTTGGGCGTTCAAGATTTCTGCTCCTCGATAACTTGCTTCAGATAGTCGGGCATGGGCGGAAGCGGCACGCGCGACAACTGCAACTCGCCGTTCTTGCCTTCCTTCACCATGATATTGACCGCACCGAACTCGGCGATCTTGTCCGGATAGTCTTCGCGGAAGTGGCCACCGCGGCTTTCCTTCCGCTCGATGGCCGATCGCGCGATGGCTTCAGAGACTGTCAGCAGATTGCGGAGATCGAGCGCTGTGTGCCAGCCGGCGTGATACTCGCGATGTCCGGTCACGCCCACGCGCGAGGCGCGTTCCTTGAACTGCTGGATGCGACGCAGCGCCTCCTGCATCTCGCTCTCGGTGCGAACGATACCCACGAGCGCCTGCATCGTGTCCTGCAGATCGGACTGCACCTTGTACGGGTTCTCGCCGGAGTCGCCGCGTTCGAACGGCGCGAGTGAATTGGCGATGCCTTTCTGGACCACAGCCTCGTCCACATGTGCCGGTCCGTGCTCGCGAGCGAACTTCGCCGCATACTCACCGGCACGCTTGCCAAACACGATCAAATCCGAGAGCGAATTGCCACCCAGACGATTGGCGCCGTTGATGCCCGATGCGCACTCACCCGCGGCAAACAGGCCGGGAATCGTCGACATCTGCGTATCGGCATCCACACGAATTCCCCCCATCACATAGTGCGTCGTCGGACCGACTTCCATCGGTTCTTTGGTGATGTCGAGATCGGCGAGCTCCTTGAACTGGTGATACATGCTCGGCAGCTTGCGCTTGATGTGGCCTTCCGAGTCCTTGAGCTTCTCTTTGATCCAGGCGATGTCGAGATAGACGCCGCCGTGCGGAGAGCCGCGGCCGGCTTTGACCTCGCGATTGATGCAGCGCGCAACGTGGTCGCGCGTCAGCAGCTCAGGTGGGCGCCGCGCGCTCTTGTCGCCTTGTGTATAGCGCCAGCCCTCTTCCGGATCGGATGCCGTCTGCGGTTTGTAGTTGTCCGGAATGTCATCGAACATGAAGCGGCGGCCTTCGCTGTTCTTCAGCACGCCACCTTCACCACGGACGCCCTCGGTCACGAGAATGCCCTTGACGCTGGGTGGCCAGACCATCCCGGTCGGATGGAACTGGATGAATTCCATGTCGATCAGTTCGGCGCCAGCCCGATACGCCAGCGCGTGCCCGTCGCCAGTGCCCTCCCAGCTGTTGCTGGTGATCCGGAACGCGCGTCCGATGCCGCCGGTCGCCAGGACGATGGCTTTTGCGTGAAAGACGTGGAAGCGGCCACGTTCGCGGTCGTAGGCCAGCACACCGGCAGCGCGTCCGTTGTCGAGAATCAACTCGATGACCGTGTGCTCCATGTGCACGGTCATGCCCTTGTAGACGGCGTGATCCTGCAGCGTGCGAATCAGCTCGAGGCCCGTGCGGTCACCGACGTGCGCGAGACGCGGATAACGGTGGCCGCCGAAGTTGCGCTGGTTGATGCGGCCGTCGGGCGTGCGATCGAATACCGCCCCCCAGCCTTCCAGTTCGCGCACGCGATCCGGCGCCTCCTTCGCGTGCAATTCAGCCATGCGCCAGTTGTTGACGTACTGGCCGCCGCGCATCGTATCCGCGAAGTGCACTTTCCAGTTATCGCGGTCGTCGTTGTGCCCCATCGCCGCCGCCATGCCGCCTTCGGCCATGACGGTGTGCGCTTTGCCGAGCAGCGATTTGCAGATCAGGCCGACTGAGACGCCGGCGTCCGCCGCTTCGATCACCGCGCGCAGCCCGGCGCCACCGGCACCGACGACCAGGACATCGTAGGAAAACGTGTTGTAGCTCGTCGCCATTAGAGAAGCCTCACGTCAGTCAGGATGCCCATCGAGCACAAGCGGATGTACACGTCTGAGAGCGCGACTGAGAACAGGCTCATCCAGGCGAAGAGCATATGCCGTCCGTTGAGGGCGCTCGCGCAGTTGTAGCAAGTGGAACGCACCGACGATTTCGAGACCTCGTCCTTCACGCCCCCGACCACGTGACGAATGGAGTGACAGCCCAGCGTATAGCTGGTGAGCAGCACGACGTTCACCGCCAGTATCAGTGTGCCGACGCCGATGCCGAATTGCGTCTGTCCGGTCGCCGGATTCGGGAACCACAGCGCCACGTAGACGTCGTAGGCCAGCACCAGCAGGAAAAGACATGCGATGTAGGCAAAGTAGCGATGGATGTTCTGCAGGATCAGCGGGAACGTCTTCTCGCCCCAATAGGAGTGGCGCGGCTCGCCGACCGTACACGAGATCGGATCCGCCCAGAACGCCTTGTAGTAGGCGCCGCGGTAGTAATAGCAGGTGAAGCGGAAGAGGCCGGGGAAGGGCAGAATCAGCAGCGCCGGCGAGAACGGTGCGAGCGCCGGCCACCACGAAGGCTTCGGCCCAAACCACGCGTGGCGTGAATCGCCGAACAGTTCAGGCGAGTAGAACGGAGACAGATACGGACCGTAGGTGTAATGCGCGTTCTGGAACGCCGCCCACGTCGCATACACGATAAACGCACCGAAGACCGTGAACACGATCATCGGTTCGACCCACCACCAATCGCGCCGCTCGGTTTCTCCGAAACCACGCGGAACGAGTTTGACGGGCACTGCCTCCATTAACGGTCCTCCTTATTAGCTGGTAGCTAGTAGCTGGTAGCTAGTAGCTGATAGCTAGTAGCGACTGCCTACGACTATCAACTACCAACCACGAACCACCAACCACCAACTAGCCCACCGGCACGATCGCCAACGCCGCCTGGCCGCATTCGTTCGCAACGGTGAGATACCGTCGCACCACATCGTTGCCGACCACGTACGGATGTTTCTCGCCAGGCTTGCGCGCCGCAACCGCCGGCAGCTTCGTCTTGCTGCCG
>DASUGO010000140.1:0-24326 GCA_036273975.1 Candidatus Krumholzibacteriia bacterium
CTTCTTCACGAAGGGTGTTCCGATCAACGAGGTCAAGGGCGGCGACATCTACTCCACGCTGCTGCGCAGTGTCTCCGTGCTGAGCGCCGACGGGGTGAGCGGCCCGCTGATCCCCACGCCCGGCGCGTTGGAACTGGGCCAACACTCCTACCAGTATTCGGTGTTCCCGTACGCCGGTGGCTGGCGGGGTGCCGGGATTCCACGGGAGGCGCACAGCTTCGGCGAAGGGTTGGTTGGGTTCCATACCGACCGAGTTCCCGCCGTGCGCGACTACGGGACGTTCCGGTTGGAACCCGGTAATCTGGTTCTGTCCGCGCTAAAGAAAGCGGAGCGGGACGATGCGCTGATCCTGCGTTTCTTCGAGAGCAGCGGCGAACCGTGCCGCGCAACGCTGCGCCTCCCGCCGGAGATTACCCACGTGCAGCACGCCAACTTGCTGGAGGACCCGGACGCGGAATCCAACCTTTCGATCGAGCACGGCGCGGTGCTACTCGACGTGAAGCCGTTCGAAATCATCACGCTGAAAATGCTCCGCGGCGTGTAGCCGGCGCGTGCGTCCGGCCCGCTTCGGGCGCATGATGGGCTGTTCTCCGAACGACAACGAACGCTCGGAGGGTTGGATGCACTCGCTCTCGGGCGCGGTGGCGCTGACCGCAAACTGGAACGTGGAACTCTACGGCGGCGTGCGCGACGACAACGGCAAGACGTTGACGGCGACCTCGACGCACACGTCGTGGGTCGGTCTGGACGTGGATATGGGGCTGGGTCAGAGCTGGTACCTGAATGTCTCGGGCGAGCACAACGGCTCCGGCGACGAGAGCTACCACCAGGTCTACAGCAGTCTCAGCTGGCGCTTTTAGCCGCCGTTCCCGCCCGGCGCGGGCTGGTACATCGCGTCGATCCGGTCCTGGTAGGTTGCCTCGACGATCCGCCGCCGCACCTTGAGCGTTGGCGTCAGATGGCCGTCCTCCACGGTCAGTTCTTTGGCCAGAATCACAAAATTCTTGATTCGTTCGAACTGCGCGAGTTCACGGTTTTCGTCGTCGATGATGCGCTGGTAGAGCTCGCGCACGGCGGGCGATTCCACCAGCCGCTCGTGGTCCGCGACGTCGATGCTGGCGTCGCGTGCCCACCGCTCCAGCCGCTCGAAGTTGGGAACGATCAGGAGCGAGATGAACGGGCGCCGGTCGCCAATCAGCACCGCCTCGGAGATGTACTTGCTGTGTTTCAGGTGGCTCTCGATCGGCTGGGGCGCGATCTTCTTGCCGCCCGCGGTCGCGATCAGGTCCTTCTTGCGGTCGGTGATGAAGAGGAACCCGTTTTCGTCGATCTTGCCGATGTCGCCGGTGTGGAACCATCCGCCCGCCAGCGCCTCGTCGGTCTGCTCGGGCTTGCGGAAGTAGCCCTGCATGACGTTGTCGCCGCGCGCGAGGATTTCGCCGTCGTCGGCGATGCGAACGTCCATGTCGGGCAGCGGTTGTCCGACGCTCCCGAAGCGGTGGTTGGCGAAGGTATTCACCGAAATCACCGGTGACATCTCGGTGAGACCGTATCCCTCGAGGATCGGGATTCCCGCCGCCCAGAAGAACTCCGCAATCTCGCGCGCCAGCGGCGCGCCGCCGGAGATGAAGAAGCGCAGGCGTCCGCCCACGCGCTCGCGCAGCTTCTTGAAGACCAGCGCGCGCGCGATCGCGAGCGCCAGGCCGCCGGGCTCGCCGCCATCCTCCGCCCGCGCCACCGCCGCGCGACCCACGCCGACACCCCATGCGAACAGGCGCCGCCGCCACATGGCGCCCTTCGCCACCGTGTCGAGCGTGCGCGCATACATCTTCTCGTAGACACGCGGTACGCTGCACACCACCGTGGGATGGACCTCGCGCAGATTGTCGGGCACGCGCTCGATTGATTCCGCGTAGGCGATGGTCACGCCGGCGGTCATCATCACGTAGAAGCCGGGGCCGCGCTCGAACACGTGACTCAGCGGCAGGAACGACAGGCTCACGTCGGCCGGGCCGAGATCGAACACCGCGAGGCACTGACGCACGTTGGTCATGAAATTCTTGTGGGAGAGCACCGCGCCCTTGGGTTCGCCGGTGGTGCCGGACGTGTAGATGATGCTCGCCCAGTCGCGCGGGTGAACCTGGGCCACCAGCGCGCGGTACGCGGCGTCGTCCAGCGCGGGCGGCGCGTCGCGCAGCATCGTTGCGAGGGTGGACGCCCCGTCGCCACCCGCGTCGTCGTCGAATGCAATCACCTGTTCGAGGTGGGGGAGCCGCGCGCGCAGCCCCTGTAACTTCCGGGCCTGATCACGCGACGACACGAACGCCACGCGGACCTCGGCGTCGCGCAGGATGTACTCGATCTGCGTCGCGATCAGGGTCGGGTAGATCGGGACGGTCACCGCGCCAATGGAGAGAATGGCCAGGTCGGTGACGGCCCATTCGATCCGGTTCTCAGACAGGATGGCCACGCGGTCGCCGCGGGCCACCTTCCGCGCCTGTAGCGCGGACACGACCGAGCACACCCGTCCGTAGACGTCCCGGTGCGAAATATCCGCCCAGGCGCCATCGCGCTTGTGCCGGAACGCGTCGGGCTTGTCGTACGCCTCGATTGCGGCCAGGAACTGCGCCGGAATGGTTTCGTGAAGTGTGATTCCCATCAATCGGTCCGGTTAACGCAAGTGCCGTGCCCAGTGTTTCGGCCCGGCAACCGGATTGTCAACCGCTTTCGCCGCTTCGCGGGCCGCGGGAGGCGACCATCCGGGCCGGGGCCGGTTTCCCTTTGAAAAATCACACGCGGGCGCGTAGAGTAACCGTGGCCTCCGTGCGGGCCTCCTGCGGAGGCCATGACGAAGGCAGTCTTCTCCCGGCACACCCAAACCGCGGCGGACCAAGTTGGCAAAACACATCGGCATTGTTGCATGCAGTGCGGAGGGTGCCGCCCTCTGTTACACGACGGTTTGCACCGAGGCCCCGGAACTGATGGGGCGTAAGCATGCCCACCCCGAGGTGAGCATGCACACGCACCCGTTCAGCGACTACGTGCGCCTGCTCGAGGCCGGCAACTGGGATGGCGTCGCCGCGTTGATGCTCTCCTCCGAGGCCAAGCTCGCGAAGGCGGGCGCCGAACTCGTGATCTGCCCGGACAATACGGTCCACCAGGTGTTCGAGCAGGTGGTGGAGAGGGCGAAGCTCCCGTGGCTCCACATCGCCGGCGAGGTCGCGCGTGAGGCGGGCCGGCGCAAGTACAGGCGGATCGGTCTCATCGGGACCGCCATCACGATGAAGGCCAACTTCTATAATGAGAAGCTGGCCGAGGTGGGAATCGAGGCCGTGCTGCCGCAGGAGAAGGACCTCAAATTGGTCGACCGCATCATCTTCGATGAACTGGTGGCCGCGCAGTTTACCGCGGAGTCGCGCGCATACTTCACCGGGCTCATCAACGAGATGCGGATGCAGGGGTGTGAAGCGGTTGTGCTGGGTTGCACGGAGGTTCCGCTGATCATCACCGAAGAGAACTCGCCGCTGCCGGTGCTGGATTCGACGCGCCTCCTGGCGCGCGCCGCGTTGCGCTCTTCGCTCGAGTAGCCCCGATCACACGCCCGGTTCGACGTCCCAGTCGCCGGGTTCCAGAAAGTAGAAGTGATGAGCGGGCGGGTGCCCGCTGCCGACGGCGGGCGCCTGGCGGATCGCCCGCGTGATATAGCGTTTGGCGCGTCGTACCGCCGACGGCACGGACTCGCCCAGCGCGAGTTCCGCGGCGATGGCGGCCGAGAACGCACAGCCGGTTCCATGAATACTTCGCTCCTCCACCACGCTGTCCGGCCGCAATTCCTCCACGGTTCCGTCCATGAACAACACATCGGTGGCCAGCGCGAACGACGCGTGCCCGCCCTTCACCACGACGGCGCGCGGGCCGAGGCCCGCGATGTGTTCCGCCGCCCGGCGCATGTCCACGAGCGATGCGATCTGCATGCCGGCCAGCAGCCCGGCCTCGTGCAGGTTGGGGGTCGCGACCAGCGCGAGCGGAAGCAGGCGGTTTCTGAGCGCGCCGACGGCGTCGTCCTGCAGCAGGCGGTATCCGCTCTTGGAAATCATGACCGGGTCGACGACCAGCGTGGAAAAGCGGCGCGCCGACAGCGCTCCCGCCACGGCGTCGATCACGTCCGCGCTGGAGAGCATACCGGTCTTGGCCGCCGCGATGTCCAGGTCGTCGAGGACCGCGTCCAGCTGGGCGACGATCAGGGCCGGCGGCAGCGTAAGCACCTCGCCCACCGCGCGCGTGCTCTGCGCGGTGACGGCGGTCAATACCGACGCACCGAACACGCCGTGGGCGTGGAAGGTCTTGAGATCGGCCTGAATTCCGGCGCCGCCGCTGGAATCCGACCCGGCGATGGTGAGTGCCTGCTTCATGGTGGTACGAAATTCAGCGCCAGTGTACCATACAGGTACTCCTCGCGCGGCCATCCGCCGCAGCGTATATTCGGGATGATTGCCCCATGAAGTGGTCCATCCGCATCGGTTCGCTGTTCGGGATTCCCGTCTTCATCCACGTGACGTTCCTGCTGTTCCTTGTCTGGATCGGCGTGATGGGGTGGCGCGAGGCGCAGAGCATGAGTGCCGCGCTCGCCGGGGTGATGTTCGTATTGTCGGTCTTTGCGTGTGTCGTGCTGCACGAACTGGGACATGCGCTCACGGCCCGCCGTTATGGAATCCCGACGCGGGACATTACGCTGCTGCCCATCGGTGGCGTGGCCCGGCTGGAAAAGATGCCCGACGACCCCCGTCAGGAGTTGTGGGTCGCGCTGGCCGGACCGGCCGTCAATGTGGTTATCGCGGGCGCCATCTTCCTGCTGTCGCGTGTGCCGGTCTCGCCGGCCGCAATGGAGTCCTTCAGCATCACCGGCGGCTCGTTCCTGGGGCGCGTGATGTTCGTGAACGTGTTCCTGGTACTGTTCAACCTGCTGCCGGCGTTTCCAATGGACGGCGGTCGCGTGTTGCGGGCGCTGCTCGCAACCCGCATGGAGTACGCGCGCGCAACGCGCCTGGCGGCGATCATCGGGCAGTCGATGGCGTTTCTGTTCGGGTTCGCCGGACTGTTCATCAACCCGATGCTGATTTTCATCGCGCTGTTCGTGTGGATCGGCGCCGCTCAGGAAGCCAGCATGGTGCAGATGAAGTACTCGCTCTCCGGAGTTCCGGTGGGAAGCGCCATGGTGCGCGACTTCCGCACGCTGCGCCAGACCGATACGCTTGAGAATGCCATTCAATTGACGCTGGCGGGCACACAACGCGATTTTCCGGTGGTGGATGGAGATCACATGGTGGGTGTGCTTACGCAGAAGGAGATGTTGTCGGCCCTGGCGCGTGCCGGCGCCAGTGTTTCGGTGAGCGAGGTCATGCAGCGCGAGTTCGTCGTGGTGGACGCCGCGGAAATGCTGGACACCGCGTTTCGCCGCATGAGCGCAAGCAGGTGCAACACGGCACCGGTTACGTTTCAGGGCAAACTGGTGGGGATTGTGACGATGGAGAACATCGGGGAACTGCTCGCCATTCAGGGAGCACTCGACAAGACGCGCCACACCGGCTGACGGGTGGCGACTGAATCCGGCCGCGAGGAAGGAAGCATCATGACTGAACATCGTGCGCGCATTCACTGGGTGAAGGAGAGCGCGTCGTTCGACTACAAAGAGTACAATCGTGAACATACGTGGACGTTCAAGAACGGGACCGTCGTGCATGCCGCGGCCGCGCCGCGTTTCCTCGGCAGCGAGGAGTGTGTGGATCCCGAAGAGGCGTTTGTGGCGTCGATTGCGAGCTGTCATATGCTGACGTTTCTGGCGCTGTGCTCCCGCAAGAACATTGTCGTCGAAAAGTACGACGACGATGCCGTGGGCGTGCTGGAACCGAATGAGAACAAGAAGCTCGCGATCACGCGCGTGGTGCTCCGCCCGCGCATCACATTCGCGCCCGGCCACCAGCCGTCGTCTGCGGAGTTGCAGCACGTGCACGACCGTGCGCACGAGGAGTGTTTCATTGCCAATTCCGTGCTCACCCGCGTGACGGTCGAAGAGCCCGCGGTGGGCGCGGCTCACTGACCGCGAAAGGAAGGATGCCCGTGTCGCGTTGGAAATGCCGGTTGAGCGCTTGGTGCGCGGTCGCGTTACTCGCCGCCTCCGTGGCCCACGCCCAGGATTCCACCCGGACTCCGGCGACCGCGCCGGTGCCGTGGGTGGTGCAGGCGGAACAACTGCTGGAAAACAACCGGCCGCAGGAGGCGCGGGCTGCCGCCGAAAAGGCGGTGGTGGAGTTTCCGCAGAATCCGCACGGCTGGTTCGTGCTGGCGCGTGCCTGCCAGGCGGCGGGCGATCTCGACGCTGCGATCAAGGCGGGACACCAGGCGGCCAACTTTGCGGCGGTGCGGGCGAGCGCGTTCTATAATCTGGCATGCGCGTACGCGGTGAAGGGGGACAAGGCCGACGCATTCCGCGCGCTGGCGAGCGCCAAACTCGCGGGGTTCGCCGACCGCGACCAGATGGCGAAGGACCCGGACCTCGCGTCGCTGCGCGATGACCCTCGCTTCGTGCTCCCGCTGGAACGAAATTTCTTCACGCTCAAGCTCGCGGACGGAACCGACCTGCCGTTTTCCGTCGACCTTCCCGTCGGATACAACCCGGCGAATGCGTACCCGGTGCTGATCGCACCCGGGTTGGGCAAGAAAGTGGATGGGAACTGGGGAGGCCTGTTCTGGGGCGAGGATACGTCGCAGCGGGGATGGATCACCGTTGAGACGCCCGCGTTTCTTCTCGAGCATCCCATCGAAGCGCTCGAGCAACTGCTCGACGAAGTGTCCCGACGTTACCGGGCGGAGGGTGGCAAGTTTCACCTCGCGTGCTACGGTCCGTCTTCGGGGCCGTGCTTTGCGCTGGCGATGACGGTCCCGGCCCGGGTGCGCAGTCTCACCGCAGTTCCCGGATTTCCCGTCACCGATGACGAGGCCGAGTTGAATAAACTCACCGGGATCAAGGTCAGCTTCATCGTGGGTGAAAACGATGCCATCTGGTTGAACGAGAGCGAACGCGCGTACAACCGGCTCAAGTCACTCGGCGTCGAGACCTACCTCGAAATCGTTCCCGGCGCGAATCACCTGTTGCAGGAGATGTTTGGCGGGGAACTTGCCGAACGGCTCCAGCTGGTTCGCTAGACCCGTGTCATCGAACATCCGCAGCCTGTTTGCCGGCGTTCCCGGCGATCTCGCCGCGCAGCCGGAACTCATCGAACGGCTCGCCGCGCAGGGTGCGATGCGCGTGGAGCGGATCGTTTCGCGCGGACACGTATCTCCGCCGGGATTCTGGTACGACCAGGTGGAAAGCGAATGGGTTCTGCTGGTGACCGGCCGTGCACGGCTTTACATCGAAAACCAGGGCATGGTTGAACTGGCGCCGGGTGACCACCTGACCATTCCGCCGCACGTCCGCCATCGCGTGGAATGGACCGATCCGGATGCCGATACCGTCTGGGTGGCGGTGTTCTATTGACTTCCTGCCCGCGGTTTGACGTCCCCCCGCCAAAGTGCTAGCGTGCGCCGTTGTCGGTTCTGGCGGACCCCACACGCGTGTATGTCCAAGGCAGGAGGATGTTGATCCATGGAGATGACGAAGAACGCATTGAGCTGGTTCGAAATCCCGGTGGAGAACTTCGAGCGTGCGCGGCAGTTCTACCAGTCGATTTTCGCTTTTGAAATGCCGGAGATGAACATGGGAGATGTGCGGATGGGAATACTGCTGCACGATCGGGACGGTGGTGGTGTCGGCGGCGCGATTATCGCGAGTCCGTTTGCGAAGCCGTCGCCCACCGGCACGGTGGTGTATCTCAACGGCGGCGAGGACCTCACCACGGTGCTCAAGCGCGTGGCGCCGGCCGGCGGCAGCGTGCTGGTGGAAAAGACCGCGATTGCGCCCGAGATGGGCTACTTCGCGGTATTCCAGGACAGCGAGGGCAACGGCGTGGGCCTGTTCTCGCCCAAATGATGCCGCGCGTCTAGCGTTCTCGAAGTGATGCGTCGACCGCGCGCCGCAGGTTTTCGGTGGCGGCGCGCGGGTCGGCGGCCGTACACACCTCTGCGATCACCGCGATTCCCCACGCTCCCGAATGCAGCACCTCTGGCGCGCGCGCGGCGGTAATGCCACCGATCGCCAGCACCGGAACATCCACGGCTCCACACACCCGCGTCAGCGCGTCGAGCCCGACGGGCGGCGTCGCGCGCAACTTGGATGCGGTTGCGTAGATGTGCCCGAATCCAACGTAGTCCGCGCCGTCGCGCTGCGCGTCGGTGGCTTCCTCGCGTGTGTGCGCGGTGGCGCCGATCAGCATCGCCGGCTCCAGTACGCGCCGCGCCGCCGCGACCGGTGTGTCACCGCGGCCGACGTGCACGCCGTCGGCGCCGGCTTCCAGGGCGACGCGCACATGGTCGTTCACGATGAACAGCGCTCCGAACGACCGGCAGACCGCGCCGACGTCGCGCGCCACCGCCAGCAGCGTGTTTTCGTCGAGCGTCTTGTCGCGCAGTTGAATGGTGTCGGCGCCCCCCGCGCACGCGAGTTCGGCCAGACGGACGTGGTCAAAGCGGGATTGGAGCGCCGTGTCGGTAATGACGCAGACGCGGCCGATGCGGCGGCGTGCCATCACAGTTCCCCCAGCGCCTCCTGAAAGCGGCGGGTGGCGGTGCGCGCGCTGGTCGCTCCCATCACCGCGCCCACCGCGGCGACACCGTGTGCGCCGGCATCCAGACACGCGCGCGCGTTCTCGGGGGTGACGCCGCCGATGGCAAACACCGGAATCGAACACGCGGTGCACGCGCGCGCGAGGGCATCCAGCCCCTGCGGCTTGCCGTGCTGCTTCTTGGAGGGGGTCTCATACACCGGACCGAAACACACGAAGTCAGCTCCAGCATCCGCCGCCGCATCGGCCGCGTCGGGCGAATGCACGCTGCCGCCGATCAGGAGCGCCGGGAACAAACCGCGGAAATGCGCGAGCAATGCCGGGTTGTCGGGGACGTGGAATCCGTCGACACCCGGGCTTCCGGCGAGCAGTGCGGCGGTGTCGTCCTCGACGAAGTCGCTCACATTGACCAGCAGGCGTGCGCCACCGGCGCGCGTCACCGACAACAGACGCGTGGCGGCGCTTACCAGATCCGGTTCGGAGAGATCCTTCTCGCGCAACTGGACAGCGCGCACACCGGATACGCAGGCGTCGTGCACCACCGACGCGAGCGAACGCGGTGCGCAGCGAGTGCGATCGGTGACGAGATAGAAATGGAAGTCGATCATTCGTCCCGTCCGATCATGCCATCAACCGGACTCGACGCAGTCGCGTACAATTTCTTCGGTATCCGCCCCGCGCGCCACGCGAGCCGTCCCGCCTCACCTGCCAGGCGCATCGCTCGTGCCATCTGCAGCGGCCGCTCCGCCTGCGCGATCGCGGTGTTGAGCAGTACACCGTCGAGACCGAGTTCCATCGCCACCGCGACGTCGGACGCGGTGCCTACGCCCGCGTCGACGATGAGCGGCACGCGGCACTGTTCACGAATAATGCGGAGGTTGTACGGATTACGAATGCCCATGCCGGAGCCGATGGGTGCGCCCAGCGGCATCACCGCGGCGCATCCCATGTCCGCGAGCTTGCGGCAGGTGATGGGATCGTCGTTGCAGTAGGGCAGCACGACGAAGCCGTCCGCCAGTAGTTCCGCCGCCGCCTTCAGAAGTTCCGGGACGTCGGGGAAGAGCGTTTCCTCGTCACCGATGACTTCCAGTTTCACCCAGTTGGTGTCCAGCGCCTCGCGTGCCAGATGGGCGGTCAGGACGGCTTCCTTCGCCGTGTAGCAGCCCGCGGTGTTGGGAAGTATCGACCAGCGCTCGCGCAGCATCGACACCAGTCCCTCTTTGGAGCCGTCGGTCAGGCTCACGCGCCGCACCGCAACCGTCACCATTTCGGCGCCGCTCGCCTCGATGGCCTTCATCATCGTATCCGGGTCGGGGTAGCGCGACGTCCCCACGATAAGCCGGGAGTTGAATTCGCGCCCGGCGATAACCAGTGTGTCCCTGTCGGTTGTCATGCTGTTCTCCTCGTCTATCCACCCTGTACCGCGCGCACCACTTCCACCGCGTCACCCGGCGCGAGCCGGCGTGAACTCCACTCGGCGCGCGGCACGATGGTCTCGTTGAGCGCGACCGCCACACCAGCCGTGTCGGGCGCAATTCCGAGCTCGTGCAGCAGGTCCGTGACCGCCGCGCCTGACTCGATGTCGGTTTCGTTCCCGTTAAGCCGGATGCGCATGCGCCTCCGCAAAACGTGCCGGCGAGAAATGCTCGGCGCCGGTAAAGTGCCCGCCGGTGATGCCGGTGGCCAGCGCGTCCGCGCTGCCGGGCGCGAGCAGGATGCCGTGCCGGAAATGGCCCGTCGCCATCACCAGACCCGGCACGCGCGTGTTGCCCATCACCGGGTGGTTGTCGCGCGACCCGGGGCGCAGGCCCACCTCGACGCCCTCGAAGGGCAGGTCGTCGATGCCCGGCACCAGTTCCCACGCGTGCCGGAGGATGTCGTGGATCCCGCCCGCCGTCGGGTCGAGGTCGAAGCCCATCTCCTCCTGGGTGGCGCCGACCACGACGGTGCCGTCGTGCTTGGGCAGCAGGTAGGCGCGCGGGGCGCGGATGACGTGGGTGAGCGGAAACGACGCGGTGCGCCGCAGACGGACCAGCTGGCCCTTGACGGGGCGCACCGGTGGTACGCAGTCGGGCGGAATGCCGTCAATCGATGCCGACCACGCGCCCGCCGCAAGGACCACGGTGTCCGCGGGTACGAATCCGTTCACGGTTTCCACGCCACTGACCCGTTCGCCTTCGACGACGACGCGCGTCACCGCGGTATTCTCCCGGAGCGTTACGCGGCGGGTCTCGCACGCGCGCACCAGCGCGGAGATGAACCCGCGTGTGTCGACCTGGTGATCGTCGGGAATCGCCATCGCGGCGACGATGCGCGGCGACAGCGCGGGCTCGGCGTCGCGCGCCTCGGCGCCGTCCATCCATTGCACGGGAAGGCCGATGGAGCGGCGATACTCGTAGGCGCGGCGGATGTACTCGGCGTCGTCGCGGTCGCGCGCAACCACCAGCGTGCCCCGTGTATCGAGGGCCACCGGCATGTCCGCGTCGGTCTGGAGCTCTTCGATGAAGGAGGGAAAGCGCGCCATGCTCGCGCGCGCGAAGTGCACGTACACATGGTCGTCGAAGGCCGCTTCCGAAATGGGCGCCAGCATGCCCGCCGCCACCCAGCTGGCGGAGCGGCCCATGTGGTCGCGCTCGAGGATCGTGACCGCAGTGCCTCCGCGCGCCAGGCGCCACGCGAGTGACAGGCCGATCACACCGCCGCCGATAATGACTACATTGGATGGTTTGTTCATGGTGTTCGTGTCGATTGGAGAAAAAAGAAAGGCCCGCCAACCTGCACCCAAAAACGGGACGTCAGCGGACCCACGTCGAGAAGTCTTCCCTTCGCCGGCATTACCCGGATCAGGTGCGTTGGGTGTGTTCTCAGCCCGTCGCGGCCATTCAGACGAGCACCCCATATTTATGCACGCGACGATACGCCTGCCGCTGGCGCCTGTCAAGGCGGTCGAATCCGCGCGTTGTCTGGTGTATACTGCCGCCGGCGCCGCTCCTGCGGCGCCCCTTCGGTTGCCCAATTGGGAGGTCGACATGCGAATTCTGATCAAGGGAGCCGTCGCGGTGGCGGGTCTTGCGGTTGTGGCCGCATTCCTGTCCGGAGTCGTGGCGATGACGGATAACGACGTGGTGTTGGCGAAGAAAAAATATACCTACCCGGAGGCCATGCGGGGGGACGTGGTGGACAATTACCACGGCACCATGGTGGCCGACCCGTACCGCTGGCTCGAGGATCCCAATTCGCCGGAGACCCGGGCGTGGGTGGCAAAGGAGAACGAGCTGACGCGCGCGTACATTGATGCCTACGATCGGCGCGAGGCCATCGAGGCCCGGCTCACCAAGCTGTGGAACTATCCCAAGTACTCGTTGCCCGTCAAGCACGGCGATCACTATTTCTTCACCCGGAACGACGGACTGCAGAACCAGTCGGTTCTGTACGTGCAGAAGTCGCTCGGCGGTGACGCGACGCTGGTGCTCGATCCCAACAAACTCTCCGAGGATGGAACCGTTGCGCTGACCGGAACGCACTATACCCGCGACGGGGCACTGCTCGCGTACGCAACGTCGGCCAGCGGTAGCGACTGGCAGACCATTCGTGTGCGCGATGTGGAGACCGGCGAGGATTACGACGACGTCATCAAGTGGTGCAAGTTCGCCGCTATCGGCTGGAAGAAGGACAAGAGCGGCTTCTGGTACAACCGTTTCCCGGCCGAGGGCGAGGTGCCGGCGGCGGATCGCTCCAACTACAACAAGGTGTACTGGCACGCGCTCGGCACTCCGCAGGAAGCCGACCAGCTGGTCCACGAGGACAGGGACAACAAGGAACTGGGCTTCTTTCCCGCGGTGACGGATGACGGCGAGTACCTGATTCTCGTCGTGTACCATGGAACCGACCCGCAGAACGCCATCATGGTGCGCAAGGCCGCCAGCGACGGCGAATTCACCACGATCGTCGGGCTCGAGACCGGCATGTTCAATCCCATCGACAATGTCGGCACCACGATGTACTTCCACACCGATTTCGAAGCACCGCGCGGCCGGGTGATCGCGGTCGATCTGGACAACCCTGCGCGCGAGAACTGGAAGGAAATCGTTCCCGAGCAGACGGACGTGATCGACGGCGTGTCGATGGTCAACGACCAGCTGGTCGTCAACTACATGCAGGATGCGAAGAACAAGCTGGTGCTGTTCGGCCGCGACGGCAAGTTCGAGCGCGAGATCGAACTGCCGACCATCGGTGCCATCGGCGGCATCTCCGGCTCGCGCGCGGACTCGGAGATGTTCTTTGCGTTCACATCGTTCACGTACCCGACGACGTCGTTCCGGTATGACTTCAAAACCGGCCAGGCCACGGTGTTCCAGAAGCCGGAGATCGATTTCGACGGCACGCAGTTCGAGACGAAGCAGGTGTTCTACGCCTCGAAGGACGGTACGAAGGTGCCGATGTTCCTCACATACAAGAAAGGCCTCGAGCAGGATGGCAGCAACCCGACCCTGCTGTACGGCTACGGCGGGTTCAACATCAGCCTGACGCCGGCGTTCTCGATCTCGCGGCTGGTGTGGCTGGAGAGTGGCGGCATACTGGCCGTCGCCAACCTGCGCGGCGGCAACGAGTATGGCGAGGAGTGGCACCAGCAGGGTGTCCTGGGCAACAAGCAGAACGTCTTCGACGACTTCATCGCGGCCGGCGAATATCTCATCCGGGAGAAGTACACGCAGACCAGGTACCTCGCGATCAACGGTGGCAGCAACGGCGGGCTGTTGACCGCCGCGTGCACGCTGCAGCGGCCCGGCCTGTGGGGCGCGGTCGTGTGCCAGGTGCCGGTGATCGACATGCTCCGCTATCACATGTTCACGGTGGGCCGCTACTGGGTGTCCGACTACGGCAACGCCGAGGAAAGCGCCGGGGACTTCAAGTTCCTCTACGAGTACTCGCCGCTGCACAACGTGCCGGACGGATTCAGGAGCCCGCCCATCCTCATCACCAGCGCGGATACCGACGATCGCGTGGTACCGTCGCACGCCAAGAAATTCGCGGCAACGCTGCAGGCAAAGGACGCCGGCGAAAATCCCATTCTGCTCCGCGTCGACATCCGGGCGGGCCATGGCGCGGGCAAACCCACGTCCAAGCAGATCGAGGAGGCCGCGGACATCTATGCGTTCCTCTTCAAGACGTTGGGTGTGAAGCCGTCGGTCTAGAACAATCATGCCGCAGTGGCAGTCCATCCTCGTCGATCTGTACTTCGCCATTCTGGTGGTGCTCTCCATTTACGGGCTGCACCGCTACGTGGTGCTGTATCTGTTCTATCGGCATTACAAGCACGCCCGGCACGCGCCGCCACCGGTGATGCGCGACGATTTCCTCCCGTCGGTGACGGTGCAGCTGCCGCTCTACAACGAGCTCTACGTGGCCCGGCGCGTGATCGAAGCCGCGGCGGCGATCCGCTACCCGCGGCAACTGCTCCGCATCCAGATTCTGGATGATTCCACCGACGAAACGCGCGCGATAGCCCGCGACACGGCCGCGGAGTTGCGCGCCCGGGGCGTTGCCGTGGAATACCTCCATCGGGCCGAGCGCACCGGGTTCAAGGCGGGCGCGTTGAAAGATGGGCTGGCGGCCACACCCGACGATCTGGTGGCGGTGTTCGACGCGGACTTCGTTCCGCCGGCGGATTTTCTGGAAAAGACAGTTGCGCACTTCCAGGATCCCACGGTGGGGATGGTGCAGACGCGCTGGGGATACCTCAACCGTGACTACTCGCTGCTGACTCGCGTGCAGGCGATGCTGCTGGATGGGCATTTCATGATCGAGCACACGGCGCGGAGTTTCTCGGGCCGCTATTTCAACTTCAACGGTACCGGCGGTATTTTCCGTCGTGATGCCATCCTGCAGTCGGGAGGCTGGGAGGGCGACACGCTCACCGAGGATCTCGACCTGTCCTACCGCGCGCAGATGTGCGGCTGGAGGTTCGTGTTCCTTCCCGATGTGGAATGCCCCAGCGAGCTGCCGGTGGATATCTTCGGGCTGAAGAACCAGCAGCACCGCTGGACGAAAGGGTCAATCCAGGTGGGACGCAAACTGCTGCCGCGGATCTGGCGCAGCCACGCGCCGCTTAAGGTGAAACTGGAAGCAACGTTCCACCTCAGCGCGAACCTCAGCTACTTGCTGCTCGTCGCCCTGTCGGTCCTGATGCCGTTTGCGGTGGTCGCTCGCGCGCACGCGTTGGAGCGCGGGCCGTTCGTTCTCGAGGCCGCGGTGTTTGGAATGACCACTGCATCGATCTTCATATTCTATCTCGTCGCGCTGCGCGAACTGCACGCCGACTGGCGGATCCGGCTGCGCGACATCGTGCCCATTCTCGCCATCGGAGTGGGGATGTGCATCAACAACGCGTGGGCGGTGATGGAGGCGCTGCTGGGGCACAAGACGCCGTTCATGCGTACCGCGAAGTACCACATCGAATCGCTTGCCGACCGCTGGAAGGGGAAGCTCTACCGCTCGGCGCGCAAGCCGTCGTTCTACGTTGAGTTCCTGTTTCTCGTGTACATGATCGGCGGATTCCTGGCGGTCGCGGGATTGCGCGAGTGGGCGGCGCTCCCGTACATGGGGCTGTTCGTTGCCGGTTTCGCGTACGTATTCGGCCTGTCGGTCGTTCACACGCGGCAGTAACGCCATGACGCGCGAACGCGGCCTGTTTCTGACCGCCGGGATGGCGCTCGTCGCTGTTTTTGCCGCCATCGGGAGTTCCGCCAGTCTCCACACCCGCGTGGGGTATTTCCTCGCGCTGTACGGTTTCGCGTTCGCCGCCTACGTGCTGGGGGTGCGGATCGCGTTCCGCGCCGAACCCGATCGCTGGCTGCTCGGCGTGATGCTCGCGGTCGCGGTGGTGGCGCGCGCCGTGCTGGTCCCCGCCCACCCCGATCTGTCCACCGACATCCATCGTTATTTGTGGGAGGGGCGTGTGGTGCTGCACGGCGGCAATCCATTCGCGCTGGCACCCGCGGACTCGTCGCTCACGTTCATGCGTGACGATGGCTTTGAGCTTGTGAACCACCGCGACATGGCCACGATTTACCCGCCGCTGGCGCAGGGCGCGTTTGCGCTCGGCGCCTGGCTCCACCCCACGGTGACGATGCTCAAGGCGCTGTTCGTCCTGTTCGACATTGCGACGGTCATGGTGCTGATGAAGCTGTTGCGGGCACGGGGCCGTTCGCCCGGACACGCGCTGGTCTACGCGTGGAGTCCGCTGGTGATTCTGGAGACCGGACACTCGGGGCACCTCGACGCGCTGGGCGTGTTCTTCCTCGTCTGCGGGATCCTGCTGCTCACCGGGCGCCGCGAGCGCTGGGGGTTTGTTGCGCTCGGGGCCGCGTTTCTCGCCAAGTACCTGACCGTGGTGCTGCTCCCGTTCTTCGTCGTGCGGCGGCGCTGGGCGGGCATTCTCATCGTGGTGGCGGTTGCGGTCGTCGGTTATCTGCCGTTCGCGGGTGCCGGCGCGGAGCTGGTTCGGAGCCTGCGCACTTACAGCGGCACGTGGTGGTTCAACGGGCCGCCGTTCATGGCGCTGTCCGGAATTCTCGGTGAACCGATCACCGCCCGGCGGCTGCTCGCCGCCGCGGGCATCGTGTTCGCCATCGCCGCCGCGTTCCGGGAGCGTGACCTGGCGCGCTACACGTACCTGGTGATCGGGTGTTCGTTGCTGCTCGCGCCGACCGTCTACCCGTGGTACCTGATCTGGATGGTCCCGTTCCTGTGCATTTTCCCCAACCGGGGGTGGATTGCGTTCACCGGGCTCGTTGCGCTCTCGTACTGGGTGTGGGTGGTCTATGCCGCATCGGGCGCGTGGATCGTTCCCACCCGCGTCCTCGCCGCCGAATACATCCCGTTCTACCTGTTGCTCGCCTGGGAGGCGGCACGCGGTTCCCGGGTGGAAGGGGAACGGCGTGGCTGACCCATCGCGCGTGGCCATCGTGATGCCGGCGCGCAACGAGGCCGCTTCCGTGGGACTCGTGCTGGATGAGATACCACGCGCGAGTGTGGCCCGGATCATCGTGGTCGACAACGGCAGCAGCGACGGCACCGGCGACGTGGCGCGCCGGCACGGCGCCGACGTCGTGCGCGAGGACGAGCCCGGCTACGGGGCTGCCTGCCTCGCCGGCATCGCGCGTGTGGATGCGTCCGTCGACATCGTCGTGGTGCTGGACGCTGACCATTCCGACTTCCCCGCCGATCTGCCACACCTGCTCGCACCGATTCTCTCGGGCGAGGCGGACTTCGTCATCGGCTCGCGCGTGCTCGGTGGCGCGGAGCCGGGTGCATTGCCGTGGAACCAGCGCTGGGGTAACTGGCTGGCCTGCCGGCTGATGCGTGCGCTCTACGGGGTTTCCTTTACCGACATGGGGCCGTTCCGCGCGATCCGCCGCGATGCGCTGCTCGGGCTGGGCATGCAGGACCGAACCTTCGGGTGGAACGTCGAGATGCAGGCGCGCGCGCTGATCGCGGGGCTGCGCATCCGCGAAGTGCCGGTGCGGTACCGGCGGCGGGTCGGCAGGTCGAAGATCTCCGGCACCGTGCGCGGGACGATTCTGGCGGGAGTAAAGATCATCGGGACGATCTTGGTGTATTATCCAGCATACCGGAGGTCTCGAAGGAGAATGCAGGCGTGAGAGCGAAGCGGCTTATTTTGTTGTCAATAATGTTGTTGGTCACGAGTTCGGCGCGCGCCGGCCTCGTGGACACGCAGCACCAGCTGCTGCAGAAATTCGTCTCGGACGACGGGCGGGTTGACTACGCGGCCCTGAAGGCGGACCCCACGCTGCTCGATCGCGCGGTCAGCGATATCGCCATGCTGGACTCCGCCGTCTACGCCTCCTGGGGTGAAAAGGAACGCCTGGCGTTCTGGCTGAACGCGTACAACACGCTCACACTCAAGCTGATCGTCGACCACTATCCCATCCAGCCCGCATCCGGGCGGCAACGGTACCCCGCGAACAGCATCCAGCAGATTCCGGGCGCCTGGGAGCGACCGGTCTTCACCGTCATGGGAACCGCGCGATCGCTGGACGACATCGAGCACAAGATCGTCCGCGTGGAGTTCCACGAACCGCGCGTCCACATGGCTCTCGTGTGCGCCGCGCTGTCGTGTCCGCCGCTGCGGCGCGAAGCGTACACCGGTGACGCGCTCGACGCGCAACTCGACGACCAGGGGCGCCGTTTCTTCTCCGACCTGCGCAACTTCATGATCGACCGGAAGAACAATGCGGTCTACGTGTCGCGGATTCTGCAGTGGTTTGCCGACGACATCATCCCCGGCGTGATTGAGCAGAACGAGCGCTTCGTCGGCGAGCGCAAGGCCATGCTTGCATTCGTTCCGCAATACGTGGCCGGTGAAGACCGCCGGTTCCTCGAGACCGGGGATTACAAGCTCGAGTACTTTGATTATGATTGGACGCTGAACGAGCAGATGAAGTGAAGACTCTCCATTGTGTACAGCACGTTCCGTTCGAGCACCCGGCCCGGATCGCGGGTTGGGCGGAGGCCAGCGGCCTGCGCGTGCACATGCTCCGGCCCTATGCGGGCGATGTGTTTCCGGATGCCGGCGAGATCGACGGTCTGGTCGTGATGGGTGGACCGATGAGCGTCCACGACGAACACCGCTTTCCGTGGCTCGCCGGGGAAAAGCGCCTGATCGAGGCCGCGCTGGCGGCCGGACGGCCTGTGCTGGGTGTCTGCCTGGGGGCGCAGCTCCTCGCCGCGGCGCTGGGAGCGCGCGTGTACCGCAATCGCTTCCAGGAGATCGGGTGGCACCGCATCGAGGCCACCGGGGCGGGCCGCGATCACGAACGCTATACGTTTCCGGCGGAGGCGCTGGTGTACCACTGGCACGGCGAGACGTTCGATCTGCCCGCCGGTGCGGTGCATCTGGCGCGCAGCGCGGCCTGCGAGAATCAGGCCTTCGCGTGGGGCGGCCGCGCGCTCGGATTGCAGTTCCATCTGGAGTTGACGCCGGCCGAGATCGAGGCGCTCGTCGAGAACTGCCGCCACGAACTGGGGAGCGGACCCTACGTGCAATCGCCGCAGGCGATGCGGGTGGAGGACAAACACTATCAATCGGCGCACGGTCTGCTCGAGACACTTCTCAACGGATGGAAGGAGGCAGCCGATGCTGTCAGTCGCCCGGATGATGCGCGCTGACCCGCGCGGCTTTGCGCTGGCAGCGACGTTCGTCGTCGCGTGCTCCAGTAGCGACGACAACAACGGGGTGATCACGCCACCGGTCAACTATGGCTATGACCTGGTCGAGGCGTTCCCTTCGTTGACATTCTCGCGCCCGGTGGATATTCGCAACGCTGGCGATGGCACCAACCGTCTGTTCGTGGTGGAACAGACCGGCCGCATTCTGGTATTCCCCAACGACAAGGCCGCGGCCGCCGTGGACGTATTTCTCGACATCACGGCGTCGGTCGCGTACCGCAGCCAGGGAGAACTGGGGCTCCTGGGCCTCGCGTTCCACCCTGACTACGCGTCCAACGGATTCTTCTTTGTCTATTACACCACCGGGGCATCGGGCGCCCGCCGTGCGCGCCTGTCGCGGTTTCACGTGAGTGCGGATCCGAACGTTGCCGACCCGGCAAGCGAGAGCGTCCTGCTCGATTTCGCGGAGCCCGAAGACAATCACAATGGCGGCGCGCTGTGTTTCGGCGGCGACGGTTATCTTTACATTGGAGTTGGCGACGGCGGTGGCACCGGGGACCCGGGTGGGAACGGCCAGAACCGGCAGACGTTGCTCGGCAGCATCCTGCGTCTCGACGTGGATCAGAATGTTGCGACGCCCCCGTACCACGCGATCCCGCCGGACAACCCATATGTCGGCAATGCAAATGGATACGCGGAAGAGATATACGCGTACGGACTTCGCAATCCATGGCGCATCAGCTATGACGCCGCCGGCGGCGTGCTGTGGGCCGGTGACGTGGGACAGGCGGCGTGGGAGGAAATCGATCAAATCGTGAGCGGCGCGAACTACGGGTGGAATTGCCGCGAGGGCCGTCACGATTACCCCGGCCAATCCTCCCCGTTGTGCGCAACGGCCACCGGATTTGTCGAACCGGTCTTCGACTATGGCCATGACGTGGGGCGGTCGATCACCGGTGGCTACGTATACCGCGGGACCGCGCTGCCGTCGCTCGCCGGACGCTACGTCTACGCCGACTTCGTTACCGGTATCGTGTGGGCGTTGAAATCGGGAGCGCCGGTCGAAACGGACGTGTTACGGGACACGTCACTCTTCATTCCGACGTTCGGTGTCGACGAGGACGGCGAACTGTTGCTGGCCGCGTACTTCGCGACCGGCGACCCGAGCAAGCTCTACCGTATCGAAGAGATCGAGGTTACCGAATGAAGCGCGGGCTCCTGACGATGGGTCTGGCGGTCGCGGCGGCCGCGGCCGCTGCGCCGGCGCGGGCCCAGCCCGCGTATCGCCTCGCCGAGGCCTTTCCGGCGCTCGAGTTCAAGCGCCCGGTGGGCGTCGAGTCCGCGCATGACGGAAGCGGCCGGCTGTTCGTCGTCGAGCAGGACGGCCTCGTCCGCGTGTTCCGCAACGATCCCGGTGCAAAACAGTCCGAGGTGTTCCTCGATCTGCGCGAGCGCGTCAGCACCGACGGCAACGAGATGGGCCTGCTGGGCATGGCGTTTGCGCCCGACTTCGCGAGGTCGGGTGTGTTCTACGTCGACTACACCGCATCGAAACGCTTGAAGCGTGTCACACGCCTCAGCCGCCTGACAGTGGGTCCATACAAGAACGCCGCTTCGGTCGCAAGCGAGATGACGGTGATCGAAATCGAACAGCCGTGGGCCAACCACAACGGTGGGCAGATCGCGTTTGGCCCCGACGGGATGCTCTACGTCGCGATGGGGGATGGCGGTTCGGGTGGAGATCCGCAGGGCAACGCGCAGAATCGCAAGTCCCTGCTCGGCAAGATCCTGCGTCTCGACATCGCGCGCCACCCGTACACGATCCCGGCCGATAATCCCTTCCGCGGCAACGCGCAGGGCTGGCGCGAGGAGATCTACGCGTACGGACTTCGCAATCCGTGGCGCTTTTCGTTCGACCGCGCAACCGGCGAGTTGTGGGCGGGCGATGTCGGCCAGGTGACGTGGGAGGAGATAAACGTCGTCGCGGCGGGGAAGAACTACGGCTGGGACTGCCGTGAGGGGATGCATCCCTACGAACCCGCCGAACAGCGCGCGCCGGCGTGTGCAAGCGCCGGCGAGATGGCCGATCCGGTGTGGGCCTACGGCCGTGACCAGGGCATCAGCGTGACCGGCGGTTTCGTGTACCGCGGCAGTGCGCTGCCCGATCTCGTGGGCTGGTACGTGTACGGGGACTACGGGAGCGGGCGCATCTGGGCGCTCCGTCGCGTGGACGGCCGGACCGAGAACCGCCTGCTGCTGCGCGCGAACATCCTGATTTCGAGTTTCGGCTGCGACGAGGATGGAGAGTTGATCGTGTGCGCCCACGATCCCACCGGCCGGCCGACACAGCTCTATCGGCTGGTGACGGAATGAGCGCGGACGACGGGCGAAAGACCGGCGCCCCGGCGGTCGAAACGCTGGTGGCGGACAAGTCGGGGACGCCGCGCATGTTCACGGCCATCTCGCGGCGCTACGATCTGCTCAACCATGTCCTGAGTTTCAACGTCGACCGCCACTGGCGCCGCGGGCTGGTGGCGTATGCGCGCGCCCACGTCGGCGAGCGGGTGCTGGATGTCGCCACCGGAACCGGCGACGTCGCGATGGAGTTCGCCCGGCGTACGCGCGCCGCGGCGATTGCCGGGGTTGACCCGTCGCCGGGCATGCTCGCGGTCGGCCACGAGAAGCTCATCCGCGAAGGATTGACCGGGCGTATCCAGCTGGTCGAGGGTGATGCGCTCGCGTTGCCGTTTGCCGACGCGTCGGCGGATGTCGTGTCTATCGCGTTCGGGCTGCGCAACCTTCCCGACTACGCGCAGGGCGTGCGCGAGATGGCCCGCGTGCTCAAGCCCGGTGGCCGGCTGGTGGTGCTGGAGTTTCTGCCGCCTCGCGGCGCGGCGCTCCTTGCCTACCGGGTGTACCTCGGCACCATCCTTCCCGTGGCCGGGCGATTGATCTCCGGCTCCGAGGAGGCGTACGGGTACCTGTCGGCTTCGATCCAGGGTTTCATGGAGACATCCGAGGTGCGCGAACTGCTTTCCGGTGCCGGTCTGCGCCGCGTCGAGTCGCGGCACCTGACGGGCGGCATCGCGGCATTGTACCGCGGCGTCAAGTCGTGATAGGTTGGGAAGAGGTTCGCACCCAACGATGATACCAGCCCGAAAAACCCGCGTTTTATTTGTCTGTATCGGCAACATGTGCCGTTCCCCGATGGCGGAGGGGTTCGCCCGTGCGCTGGGCGGCGATCTGTTCGACGTCTACAGCGCCGGCACGCATCCGACCGGGAGAGTCAGCGAAGACGCCATCGAGTTGATGCGCGAACTCAAGATCGACATCTCCCGGCAGACTTCCAACGGGCTTGACGCGGTGCCGGTGCGTGACATGGATATCGTGATTTCGATGGCCCCGGTGCCTGCGCGGCAACTGGTGCCGAAGGGGTTTCGCGGTGTCACGATCGACTGGAGGGTGGATGACCCGGCGGGACGGTCGCTCACGGTGTTCCGCCGCGTGCGCGACGAGTTGCGGGTACGCGTGACGGATCTGGTCGACCAGGTGCGCCGGCGGGCAGCTGGCGGTTAGTCGGGGTTTTGCAGTCGCGTTCGGCGCGGAAAGGAGACGGAATGAACAGAATTCGGGTCGCATCGCTCCAGTACTTCATCCGGCCGATCACGTCGTTTGAACAGTTCCGCAATCAAGTGGCCGGTCTCGTGGAGACCGCGGCCGACTATAAGTGCCACCTGCTGGTCTTTCCCGAGTACTTCACGTTGCAGTTGCTCACGCTGGAGGACATCCGGCGCCCCATTCAGGAACTGGTGCGGTCGCTTGCGAACCAGCGCGACCGGTTCGCGGAACTGATGGGCGGCCTGGCGAAGCGGCACCACCTCTACATCGTGGCGGGAACCATCCCGTCCAACGGCTCCGGCGAGGGGGAAATCCACAATGAGTGCCACTTCTTCGGGCCCAGCGGTGGCCACGTGACACAGTGCAAGATCCACATGACCCGCTTCGAGCGCGAGGAATGGTTCGTCTCGCCCCGCAACGAGTTGCGCATCATGGAGACCGATTTTGGCCGGATCGCCGTGAACGTCTGTTATGATGTGGAATTCCCCGAACTGGCACGGGTGGCCGCGCGCGAGGGGGTCTCGGTGCTGGTCGTCCCCAGTTGTACCGACGACCGGCAGGGCTTTCTGCGCGTGCGCTACTGCGCGCAGGCGCGTGCCATCGAGAACCAGATGTACGTGGTGCACTCGTCCACGGTGGGGTCGCTACCGATGGTGCCGGCGGTGTCGCTCAACTACGGGCAGGCGTCCATTCTGACGCCGAGCGACTTTCCGTTTTCCCGCGACGGGATCCTGGCCGAGGGCCTGCCGAACCAGGAGACGATGGTCATCGGCGAATTGAACCTGGAAACCATCATGGAGTCGCGCGTGACGGGTACGGTGCTGCCGCTGCGCGACAGCGTCGCGTCGGCCGAGGTGAAGAAAGTGGTGGAAGTCGTCAGGGTGAGTTGATCACCGAAAGACATATGTACAAACTGCGGAACATGTTGCCGGAAGACTTTGACGGGGTTATGCGGCTGTCCCACACGATTTACCCGGACGCGCAGCCGTGGAATGAGAAGCAACTCACTTCGCAACTTCAGATATTCCCGGAGGGGCAGTTCGTGGTCGAAGACGACGCGACCGGCACGGTGGTGGCATACGCCGCCACGCTGATCGTGTACTGGGACGACTACGCGGTAGACGCCAACTGGCGTGACTTTACCGATAACGGATATTTTACCAACCACGATCCTGAAAGCGGCCGGACACTCTACGCGGCCGACGTGATGGTCGATCCGGACCATCAGGGGCGCGGCATCGGCAAGCTGATTTACCAGGCGCGCGAGAAGCTGCTGTACGACCGCGCACTGCTGCGCATCCGCGCGGGCGCGCGCCTGCAGGGATTTCATCGTTACCACGACACAATGACGGTCGAGCAGTACGTGCAGAAAATCGTCGATGGCGATCTGTCGGATCCCACGCTGACGTTTCAGCTCAAACGGGGCTTCAAAGTGCTGGGCGTCGTGCATGGCTACATGCGCAACGACCCGAAGAGTCTTGGTTACGCGGCCGTCATCGAATTTCTCAACGAGGCGGTTGCCACGCCGGAAGACCGCCGTCACCTCCACGAAAGTCCATATTACAAATAATGCATACACTCGACGCGATCTTCAAACCCGCGTCCATCGCGGTCATCGGCGCGACACCGCGCCAGGGCAGCATCGGGCGCGAGATCCTCAACAACCTGTTCGGATACGAATTCAACGGCAAGATATTCCCGGTCAATCCCCGCTACGAATACATCCACAGCACCAAGGCCTACGCGTCGGTGCTGAGCATTCCCGACCCGGTTGATCTGGCGATCATCGTGGTGCCC
>DASUGO010000141.1:0-2504 GCA_036273975.1 Candidatus Krumholzibacteriia bacterium
GCGCGGACGTCCAGGCCGAGGTGGATCGCGTGTGGCCGCTGCTCAACACCGGGAATCTGCACGACCTCACCGACTTCGCGGGCTACCAGACCGAGTTCCTGAAGCTGTTCGGGTTCGGTCTGACGGGAGTTGACTACGACGCCGACGTCGATCCGCTGCAGGAGTTTCCGGCCGAGGCCTACGAAGCGGTCTAGCCGCCGGGGTTGAACAGGTCGCGCTGCGGCCCGGGCGGGCGGCGGAACGCCGCCGTCGACAATGGCTCCGCACTCGAGTTCATGCCGTGGCGCCGGCAGGCGAGCGCAAACATCTCAGCGATCTGGCGCGCAAAGATCCCGCTGCCGCGCAACCGATCCCCGAAGCGCGCATCGTACAGTTTGCCATCGCGCACCGCGCGCATGCGCGACAATATCTTCTCCCGTCGCTCGGGCTGGTGAACCGCCAGCCATTCTGCAAAGATCGACTTGACGCCGTGCGGCAGCCGGAGCATCACGTAGCCCGCGCGCGTGGCGCCGGCGCGCGCGGCCGCCGCGATGATACCCGGGACTTCGTGGTCGGTGAGCCCGGGAATGACCGGGGCGACGAGGACCCCGGTGGGGACGCCGGCCGCCGTCAGCGCCGCGATCGCGTCGAGACGCCGCGCGGGTGACGACGTGCGCGGTTCCATCGTGCGCGCGAGCGCCGCGTCGAGTGTGGTGATGGAGACGAACACGCGCGCCGCGTTTGATCCGGCCAGCGATCCCAGCAGGTCCGCGTCGCGTGTCACCAGATGATTTTTCGTGATCACGACCGCCGGGTTGCCGAACTCCGCCAGTACCTCCAGACAACCGCGCGTGAGACCGAGCCGGCGCTCGACCGGCTGGTACGGGTCGGTGACGCCGCTCACCCCCAGCACCTGCGGATTCCACGATGGCGACTGCAACGCGGCGCGCAGCAGCGCGGGCGCGTCGTGCTTGACGAATATCTTCGTCTCGAAGTCGAGCCCCGCCGACAGGCCCAGGAACTCGTGCGTCGGGCGCGCGAAGCAGTACACGCAGCCATGCTCGCATCCCCGGTAGGGATTGATGCTCGCGTCGAAGCCGACGTCCGGGCTGTCGTTGCGGGCGATGATCGAGCGGGAGTTGTCGCGCAGGAATTCCGTCGGCGGCCGGTTGGGATCGACCACGCCGGCATCGTCCGGCTGCGCGAAGTCGTCGCCGCCGTCGTAGTCGAAGCGCTCGAAGCGGCCGGCCGGCCGCGACTGGCTGCCGCGGCCGTGGATATGCGGCTCTTTACGGGTCATGGCGTTGACATCGGTTTTCAGTGTACTCTATCCGGCCATGTCGCTCCGAAATGATATCGCCTCGATGCCGCGGCCGGTCTGGGTGCTCTTTGCGGGCACGCTGGTCAACCGGTTCGGCAGCTTCGTACTGATCTTTCTCGCGCTGTATCTGACGCGCAAGGGATTCACGGCGCCGCAGGCCGGTCTTGCGATGGGCGCCTACGGCGCCGGCGCGATCGGCGCGTCGATCGTGGGCGGCTGGCTGGCCGACCACATCGGGCGGCGCAACAGCATCGTGCTGTCGATGCTGATGTCGGCGGCGGTGATGCTGGTGTTTCCACGCGCGGAACACTACGCGGCGCTGGTGGGCCTGGCGGCGCTGGCGGGCTTCTGCGCCGAGCTCTATCGCCCGGCCGCCGCCGCGTTGATCGCCGACGTCACCACACCCGCTCAGCGCGTGACGGCCTATGCGTTGTACCGTCTGGCCATCAATCTGGGGTTTGCGATCGGTCCGGCCGTGGGCGGGTTCATGGCGGCGCGGTCGTTTACATGGTTGTTCGTCGGGGACGCGCTGACGTCGATTGTCTACGCCGGGATCGCGCTGGCCGCGCTTTCCAACCGGACCGTGGAGCACCACACCGGCACGCCGCGCCGCGGCGCGCTGCCGGTGATCCTGCGCGACACACCGTTCCTGCTCTTCATCGCATCGACCTTTGCCGCGGCCACGGTATTCATGCAGCATGCGTCCAGCTATCCGCTGCAGATCAACGCGTTCGGCTATTCGAGCAGCGTGTTCGGCATGTTGATCTCGTTGAACGGCGCCATCATCTGTGCGGTCGAATTGCCGTTGACGACGCTGTGCCGGCGGTACCCGGCGCGCGCCGTGATGACCGCCGGACTCGTTGTCATCGGCGTGGGGTTCGCGCTGACTGCGTTCGTCAGCCGCATTCCGATGCTCGTCACCTGTGTCATCGTCTGGACGGTTGGCGAGATGCTGTATTTTCCGTTCGCGTCCGCGCACATTGCCAATGTATCGCCAGCGGACATGCGCGGGCGCTACCACGGGGCGTGGGGAATCTCCTGGGGACTGGGAGCGGTGGTTGGGCCCATCGGCGGGACGGCGCTGTTCGCGTGGAACCCGCACTCGGTGTGGCTTGCGTGCGGAATGCTGGCGGCGCTCGGCGCGCTGCTGGTCGTGTTTGCGACCCGCACGCGCACTGGCGAGACCGGCTAGTTCCCGTCGTCG
>DASUGO010000142.1:0-2653 GCA_036273975.1 Candidatus Krumholzibacteriia bacterium
GTTTGCACCGCGCACTCGTGGCGGGGGCGAATGGACGGTTGAAGACGACGGCCGCGACGTATTCGTCGTGTCACCGTCGCTGGGCGATCTCGGGCCCGGCGAAGAGTGCGTGATTCATCTGGCGTTGCTGGCGCTGCCGGCGGACGATACCCGCGCAACCCGCGCGATACAGGCCGCGCGCCGGACCGTGCTGGGCGACGGCACCGGGCGATTGATACCACCGCCGGTGTCGGTCACGATGCGCGACGATCCGGGCAAGGAGATGCGGTATGGGGAGACGCCGGGTGCTGCGCCCGACGGGACGCCGGCGATCGATGCGTTCTGGCTGACGCCCGGCAAACTCGATGAGATTCTGCTGGGCGGTTCTCCGAACCCGTTCCGCGATGCAACCACCATCGAATACGAAGTGCCCGGCCGCACGGTGGACGAAGACGGCGTCGAACACGTGCTCTCCGGCGCGGCGGTGCCAACCAGCGTGAAGGTCTACAACGTGACCGGTCGCCTCATCGCGACACTCGTCGAGTCTCCGCACGGCCCGGGCCGCTACCGCACCGGCTGGACCGCGCAAAACGATGACGGCGGCGCAGTCGCGAGTGGCGTCTACTACGTCAAGCTCACCATCGGCAAACGCTCTGTCACCACACGCCTCGTGCAACTGAAGTAGTTCCCGGAGCTAGTTCCGCTCGCGACGAAATTCGCTTCCATCCGCCAGACGCAGTGTTTGTGGTGTCCTGCGGCGTGCCGGTGAGGGCCGGATGACAACCACCTGGCCGGTTGGAATGTGGTAACCCACCAGCGTGCCGTGATCGCCTGGCAACAGCTGCACACGTACCGGTTCCGCAACCCCGGATCCTCCCACCGCCGCAATCGCGCCGTCCTTCCAGTGCAGCCGGAAGATGCGCGAGTCGTGTTCGTAGTCCGCGCGCAGGAACGTGACCACATCTGCGACGTCGGTGATCCAGTCGGGGACCGTGCCGAGGACCGCATAGCCGCGAAACGTTCCCATGCGTGCCTCATCGGTGTTTCGCTGCCGTTCGAAATACCGGACAAATCGCGTGCCGCGTTCGGGCGTGGAAAAAGCCGCGAACAACGGCAGGGTGTCGCCCGCCGCGAACGCGCTGAAGATTTCACCGGCGCGCACACCGGCCCGGGCTTCGCGTGAGGGGTCGCGCAGTTGCAGAAGCGCGTTGATGGCATCCTGGCCGAATGCGCGCGCGATCAGCGTGTTGTTGCCGGTCTCGATTATGATATGGGTCTCGCCTCGCAGAATGTAGTCGCCGGCGAGCGCGTCGCGGTCACGAACCTCAAACGGCCGTACCGCGGGCGGTGTGGTGACGGGCTCGCCGAATACAATGCGCTCGACCTGACTTGCCACGCGCTCGGAGAAAAGCATCGTCTCGCCGTCGTGATTACAGAAGAGAATGACGGTGACGTTCGCGTCGACGTAACGCGCAAACAGCGTCGCGCTGCCGTTGCTGCTGCCGCCGTTGTGCATGATGAGGGTTCCGTGGGGAGAATCCCGTACGGTCCAGCCGCACGCGTATTCCCGAAGGACCGGCGTATACAGAATGCGACGTGAAGCCGCGGAGAGGACGTCATCGCCCAGCAGGGCTTCGTGCCAGCGAAACAGGTCGGTGGTCGTCGTCAGGGTCCCCCCGCTCCCGAACGAATTCCAGTCCGGGAATGGCCACATGCGCGGGTCGCCCAGGTCCTCGCCTTCGGCGTACCAGTGCGCGGCGACCGCGGTTGAATCGGGCGGACGATGTCCGGTGTGGGTCAGACCGGCGGGTTTGAACAACCGCGCGGCGACGAACTCGTCGTAGGAGAGGCCGGAAACGTTCTCGATGATCGCCGCGAGCAATTCGTAGCCGAAGTTGGAATACATGAAGTCACTTCCCGGCTCGAACGCGAGCGGCTCCGCAAGCACCGTCCGTATCACGCTGTCGCGCGAAAAGTCATCGATGCGCGTCTCGGTGCCGGCCATCACGCCGCTGGTGTGGGACAGGAGCTGATGCAGCGTAATGCCGCGCTTGTCGGGTGGGACATCCGGCAGGTAGTCCGCGATGGATGCGTCGATGTCGAGCCGGCCGTCCTGCTGCAGCGCGAGCACCGCGGCGGCGGTGAACTGCTTGGTGACGGACTGCAGGCCGAACAGCGTCTCCGGCGTGTTGGGGACGCGCTTCTCCGCGTCGGCCCATCCATAGCCCCGGTTCAGAACCACCTTCCCGTCGATCGCGATCAGCGCGGCGCCCCAGTATCCAAACGGGACCAGGGCGGAGAGATACGCGTCGACATCATGGCCGACGGCGGCCGGAGGGGCGGCTCGCCCCGGGGTCGTGACCAGAAACAGGGCGGCAGCCAGAAGGGTCAAGTGACGGCGCAGCTTCATTTGCGGGCTCCTGGGTCGGGTGTTCGGAGTAGGACGCACCTCCGGGGCAGGGCGTTGCACGTCGCGCCCATTTCGAACTGGCCCAGGTTTTGTTATACTTCAGCGGTACACGTTCCTGGAGGCGACGCCATCGCAACCGTTCGCGAGTCCACATATCGGGGATGCCTTCCTAAGTGAAGCGCACGTTTGAAGTTATCACCCGAGCCCGGTCCGAGCGGGCCTATCTGGTAGGGGTCGCCCTTCAGGGCGGGTCCACCGTGGCCG
>DASUGO010000143.1:0-11900 GCA_036273975.1 Candidatus Krumholzibacteriia bacterium
CCGGTTCGGGCACCGGCTTCGCCTGCACTGGCATCGTTTGCACCGGGACGGGGTCCGGTTTCGCGGGCTCCGTCGCCACGGGTTCGGCCGCCGCCCGCTCGGGCGCGGACACGGCCGCGGTTTCCGGGGCCGCCGTCGCAGGTGACTTCTCGGGCGGCGCGGGCTCGTCGGTGGCGGGCGTTGTGACGACGGATGCAATGGTATCGACCGGCCCGTGACCGTCGCTGCTTCGGTTATCGAGCAGCGACTCGAGGTCCGCACGGTTTTCGATCATACCGGGATCCAGACCGTCGGTCATGCCCGCCGTCTGGGTCATGGGGCGGACGGCGGGAATGCCGGTCGCGGCGGTGAGCATCGTGCGGCCTGGTCCAACCAGGAAGTATCCCGCGCCGCACCCCGCCAGCAGTGTGAGCGCCATGATGGCGACCCATGGCCGCTTCTTCGGCTTGCGGCGCGCCATCGCCGAACTCGGCGACTTGCGATGCCGAAGCGGCGAACCCGTGGCCACGCTGGTTCCGCTTCGCAGCATCATACGGGTGTCCGTGTTGCGCTCGAGCAGGACCGGAATCATCCCCAGCGAGCGATTGAGGCCCTCGATCCCGAGCAGGCGTTCGATTGCCTCGCGGAACGCGCGCGCGGATTGAAAGCGCTCCTCGCGGTTGCGCGCCAGCGCCTTCCCGACGATTTCCTCGGCCCCTTCGGGGACGTTGGGGTTCACCTCGCGGATATTCGGGATCTCCTTCTTGAGGATGTTCTGGATCACGCCCATGTAGTTTTCGCCGGCGAACGGCTGGCGGCCCGTGAACAGTTCGTAGAGCACGGTCCCGAGCGAGAACAGGTCGCTGCGCTGGTCCACGCTCTCGCCGAATGCCTGCTCGGGCGACATGTACAGCGGCGTCCCGAGGATCGACTCCGACGCGGTCTGGACCGTGCTGCCCTGGGTGAGCTTGGCGAGGCCGAAGTCGGTGATCTTCACGACTCCAGACTTCGTGACCATGATGTTTCCCGGCTTGATGTCGCGGTGGACGATGCCCTTGGCGTGCGCGTGCTCGAGTCCGCGGCAGATCTGGTGCGCGATCGCGAGCGCGATGTCGTGGTTGATGGGCCGCCAGCGGTCCAGGACTTCGCGCAGGCTCTCGCCCTCGACGAACTCCATCACCATCTGGTACTCGCCGTCCTCGACTCCGAAGTCGATCACGCGGACGATGTTCTCGTGGTCCAGCGATGCGGCGGCCTTGGCCTCGAGCACAAAGCGCCGCGTGAAGTTTTCGTCGGTCGTGAGGTGCTGATGCAGGCGCTTCAACGCAACCACGCGGTCCAGCGAGACCTGGATGGCCTTGTACAGGACCGCCGTCCCGCCCGAGGCGACCGTCTGGATGACTTTGTAGTTGCTGTGGTCCGTCACGTCGCCGCCCCCGTGGCTCAGCGCGCCAGTACCAGGCGTTCGGCGAGGTAGGAGGGGAGTCCGTTGGACAGTATCTTGCCCTGCGACTTGGAGACATCGTAGGGAACGCGAACGAACTCCAGCGATTCCTCTTCCTCGTCCAGAACCACCATGCACGCGTTGGGATTCGAGTCCCGCGGCTGGCCAATGGAACCCACGTTGATGAAATAGCGGAAGTGGTCCTGCAGTGCGATGCGCGCGTCGCGAACCACTTCCATGCGGCCCGTGCGCTGGTTCATCTGCACCAGTACCGGCAGATGGGTGTGCCCCACGAAGCAGAAGCGCTGCCCGATACTCGCAAACACCTCGCTCACTTCCTCCAGGGTGCGGATGTACATGAACTTCATCGGGTCCAGGGGCGACGCATGCGTGTAGCAGTACTCGCCGTCGATATACTGCAGCGGAAGGTTGGACAGGAGTTCGCGGTCCTCTTCCGACAACTGCCCGCGGGTCCAGTCGATGGACTCGCGCGCGATGGCGTTGAAATCGTTGGTCGGGATGATGCCGGCCACGGCCAGGTCGTGGTTGCCCGCCAGCATCAGGTTGGCCTTGTCGCCCGCCAGCTCGATGCACGGCTCGGGGTCGGCGCCGTAGCCGACCAGGTCCCCGAGACACATGAGTTGATAGGGCTCGTAGCGGCGCGCCGCCTCCAGCGCAGCCTGCAGGGCTTCGAGGTTGCCATGGATGTCAGACATCAAAATGTAGCGCATGTGGTCCTCCGCGCCGCTATTCGTGAAACACGAATGACTCGCGCCCGATCTGGATTTCGTCGTTGTCCTTGAGCTCGACCTCTTTGACCTTGCGGCCGCGCACCTTGACGGCGCGCAACCCGCCCACGCGCCGCAGGACGACGCGCCCGTTCTCGCGGACGATCTCCGCATGCCGGGAGCCCACGAAGATTGCGTCGACGCGAACGTCGGCGTCGGCGTCGCGGCCGATCGTGACGGTTTCGTCGGCGATCTCGACGACGCGGTCCCCATAGTCGGTGTGAATGACCAGCCGGGGGATGCGCGGCCCGACGACCGGGGCGTCGACACCACCCGCTTCGCGCGGCGCGGCCACCGCGGGAGCAACGCTGTTGCGGTTGATGATCATGGTCTGATCGAAGCCGGCCATGGCCTCGTTTTCCGGAATCCCGTGGCCCGTCGGAACACGAAACGAGATGGTGTGCTTGCCGATGGAGATCTCGTCGCCGTCCTGCAGGACGCGTTCGGGCACGCGCTCGCCATTGACCACCGTGCCGTTGAGGCTGTCGCAGTCGCGAACGGTAAAGGACCCCTGGTTTTCCTCGATGACCGCGTGCAGGCGGGAGACACCGAGGTTGTCGATGACGATGTCGTTGTCGGGCGTGCGGCCGATGCGCAGCCGTGGCCGGTCCATTTCCCAGCGGCCGATTTCGCGGTCCCGGAAGCGCAGGATCACGACCGGCGGTTTCGAGAGGTAGACGTCGGTGAAGCGGCCGCGGAAGTCGTCGGCCAGGTTCTTGGCGTCCGCCGCGTAGGACACCAGCAGGTCCTCGTAGAGGCAGACATTCATCGGGCGCTCGGCGGCGTTGGAATACACCTTGATGAGGAATTCCTCGCGGTGGCTCGTCTCGCGCTGCGCCGGCGGCGTCTGTTCGTGACAGAACGCCGTCGCGGTGCCCTTTTCGTAACGCAGCAGCGCGCAGAAGTCTTCGCGCGTGGCCGAGACGATGCAACTCTTGCCCTCGGTTTCGATGCGATCGAGCAACTCGTCCAGATCGACCAGCGACGTCGACACGCGCAGCGTCGGTTTCTTCTGCGTGATGACCAGCAGGGAGTGGACGATCTTGGTGTTCAGTTCGTACCAGGTCGCGCGCGGAAAGCTCATGTTGCCCGCGCCTACGATGAATTCCTTGATCGTGGTCGGGTTGAACTGCCCGCCGATCAATTCGGCTGCGGCGTAGATCTGGCGCTCGCGGACAAACAGATAGCGCTGGGAGATGCTGTCATAGATCTCCAGCGCCGTGGGCTTGGCGGTGCTCGCATCGACCGTGCTCCGAATGATCTCGTTGAGCGCGGCGGTCGTGACCTCGCCGCTCTCGCCGATCTGCTTGGTGTGCGGAATCGTAATCTTCAATCGATGACCTTCCTCAGGCTGCGATCGGGGAACACCTTGTGAACCAACGAGAAAGGGCAAATTCCATGCCACGCGCCGGGGGCGTATTTTGCCGGGCGGGGTGGCGAAACAGCGCGTCCGGTCGCGGGTGGCGAACCTGGAGTGGCGGCGACTCCGACTGCGTGTTCGCGGAATGCAACCGGGTGCATGCGCTTCCGCGCTTCCCCATCGCGGTCGATGCGGGCGGAGCGGGGTGGATTGTGGCGTCCCCATGCCAAGAAAGGCGTGTCGTACCTTGACGTCGCGGGTGCGGTCGTGGTATACTCGCCAAGTCATCACGCCGAGGAATTATTCAACGTGTTTGCATCCTTGTAACGCAGCCAAAAGGGGAATCCACCGGGCATCCAGTGCGCGGTGGGTTTTTGTTTTTGAAAGGGGGACTGGAAGCTTGCGGACAACTGGTAAAGTAAAGTGGTTCAACGAAAACAAGGGTTACGGCTTCATTCTCGGTGACAACGGGAAGGACATCTTTGTCCACTACTCCGAGATTCGTGAGGACGGATACCGCACGCTGGCGGAGGGGGAGACCGTCGAGTACGAGTTGATGGACAGCCCGAAGGGCCCGCAGGCCAAGGGTGTGCTGCGGAGCGCCAAGCGCGACGTGGCGCCCGAAGCCACCGCGGAAGCCGCCTAGGATTTCCGTTAGCCACTGGAAACGCGGATCCCCGCACCGGCGACACCGTCGCTGGTGCGGGGATCTTGCTTTTGGGGCCTGACCCGCGCCGCGCGGGAATCAGTCGCCGAGGTTCCTGAGGCTGCGACGCGCGTTGTCGTTGCCGGGATCCAGCTCGATCGCCTTCTCCCATGCCCGGCGCGCCTCTGTCTTGTTGCCCAGTTTGAAGTGGGCATTGCCCAGGTTGGTGTACGCCGAGCTGTTGTTCGAGCTGCGGCCCAGCGCCTCGTTGTACATCTCGATGGCACGGTCGTAGCTCCCCTGCTTGTAGAACACGTACCCGAGGTTGTTGTAAGCGGCGTGCAGCTCGGGGTTGAGCTTGATCGCCCTTGAGAACGCGTCCGCGGCAAGGTCGGACTCGCCCAGTTCCGTGTAGACCAGGCCGAGGTTGTTGAAGCACTCGGCAAACGAGCCGTCACGGTTGACTGCTTCGAGGAACTGGTCGCGCGCAAGCTTGAGGTCGCCGTTGTGGAAGCTCGTGACGCCGAGGTTGTTGAACTTCATGGCTTCACGGCGGCGCGCCTGGGCGGCCGTGTCTTCGCCTTTCTTCCCGGACGCCTTGACCGCGTCCATCAACTCGGCCCAGTTGCGCTCCAGGCGGTCGAGGTTGCCGACGGTCCGCGAGACGTTGGACTCCATGCTGTCCATCTTGGCGACGACGCCTTCCAGCGATCCGATCTGGCTCGTGAAGTCCTCGAGCTGTTCGATCCGCGACGACAGCTTGTCGATGGCGGCCAGTTTCTCCGACATCCCGGCCATCGCTTCGATGTGCGAGGAGAGAGAGTCCCACTGCGATTTGAGTTCCTTCAGACTGTCCTCGAACGACAGCACGAGGTCGGAGACCGTGGTGGTGAGGGTTTCGAAGCCGTCGTTGCGGGCGTCGATGGTGTCCTTGATCTCCGCGACGCCGTCGCGGATGGAGTTCATGCGTTCGTCGCGAGTGTCCTCGTCGTCCATGAACGCAATCACGCGCTTCTCGATGTCGCCCACGAAGCGCGACAGCGACTCGTTCTGGCGCTTCTCGGTTTCGCCGATGCTGGAAATCATCTCGGAAACGCTCTTGGTCTGGAACTTCCAGAACTTGTCCAGTTCACGCGCCACCGTGGTGGCGGTGTTGTCCTTGCGGCTCGACTCGGCGGTCGTCTTGACCTCCGCGAGCGCCTGGGACTGCTTGTCGATTCCTTCCATGATCGCGTCGAACGTGCACTCGCTGTTCTTCGCGTGGTAGAAGCGGCAGGTCTCGCGCAGGCAGTAGAGATGCGACGCGGTCTGGTTCGCCTCGCGGGCCGCCTTGCCGGACGTGCGCGCCGGTTTGCGTTCGGTTTTCACGCCGACGGCGCCATTGTCTTCGTAGCCGAGCACGATGGCGTCGGCGGCCGCGCGCTGCGCGGAACCGTCGATCTCCATGATGTTGCCATCGGCACCCAGCATGTGCGACATGAACGGGCAGATCTTCATGATTGCTCTCCTTGAACCCATCGAGACGAAAGAATGTCCTGTCTGGTGCGCCGTCGCGCGTGCGATGACGTCGGATGATATCCGGGGATTTCTAGCATAGTCCGTGCCGGTGGGCGGCGCGGACGCGCGATCAGTCCAGCGAACTGGTCTTTTCGAGCACGGCCGTTTCCTGGCACTGCTCGGCGAGGTACTGGTCGTAGTTGACGCGGGCCAGGTGGGCATAATCTTCCCGGGAGGGGAACGCGTCCACGAGCCGCGTCAGGGTTTCGTTTGCGGCGGCGTAGTCGCGGATCATGCGCTGACACGCGGCCATGCGCGACCACAGCTGCTGCTTCTGCTCGTCGGTGAGCGGGGGCAGATCGAGACGCGTGAGAAGTTTCAGCGCCGGCAGCGGGCGGTCGCGCAGGAGCAGGTATTCCGCCTGGTAGTAGCGCCGGGAAAAATCTTCCGAGGGGTGCTGCGGCTCGAAGTACAGCAATTCCTGCAACGCGTCGACGCGCGCCGCGTTCACCGCCTGGCCCATCAATGAGATGATCGCTGCGTTGTCGAGGCCGCCATTACGGTACACGGCGAGCAATTCGTCGAAAGTCGGTTCCGCCGGCGGGGTGTCCTCGTCGGCGGCCGTGGCGGGGACGTCCGCGGGCCCATCCGCACCGCCGGCGGGCGCCGCGGTTTCGCGCGGAGCGTCCGCGGTGGTCGTGGTGGAACTGTCCACGTGGAAGAATGCCGCCGCGCCGGCCTCGTACAGTTTCTGCGCGACGTTGTGAACGTGTTCTTCGGTGATCGGAGCGGCGGCCTGCGTGGGCGGCGCCGGTTGGTGCACGAAGTTCGCGGGAGCCGCCGGGGTGCCGGCCGCTGCCGCGGGTTCGTTGCCGCCGCCGAGGCTGAACGCGGGCATTTCGGTGGGAACCGTGCTGGAGGGCCGGGGTGGTTGCGCCGCCGTCGCTCCTGGCATGGCGGCGCCGTGACCGATCTCCATCGGGGCCGCGCGGTCCATCGATATTTCGTCACCCAGCGCGTGTGCCGGGGCCTCGCCGGGCGCGTCACCGGCGTCGTCGTCGAACGAGATCTCACGCGTGTCGACGAAGGATCCCTTGCGGATCGTCTTCTTCATCTGGTCCGCGAAGCCCCGTGCCGCCCGGGCCGGGCCGGCGCCGTTGGCCGGTGTCGCGGGCGCGGCAGCAGTTCCACTGGCCGGGAGCTCGAATTCGCGGTTGTCGAACATCTGAAAATCGTCTTCTTCGGATGGGGTGTCGTCGCTGATCTCGGTGTCGAGCTCGTCGCGGCCACCGGCATAGCGGCGATACAGCTCGTCGAGCGCCGCGTGCTGCGTGCGCACGCGGTCCAGCATTCCAACCACCGCCGGGATGTCCGCCGCGGAAGCCTCGCATACCTCCGCGAAGATCGCCGCCGCCCGTTCGTGGCGCTTGCAGTCCACCGAGCACAGCGCGTGCACCAGTTTCATGTCGTTCGTCAACTCGACGCCGGTCGCATGGGTTTCGAACCAGGCGAGGAGCTCGGTGCTGCAGTCGCCGCGCTGTTGCAGCGGACGCAGAATGTCGAGTGCCGCGCTGCTCTGGTCGACCGTCAGCGCTGCGTTCAACGCGAGCCACGTGCAGGCGTTGACGCCGTTGGGGTCCATGTATGGACGCACGAGCAGGACGACTTCGCGGCCGGTGTCCTTTTCCGTCTTGAGGTACTCGCCGAGGACGTCGCAGGCGTCGTCGAAGTCGCCCTTGATCAGCAGAACTTCACCCAGCGCGCGGAGCGTCTTCGCGCGCGCCTTGCTGGTTTCGCGCAGTATCTTGAGCCGGTCGGCGCACAGCGCCGCGACGGCGGGTTCCATCCGTGCGGCCTCGACGAAGCCGCCGATGCCTTCCAGTTCGGCACCCGAGGCGCACTGCGCGCACGCGTGGGCGAAGCGCACCCGGCCCGACTTGGCGTGCGCTCCGTTGAGCGCGGCGAGAAAGGGCGTCAGAATGGCCTGTTCCACCGGTTTCTCGTCCAGGATCTGGACGATCGCGGCGACCGCCTCCTTGACGTTGCCGACGCGTAGCGAGAGCAGCGCCGACATGAGTTCGTTGGTCAGCAGTTCGCCGCGCAGCGAGTACCCGCCGTGGCTCGCCGACTTGAGCGTCTGCTTTTTGGTGCGCGTGCGCGCAAGCAGGTCGCGCACCGTATGATCCGGAATGACCTGCAGGTGGTCGAGTCCCGCGGTGAGGTCACGCAGTTTGACGGAGTTTTCCACGACGAAGCGCGCGAACGCGGGGTCGTGCACGGCGGTGAGCTTCTCGCGCACAAAGGCGGTCAGGCGGTCCTTGTCCTTGGCGAACCGGTCCTGCGCGGTCTTCAAAAAGTGCGTCGCCGCGGTGACTTCTCCGCTTTCCAGGGAGATGTCGATCGCGTCGAGGTACAGCTCGAGCTCTTCCGGAAACTGCGCAATCGTCTGCTCGAGGCGTTTGAGCGCCTTCGCGTGCTGACCGCGCTTGCGTTCCTGGCTGGCTTTCTGCTGGGCGGATGTCACTTTTTCGTTCATGGTGTCGCGCGCCCGTGCGGCGTGTTGCTGCCTAAGCGAATCGCATACCAGCGGCGGCCCCGGCGGCGGTTTCCGCGCGTCCAAATGTAACCGGTTGCCGATAAAGTCGATAGGCCCTCCGGTCCGGCCGTGGACCCGGGGGTTGAAACGGCGCATGCCTGCAATTTGCACGCGCGTCCGACGGAGCCGTTGCACGGGCCCATGGCTTCAAGTATCATTCCTTTCAAATAGTTGCGAGGACCTCCGTCGATCGGCGCCCGTGGCGTGCCTCCCGGACGGGCGTCCCCGGTTTCCCCGTAGTCCTGCGAACTTTTTTTCACTGTGAGCGGAATCTTCACCCTCTCCGTCCAGTGCCGGCTGGCGTCGTCCCATGTGTTGCCCGGGTGTCCCCCGTGCGACCGCCTGCACGGCCACACCTGGACCGTGCGCGCGTTCTGGGAGTTCACCCGTCTGGACGAGCACGGCATGGGTGCGAACTTCCGCGACCTCAAGGCGGTCCTGCGGCGCGATGTGCACGAGCGTTTTGACCATCGCCATCTCAACGATATTGCGCCGTTCGACACCGTGTCTCCGACCGCCGAGAACCTCGCGCGCGAGGTGTTCCGGATTCTCCGCCGCGGCCACGACGCGGGCGGCAACGGCCGCCTCGCGCGGGTGGAAGTGTGGGAAGGGCCGGAGGCCTGCGCGGCCTACAGCGAGTCATGACGAACCGGCTCTCCTCGATTGCGCTGGTGAGTGGCGGGCTCGATTCCATCGTATCGCTGGCATGCGCCGTGGCAGAACGCGACGTGCGCCTGGTGCTGTTCTTCGACTACGGACAGCGCGCGCGCGCGCAGGAGCGGGTTTCCGCGATGAGCGCCGCCAACTACTACGGCCTCCCGTTTGTCGACGTCGATATCCGCTGGCTGGAATCGTTGGCCCCGCCGGGAATGCAGGGCTCGGGCGATGCCGACGCAGCGCTGCGCACCCTCGACGACATCTGGATTCCCAACCGCAACGGGGTGTTCGTGAATGTGGCGGCGGCTTACGCCGAGGCGCGAGGTTGCGACACCGTGGTGACGGGCTTCAATCGTGAAGAGGCCGAGGAGTTCCCCGACAACAGTTCGGAATACGTGCGCCGCGTGAACGCCGCGCTCGAGCTGTCCACGCGCAACGCCGTTCGGGTGGAGAGTTTCACGATCGACCTCGCCAAGCGCGAGATCATCCGTCTGGGACTGAAACTCAGGACGCCGTTGTCCATCGTGTGGAGTTGTTACCGCGACGGAGAACGCATGTGCGGCGAATGCCCGTCGTGCATGCGCCTGCGCGCCGCACTCGACTCGCTTCCCGCCGCGGACCGTCCGGTCATCGAGTTCGACGCGTGAAATTCGATTTTCGTATTCTGCGCGGTGAGGTCGCCTACACCGGTCTGGAACTGCGGAGTGGCTGGGTGGCGGAACAGACCGGACTGGACGGTGACGCGGCCGCGGGGTTCGTCGGTCCGTGCCACGTTCCCACCGAGCATCTGGTCGACCTGGACGACGCGCGGGCCGGGACATTCATCCGCGCGGCGTCGATGGCGCACGCCATCGTGGAACACCCCGGCTGTGCACTCGGGACGGCGGTGCTGCGGCAGCGGCTGCTGGTGTGCATCCTGGCCGAGCTGATCGCCCCCGCCGGTCCGGTCCGCCGCGACGGCGACGACCTCTATTATAGTGGACGCAAGCTGACGGTCTCGATTGCCGCGCCCGGACCCCGGTCGAGTCTGATCCACCTCGGGATCAACGTCGACCCCGACGGGGCACCGGTGCCGGCGGTGGGTCTGCGGGAACTGGGGCTGGATGCCGGCACGGTCCTCGAAGAACTGTTAAGACGCTATGCGCGCGAACTGGCTTCGATGGCGCACGCTGCGATCAAGGTGAGGACGGTGACCTGATGGAGAACCGCGCGGCAAATGGCGCCGGCGTGTTGACCGGCTACCTCTCGGAAATGTTCTGCTCGGTGCAGGGCGAGGGGTTGTTCGTCGGTGAACGCCAGGTGTTCGTCCGCACCGCGGGCTGTGTGGCCACCTGCTCGTGGTGCGACACCGTGTACAGCAAGGTGCGCACGCCGCGTTTCGTCACGCATACGGACGACGGCGCCGACAAGCGCTGGCGATCGAATCCGGTCGCGCTTGTGGATGTGGTGGCGGATGTCGTCGCGTTTGCATCCAGTCGCGGTGTCCGGGACGTGAGCCTGACCGGCGGCGAACCGCTTGAGCAAGCCGCCTTTTGCGCCGCGCTGGCGCACCAGCTGGATGCCGCGGGTCTCCGCATCCACCTGGAAACCGCGGGCCTGCACGCGCGCGAACTGACCGAGGTTATCGCGTCGGTGCGGGTGATCGCGATGGACGTGAAACTCCCGTCCGCGACCGGCATGGAGCACTGGGACGCGCACCGCGATTTCCTTGCCGTCATGAAGGCCCACCCGGACGAGCGCCGCACCGATTTCGTCAAGGTGGTCGTCGATCTCAATGGCACCACGGACGAAATCGAACACGCGGCATTGCTGGTGGCGGCGTGTGATCGCCGGGTGCCGCTGATCATTCAGCCCGAGAGCGGCGCGTTGTTCGGAAAAGGCGCGACGCCGGCCGCAGCGCGGGAACTGCTGGATCTGATCGACGCCGGCGCACGTGCCGCCGCGGCACACCTGGACACCGTGCGCGTGATTCCTCAAACCCATAAGGCGCTGAACATTCGATGACGCCCGATATTCTCAACGCGGCCGTAATGATGGCGGTGTTCATATTCTCGGTGATCGTGCACGAAAACGCACACGGACTCGCGGCCGAGCGCTTCGGTGACACGACTGCGCGCGACATGGGACGCATCACGATGAATCCGATGCCGCACATCGACCCGGTCGGCAGCATCCTGTTGCCAATCGCCGCGTTCCTGTCCGGGATTCCGTTCCTCGGATGGGCGAAACCGGTGCCCGTCAACCCTGCCAACCTCAGGAATCCGGTTGTCCACAACGCCTACGTGGCGGCGGCGGGACCGGCCAGCAATTTCCTGCTCGCACTGGCGGCAGCGGTGTTGTGGATTGTCGTCGGGGTCGTCTTCAAGTACGTGCCGGGTCTCGCGGCGGGAGGGGAACGCTCGCTGCTGTTTTTCAACACGCTGTGCAACGACCTGATCACGCTCAACTGCGTGCTCGCGATTTTCAACCTGCTGCCGATTCCGCCCCTCGACGGCCACTGGATCCTGATGCGCTACCTGCCCCCCGGTCCGCGCGACGCGGTGGCGTCGGTCGGGCGCTGGGGTTTCTTCATCCTGATCGCGCTCCTGTGGACCGGCATGCTATGGCGCATCATCGGACCGCCTCTGTCGCTGGTGGTCGGGGGCTATCACGCCCTGGTCACGACAGCCCTGCGTGTTATCTGATGGTTGTGGCCGGAAGATTGTCCCTGGGCGGGGCCAACCAATAGTCCCGGAAGAAGTTCCCGTCCCCTAGAACGCGTACTTGAGCTGGTGGGTTCGATTGGTGGCCAGCGGAGTCGTCCGAACTTCCCGCCGATAGTAACGTTGCCAGCACGAGGACATCGGCGTCTTCGCGAAGAAACGCCTTCCCGCCAGCAGATCCTTGATGCGCCATGGCCGGCTCGCCCGTCCGATCAGCATCGCCGGCGTCAC
>DASUGO010000144.1:0-2628 GCA_036273975.1 Candidatus Krumholzibacteriia bacterium
CCACCATGGAAACACGCGCGCGACGTCTTCCAGCGTGCGCTGGCGCATGTACCAGTGCCCGAAGACGAGACACACGGTGAGCAACGCAATGTTGCAACTGTTGGCCAGGCCCAGCGAGAGCGATCCGTGGCCGCCGCCGAGCATGGCGCGGATCACACGCCATGCGTCCGCGAATGTGTGCGCGCGGAAGAATACCCACGTGAAACATACCAGCACGTAGGTCGCGACGCCGAGTGCGAAGCGCACCAGTTCGCGGCGCACCCATGCGGCCTCGCCCCACAAACGCCGCGCCCCGCGCTCGCCCACCAGATACGCGCCGTGCAGACCGCCCCACGCGACGAACGTCCAGCCGGCGCCGTGCCACAGACCTCCGAGCAGCATCGTCGTCATCAGGTTGACGTTGACGTTGCCTTTGCGGTTCCCGCCGAGCGGTATATAGAGGTAGTCGCGCAGCCATGTCGACAGCGATATGTGCCAGCGACGCCAGAAGTCGGAGAAACCCACCGCTCCGTACGGGTACAAAAAGTTATCCGGCAGCGCGAATCCCAGGCACATCGCGGCGCCGATCGCGCACGTTGAGTAGCCCGAGAAGTCGAAGAATATCTGGGCCGAAAACGCGAGCGTTCCGATCCACGCGTCCAGCATTCCCGCCTGTGCGGTCGCGGAGTACACCATGTCCGACACCGGCGCGCAGATGGAATCGGCGAGGATCATCTTCTCGAACAGGCCAATGGCGAGGAGCGTCAGTCCCCACGACAGGTAACGCCCGGACGCGCGCTTCGGCTCGACGAGTTGCGGAAGAAAATCCGTCGCGCGCACGATCGGGCCGGCCACCAGTTGCGGAAAGAAGGTCACATAGAGCGCGAAGTCGAGTCCGGAGTCCCACGGTTTGCAGCGGCCGCGGTACACATCGAGCGTGTAGGACAGCGTCTGGAAGGTATAAAAGGAGATCCCGACCGGGAGGACGATGTGCGATGCGGGCGGAGAATACTCGACGCCGAATGCGCGCATCAGCACGACGAAATTATCCAGCAGAAACGTGCCGTACTTGAAGAAGCCGAGCAGACCGAGATTCGTCACCAGGCTTGCGAGCATCAACAGGCGGCGCGAGCGGCGCGTCGGGCTCGCGTACATCCAGCGGGACGCAAACCAGTCCACGATGGTCGACAGCCACAGCAGAATGACAAACGGCGGGTTCCACGCGGCGTAGAAGACGTAGCTCGCGACGAGAAGGTTGAACTTCTTCACCCGCCATGGCAGCGGCAGGCTGTGCAATCCCAGCACCACCGCAAAGAAAACCACGAATGTGAGCGAGTTGAAGATCATGCAACTGGCGCGGGCATCTCACCGCCCCCGCCGGAAGCCAGGACGTGCGCCGCGAATTTGCACCTTTATCCCACAACCGCCAGCAACCGTCCACGGGAATGATGCTACCGGGGCGCCACCGCACCCGCGGCCGGCCAGTCCGTGTCCCCCACGCGCTTGAGATTCATCTCGAAGAACCGCACGGGCTCCTGGCCTGGGACGACCCGATCACCAACCTCGTGCCACACATCACCCCGGATGACAGCGGTGTAGCGAATGGTCACGGGGCCGGCTGGAATCTCCCACACGTAGCCGTCGGCCGCCGGTGTCAGCACGAAATCTCCAACGTTACCCATCGCGTAGGAGTGCATCGTGTAGGCCTTGGTGCCCGGGTTGTAGGAAATGGTAGCGAACGCGTTGAACGTGACCGCGCCGTCCGGATCGTAGCCGCGGCCCTCGATGACCTTCACCGATCCACCGAGGAACGGCCCGATGCGCTCGGTCTGCGTGATGGCGTGCTTCTCACCCGAAGGCAGCATCGTCTAGGCGTCGCCGCGCCAGATGCCGTCCATGAACGACAGCGCCCCCATCGCCTCCTGCTGCGCCGCAATCAGCTTGCCCGCGTCCGGTCGTCCCTGTGCGCGCACGGCGGATACGGTGGACATTGCCAACAAGGCGGCCATTGCAGTAATTCGCAATCCGTTCATTTTGTTCCTTTCGAAGAAATGACCACTCTATTCCGGAATCTCGGGTTCGACCAGCGTCGCCAGTTGCGCGAGCGACTCCTGCCAGCCGAGGTAACACATCTCCAGCGGAATCGCCTCGGGGAGACCTTCCTGGACGATCGTCAGGTCGGTACCACACATCACTTCCCTCAGCGTCACCGTGGTCTGCATTTCGCCGGGCAGGTTGGGATCGTCGAACTTGTCCGTGTAGCGGATCTTCTCCGACGGAACGAGTTCCCGGTACTCGCCACCAAATGAGTGGCTGTTGCCGGTCGTGAAGTTCGTGAACGACATCTGGTATGTTCCACCGACCTTTGCGTCGAGGTGGTGCACCGTGCAGGTGAAGCCGTAGGGTGGAAGCCACTTCGCCATCGCGGCGGCGTCGAGGAATGCGCGGTAGACGCGCTCGGGCCTGGCCCGGAGCACGCGGTGAAGTCGAACGGTACCGGTTGCCATGATCGATCCCCTTTCGTCTCGCCCACAGGGCGGGTTGAACACCTGGACGACCGGCGATACTAGCATGGAAGGCGAACTCCACCCATGTTCGGCACCCGCAAAGATTCCCCCTTGACAGAAAAGACATTTGTCTGTTTACTGT
>DASUGO010000145.1:0-20320 GCA_036273975.1 Candidatus Krumholzibacteriia bacterium
CGGAGACGAAACGGCCGACGTCGTCGCGCAACTGCGACTTCAGGGTTCCGTTGGTGTGAGCGAGGTCGAGCATCGAGCGCACGTGTTCGCAGCGCTCGCGCCGATCGGCCGGGGCCGGCCAACGTGATTCGATTTCCTCCAGCAGCCAGAGGACGGGCAACTGGAATGGCGAATACACCGGGTAGTTCCACTCGCGAGAATCCGGTATTCCATCCGGGTACGCGGCGCTGGTTTCGTCGCCGGTGAGCCAGCGGCCAGCAAGGCGTGCGCGCCGAACGCGGCGGGCCGCGTCCAGTTTGACGATCGCGCCGAGGCGGAGGTCCGCGGCGAGTGCGCGGGCAGCAGGCGGCACGAGCATCGGGCTCGTTGCCTCGGCGAGCCAGGCGGGATAGTGCAACTGCTCGACGAGCAGCCGGCGTGCGGCGTTGGCCGCAATCAGATTGACGGCGGCGTCGTCGTAGAGGGCCAGCGTGTGGTCCAGATCGAAGCCGACCGCGCGGATGGCCGCGAGATCTACCGTGCGGTGGGCGCGGATGCGTGCGTTCATTGGGCGGCGAGCGTATCCGCTCCGTGACCGGGGGTCAACGCCGCGATGCGTGGCGACACACGGCGTTACCGGGACACACCGCCAGAATCGTGTAAGTGGTTTGCGTGACTTCTATTGCGCGTGAAAGTTTGCACAAGGAACAACCGGGAATTGCGCTTGCTTTGTGGGAACAATGGGGCTTAACTATCTACGTGAGGAGGGCGTGAAACGCCCGCCACGCAGCGCTAAGGGCTAAATTGGTTAACTGGCAGGTAGTGTAAGAGGTCGCGCACCCGTCCCCGGTCGCGTTGAAGGAGTTCGCAATGAACCCCAAGTTCTTCACCGTCGAGGAAGCGAACGCCCTCATTGGTTTCCTTGAAAATACCGTCGAGCGGATTCGCCGGAACCGGCAGCGGTACCTGTGGTTGCTCGAGGAGATCGCCATCCTGAAGTTGATCGTGGAGTGCGGCGCCGAACAGGCCAACCGTGACTCGGTCGAACTGGATGACAAGACGCAGGAGCTGAAGGCCGTCGAAGCTGAAATCGAGAAGGCCCGGGCCACGGTCCGGGATGCCGGCTGCATTCTCAAGGACGAGGAACGCGGCATGGTCGATTTCTTCTCGATTCAGAACAACACGGTGGTTTATCTGTCGTGGAAAAAGGGGGAGGACAACGTTCGTTTCTGGCGTTCCATTCGTGACGCCGACAGCAACGTACGCCGTCCCCTCGAGGGATCGCCGTCCACCTGATCGTGGGTGGTACGCGCAGTGGCAGGCAGAACGCCGCCGGATTGCTCCGGCGGCGTTTCTGTTATTACAGCACGGTGTAGTTGGGGCCCTGCCCGCCTTCCGGAGGTGTCCAGCGGATGTTATCGAGCGGACACTTGATGTCGCAGGTCTGGCAGTGCACGCAGTTGGCAAAGTTGATCTGCAGCCGCAAGGCACCGCCCTCCGCCGCGATCATCTCGTACACATTTGCGGGACAGAAACGGTTGCACGGATAGCGGTACTTCGACACGCAGGTGTTGTAACACAGGGACGTGTCCGGCACCTTGAGATGGGACGGCTGGTCCTCGCCATGCATGGTGCCGGAGAGATACACGTTGGCCAGCTTGTCCAGCGAAACGGAGCCATCGTACTGGCGCGGTTCCGGCAGCTCGCGGTCAACCCCGTAATACTCCGCGACACTCTTCATCGCCCAGCGGTCCGCCTTCTCGCGCCCGTGCGGGATGATGTCGAAACCACCCGTCAACTGCTGCAACCCCAGGTGAAGGAACGCGCGCGGCATCCCGAGCGACATCGCCTGGTGGAAGTTGCGGCTCTGGTACATCTCCTTGCCGATATAGCTCGCGTGGACCGCGGCGTCGTAGGGAGCGAGCGAACGCGCCGAGAAGTCACCGGCGACCAGCGACTGGTAGAGCGTCTCCGCGGCGAGCATCCCCGACTTCATTGCGAGATGGACGCCCTTCAGGCGCGCCATGTCCACCAGCGATGCGGACTCGCCGATCAGCATCGCGCCGTCAGTCACCAGCTTCGGAATGGAGTGGTAGCCGCCCGCGCTGATCACCTTGGCGCCGTAGTAGGCGCTGCGGCCGCCTTCGAGGATGCGCTTGATGGTCGGGTGTTCCTTGAACTGCTGGAGCTGTTCGTGCGGATTGATGAACGGATCCTTGTAGTCGAGCGGCGTGACGAGGCCGACCGCGAGGAGATTGTCACCCATCGAGTAGATGAAGGTGCCACCCAGGCAGTCCGACGCGAACGGGAACCCCATGGTATGGATGACGTGTCCTGGTTCCATCCTTCCGGGCGGGAGCTCGAAGACTTCTTTGACGCCGGTCTCGAACGTCTGCCGCGACCGCCCCGCGAGGAGCCCTTTCCTCGCGATGAGCTGTTTCGACAGGTAGCCGCGCGGGCCGTCGCCGAATACCGTGACGCGTGCGCGCAGATCGATGCCGGCCTCGAAGTTCGCCTTGCGGTTCCCGTGGCGGTCGATCCCCTTGTCGCCGGTGCGGATGCCGGTGACGATCCCGTCTTCCTCGAGTATCTCGACGCCGGCGAAGCCCGGAAAGATGTTCACGCCGGCCGCCTCCACCAGACCGCCGAGCCAGCGGTTGAAGCGGGCGAGCGACACGATCACATTACCGTGATTGCGCAGCGGTGGCGGGGTGATGGGGAAGCGCAACGCGTTCCTGCGGGTCAGAAAGTAGACGTCCTCGTGCTTGACGTCCGACTCGATCGGGCAGCCCTTCTCGGCGTAATCAGGAACCAGTTCGCGCAGCGCGGACGGATTCAGCACCGCGCCGGACAGCGCATGCGCGCCGACTTCGCTGCCTTTTTCGATGACGGCGATCATCGGGCTTAGTGCCGAGCCCTCGCCGGTGCGCGAGACGCGTTCGTTGTGGGCGTCCACGAGGTGCTGGAGGTGCAGGGCGCCGGCGAGCGAGGCCGCCCCGGCCCCAACGAACAGCACGTCGACTTCGAGTACTTCACGGGTGTCGGTCATGGATAAACTCCCTGGGGGTAGCGAGGGGGACCGCACGGCCGGCCGGTCCCGGTAACCTTCCGTTGGCCGTATCTTAGCGTCAAGCGGCGCCGGCGGTCAAAGCGTAACCCGGGAATTGCCTTGACATTGCCTGTTGGTGGGTTAAATTGAACCCCGTGTGAATTATTGAACGAGCCCCATCCACGGGCGGGGAATTGCATGGCCACACGAGTCGTTTCCACACCCCTCAGTCAGAACCGCTCCTGGTGGGAGCGGACCTACCTCCGGGAAGTATTCCGGGGGATGACGATCACCATTTCCCACTTCGTCAAGAACATGGCGGACCTGCGCAACAACCGCGTGGGGATGACCTACCAGTGGCCCGAGAAGGAATCCCCGCTGCCGCCGAATTTCCGCGGCGAGCACCGGTTGATGCAGCGCCCCGACGGAACCCCGCGTTGTGTCGCGTGCAACTGCTGCGCGACCGCCTGTCCCGCATACTGCATCGAGATCACCGGTGCCGATACCGGTCACGACGGCGTCGAGAAGTACCCGGTGAAGTTCGATATCGACATCCTGCAGTGTGTGTTCTGCGGACTGTGTGTCGAGGCGTGCCCGTGCGACGCGATTCGCATGGATACGGGCAAGATCACGTCGGCGTACTTCGAGGGGCCGGTCAAGATCCTCGACATCGACCACCTCCTGCACAACCATCCCGAGGGCAAGAGCCCGCTCAGCGAAGCAATCTACTAGGTCAGGTGCCCGGGTTCCCGTCGGGGAATATCTTCCCGGGATTCAGTATGCCGTGCGGATCGAATGCGTGCTTGATCGCGCGCATGAGCGCCAGTTCCTCACCCGACATTGCGATCGGCATGTACCGTTTCTGAACCCACCCGATGCCGTGCTCGCCGGAAATCATGCCGCCGAGTCTAACAGTCAGTTCGAATATCTCCTCGATCGCGGGCTCCAGCAGGAGCCGCCAACGGTCGTCCGGCATGTCCATCTTGAGGATGTTGACGTGCAGGTTGCCGTCGCCGGCGTGCCCGTAGCATACCGTACGGATTCCGTGACGCCCGGCGATCTCCTTGACCCCGAGCAGCAGCGGCACCAGCTGGCTGCGCGGAACGACCGTGTCCTCTTCCTTGTAGACCGATACCGACTTGACGGCGGCGCCCACCGCGCGGCGCATGGTCCACAGGTCGTTCATGCGCGAGTCACTCTCGGCCGCGAGCACGTCGGAGGCGCCCGCGGCGAGCACGATTTCCGCGACACGCTCGGCGTCGCGCGCGATGACGCCTTCGTCGTTGCCATCGAGTTCGATCAAGAGATGCGCCGCCGCGTCGTTGCGCGGAAACGAACGCCCCAGATGTTCCTCGGTGATCTGAACGGCCTCGCGCTCGAGGAACTCGAGCACCGAGGGCACCACCCCCGCGTGCATGATGGCCGGTACCGCACGTGCGCATGAGGCCAGGTCGTCGAACGGAACCAGCAGCATCGTCCGGTGCTTGGGGAGCGGCAGCAGCCGGAAGTAGATGCGCGTGATCACCGCCAGTGTTCCCTCGGATCCAATGATGAGTTGCGTGAGATTGTAGCCGGTCACGTTCTTGAGGAGCTTCCCGCCGTGGTGGATCACGTCGCCGTTGGGGAGCACCGCCTCGATGCCCGTGACCCAGTCCCGGGTCACGCCATACTTGACGGCCCGCGGCCCACCGGAGCACTCGGCCAGATTGCCACCCAGGAAACAGCTCCCGCGGCTCGCCGGGTCAGGCGGGTAGAACAGGCCCTCCGCCTCGACGGCTTCCTGGAATACCTGGGTGATCACCCCGGGCTCGACGACCGCCATCAGGTTGGCACGATCGATCTCGAGGATTCGGTTCAACCGCATCGTCGACAGCGCGATGCCACCGTGCACGGGCAGCGCGCCCCCGGAGAGTCCGGTTCCGGCACCGCGCGGCGTCACGGGAATGCGATGCGCGCTGGCGATCCGCATCACCTGCGAGACGCCCACGGTAGAGTCCGGCGTGACCACCACCTCGGGCGCGAATACGAGGTCTTCGGTCTCGTCGGAGGACGCGCGTTCGATGGCATCGGCATCGGTGTGCACGTTGGCCGCGCCGAGCGCGGCGCTCAGCTCCGCAATCACGGCCGGGGTGACACGTTTGTATTCCGGATTCACATGGTTCATGGTGCGGACTCTAGCACCGGGGCCGCGGCGGCGGCAACCACAGACGCCGCGGGCATACGCAATGTTGTCTTGTCGATCCCGGTGTTTCTGGTATAATTCACAGGTCACACGCCTGCCCTCTGGGCCGTCCGGAGGCGCAATTTCATGCCACGGCAGGGGAAGGGTATCAGTTCATGGAATTGAACCGTTACAGGATTCCCGGGCGCCGCGTGGTCCTCATCGCGGGGCTCTTGCTCGCCAGCCCCGCGCTCGCAACCGCGCAGTCACATCCCGACGACCGCTACTGGGTCGACCCGTTTCCCGCGGCCGGACATCCCAACGAATATACCGACGCGATTGTTCCCTACGACGGCGGGTTGTTGCTGGGCGGTTTGTTTTCGGCTGTCGCGGACATGAACGTGTTGCGCATCGCGCACTGGGACGGATCGACCTGGCGCGGCGTTGGTAGCGGTGTCGGGACGAACGACATGGGGCTCGTGCACGTGATTCGTGTGGGCGAAGGATGCCTGTACGCTGGTGGCATGTTCGATCAACTCGGTCCGTGGGCCGCGAGCAGCGTTCCGCGCTACGGGAACATTGCGCGTTACGACTTCGGATCGGGCATCTGGTTGCCGCTGGGTGATGGGATGGACCGCGCGGTACGCGGCATCAGTATCGCGCCGAATGGCGACCTGTACTGCGTGGGCGAATTCACTTCGGCCGGAGGCGTGAAGGCGCAGGGTGTCGCCCGCTGGGACGGCAGTGCGTGGCACGACGTTGGCGGCAGCCTCGGTCCGCGCGCGCGCGCGCTCGCGATCGCGGCCACGGGTGATGCGGTGTACGTGGGTGGATTCTTCGATTCCGCGGGTGGGAAGCCGATCAGCTACATCGCCAGGTGGACCGGCGAGGAGTGGGAGCCGCTTGGTTCCGGCGTCAACAACCTCGTCACCACCATCCGGGTCGAAGGCAACAAGATCTATGTGGGCGGTGCATTCACCGAGGCGGGCGGGAAGCCGGCCAATCGTATCGCCGTCTGGGACGGGCAGAAGTGGGGCACATTCGGCGACGGTCTCGGCGGGCCCAGTCTCTCGCACGTGCGCTCCATCGAAATCGATATCGACCAGTTGTATGTGACCGGCACGTTCACCCACGCGGCTGGCAAGGAAGTCGGCTTCATCGCGACCTGGGACGGCAGCGCGTGGTCGTCGCTCGGCAGCGGCGTCAATGACCAGACGAAGATCGCCATGCTGCGCGACGGTGCACTCTGGGTCGGCGGCAACTTCACGCAGGCCGGCGGCAAGGATATCGCGTACGTGGCGCAATGGACGAAGCCGGGGAAGAACGCGGTCGTCTTTGACCGCTTGCGTGCGCGTCGCACCGGTGGCGGTGTGAAGGTCGAATGGGCGTTTACCGCCTGGGGCCCCTGGGTTGAGGCGCGACTCGTGCGCCGCGAGGCGGGGGGAGAGTACGAGAGTCCGGTGCTGGTGAACGCAGCCGATGGCGAGTATATGGACGTCACCGCGTCCGCGGATCGCGCGTACGAATACGCGCTGGCCGTCGAGCGCGGCAATGGCACCGAGGCGTGGTCGGCACCGGTGCGGGTTGCTGTCGTGCCGCCGTCGGTGCAACTGCACCAGAATCACCCCAACCCGTTCAACCCCAGCACGACGATTCGCTTCTCGCTCCCCGCGGCCACCGCGATGACGTTGCGTATCTACGACGTGTCGGGCCGCGCGGTGCGTACGCTGGTTGACGGCACGCGCGGTCCCGGCGAACTCGACGCGACGTGGGACGGGCGCGACGACCGTGGCGTCTCGGTGGCGACCGGTGTTTATTTCTACCGCCTGGCGGCCGCCGGCGAAACGCTCACGCGCAAGATGATCCTGGTCAAGTAATCCGCAGCGAATATCCCCGGGAACACCCGCCGCCTGCGCGGGCAACCGGAAACAGGAAGGGCTCTCGTCCCGGTGGGAAGAGAGCCCTTCGTGCGATGACGCCGTTCCGTCCGATCAGGGGAAGAAGAGCCGGATCACGTGGTTGCCAGTGTCGGCAATCAGCAGGCGGCCCTTGGAATCGATTTCGATTCCGTACGGTGTCGTGAGCGTCACGTCGGCCGCCGGCAGACCATTCTCCGCCTGCACCTGGGCAGGTGTAAGCGGTGGGATGCTGGGGCCGGTTCCGTGGTAATTCCCGACGACCGTCGTGATGATCCCGTCGGGTGCGACCATGCGGATCACGTGGTTGCCGGTGTCGGCGATGTAGACGTTCCCCGTGGCCGGATCCACGGCGACGTCGCGCGGCTCATCCAGGTTCGCGGCCAGCGCGTTTCCGCCGTCACCACCATAACCGGGTGCCGAGGGGCCGATGCCAGCAAAACGGTTGATGATGCCGTTGGTGTCGACCACGCGGATGCAGTGGTTCTGGCTGTCGGCGATGTACATATTACCCGCGGCATCGAAGCAGATCTTCCCGCTCGGATCCGCCACCTGGCCGGCCTCGAAGAACAGCTTTGCGTCGACGGCCGGACCGCCGTCGCCCGCGAAGCCAGGCTGGCGTACCGGGAACGGACCGCTGAGATCCGGCGGCGTACCGGCGATGGTGTGGATGACGCCCGTCTCGTCGATCATGCGCACGACCATGTTGGCCTGGTCCGCGAAGCACAGCCGGCCCTGGGAATCGTACGCCACGCCGACCGGCAGATCGGTATAGGCCGAAATCGCCGCCTGGCCGTCCCCGTTGTAGCTGCGCGACCCGTCGCCACAGATCCGGTCCATCAGGCCAGTGCTCAGATCGAGATCGAAGATCTCCGAGTTGTGCCATGCACTCAGGATCATGTGGCCGTTGGCCGGATTGAACGCGACGCTGGTCGGGTGGTTCAGCTTGGACGTGGTTGCCTTCACGTCCTGGCAGTTCACGTAGCCATCGCACGGGTCACCAAAGTCGCCGTTGGTCACGCCGACGATCAGTTTGAAGTTGCCGCAACCGTTCACGGCGACCACACGATGGTTATTCCAGTCGAGTACATACGGTGTTCCGTTGGGCGCGATGGTGACGTCCTGCGGCCAGTACAACCGCGTCGCCGCGGGAATCTGCCCGGTCGCGCCGTAGCCGGCCTGACCGGTGCCCGCCCAGTTGTAGACGTTGCCCGACGTTCCGGCGAGCGACACTTCGCCCGGCTCGCTGGTGCAGGTTTCGCCGGGAGGAGTCGCGGGTCCGCCGTCACCGCCTCCGCACGAGAGGGAAACCAGTGCCATCGAGAACGCGGCGAGCCAGATTGAGCGATGAATTCGTGCTGTAAGCATTGCGGCTCCTTACTTGTGCATCTGCACGCGGCGAATCCGGTGGTTGTAGGTGTCGGCGATGTACAGGTCGCCTGCGGCGTCGAAGCCGACGCCGTAGGGAAGCGCGAGGCGCGCCTTGCCGGCCGGGCCGCCGTCCCCGGAGAAGCCGCGCACGCCGGTGCCGGCCACCGTGGTGATGACGTTCTTGTCGAAATCAACCGCGCGGACCGCGTTGTTGTACGTGTCGGCGATATACAGCCGGCCGTCGGGGCCAAAGCAGATGTCGAGCGGCGTGTTGAGCGACGCCTTCAACGGGCTTCCGCAGTCACCGGCGTAGGCCGCCTTGCCGTTCCCGACCACGGTCTCGATCACGTTCATGGTGAAGTCGACGCGGCGGATGCGGTGGTTGAGCGTGTCGGAAATGTAGAGCCGCCCCTGGTCATCGAGCGCAAGCCCGCCGCCCGGCGGGTTCGGATTGGGACCCGTGGGCTGGTTGATCTGGGCGAGCAGCGGGTCGCCGCCGTCACCCGAGAAGCCGCCCGGTGCCAGATTGCACACGCGTGTCCCGGCCACGGTGCTCACGACGCCGGCCGGGTCGATCTTGCGCACGCACTGGTTGCGCTGATCCATGATGTAGAGCGATCCGTCCGGCGCCTCGACCGCGTGGGCTTCCTGGTTCAGGAGCGCGCTGGCCGATGACGCGAGCCCGCCGTCGCCAGTGCAACCGGGGCCGCGGCCCATCAGGACGGTCTCCAGGCCCGTCGCCGGGTCCCACTCGCGCAATTTATGGTTGTGCCAGCACACGACAAGCAGTTTGCCGTTCTGGCGCTCGAGCACCTGCGTGGGATGGTTGAGATCACACTCTTCTCCCGGCCAGCCGCTGGCGACGTCCATGCCCACGTTGGGCGTTGCGGGGCCATCGCCGATGCTGTTGGTCCCCATCACCGTGGAGACGATACCGTCGGGCGCCACCGCGCGGACGCGGTGATTGTTCCAGTCGACGATGAAGGTCCCGAGTGTGGGCGTGAATTCGGCGTCAACGGGCCAGTAGAACTGGACGTCCGTCCGGTGCACATCTTCGCCGTTGAATCCCGCCTCGCCGGTTCCAGCCCATGTGGTGATGGTATCTGCCGACACGTCGATACACGGGTTCTCGGCGATGGGGGGCGATTCGCCGCTGTCACCGCACGCGAGCGCGGTGGCAACGCTGGTCAGACAGACAAGCAACACGCTATGTCGGAACTTGATCATGGTGACGCATCCCGGGTAAGTAGGACTCAAACTCAGAGATTGTGCACGGAGGGGCACTGCCGCGCGCAGCACAATTCGGCCGATTGATAACTGTAAGTTTATCACAACGGTACGGTTGCGTCAACCAACCAGACGCCCCCCGGCCGTACCGGCCGGGGAATGCCCACGCGGGAACGAGGCCCCGTGACGGTCGCCGGGGCGTTGCGGGATCAGGGGGTGACCGTGACCGTCCCCTTCATTCCGATTGCGAAATGGGGCCGGCAGAAGTAGGGGACCGATCCGGCGGCCGTGAAGCGGTACCCGAACGTACCCGAATTCTTGATTCCGGAATCGAAGAGGCGCGAGGGATCCTGCGACGCGTCGGGCGTCGTGCCCTGGGTGACGGAGTGGGAATGGCTCCCCTCCCACCGCCACGTGACGCTGTCCCCGGCTGCCACGGTGACGTCGCGCGGTGAGAAGCGATCGTCGAGAATGTGAATCGTCCCGGTGAAGGGAGCATCTTCCGGCGGGCCCGTGGAGTCATCCCCGCCGCACGCGAGCATCGACACGCCGAGTAGCAGGGGAAGAGAGAAAAGTCGCGCGCAGAAACGAAGTCGCATGCAGACCACCTCCGGTGGCGTGATTCAGGCAGCCACTGGACGTGAATGTAGCCCCTGAACTGGGGTTTCACCAGCCCGAAAAGGGGTGGCCCGGCCGCGGCCGCAACATGTATACTGGACGGGCCGCAACGCGCCCCCGGCTTGCCGGGGGCGTTGTAACAAGCGAAGATACGCGGTTTCGGCCGCATGCTTCCCACGACCTGAAAAACAATCGGCAAATCAAGGAGGATTCGTCCCCATGGCACGGCGCAAACTTGCACTCATCGGCGGCGGTCAGATTGGCGGCACGCTGGCTTTGCTCGCGGCCCAGCGCGAACTCGGAGACATCGTCATATATGACGTGGTGGAGGGTATGCCGCAGGGCAAGGCGCTCGACCTGATGGAGTCCCGCCCGGTGGAGGGCTACGATGTCGAGATCTCCGGAACCAACGACTACAAGGATCTGGCGGGTGCGGATGTCGTCATTGTGACGGCGGGCTTCCCGCGCAAGCCGGGCATGAGCCGGGATGACCTTCTGAATCGCAACCTCGACATCATGAAGACGGTTGCGACCAACGTGAAGGAATTCTGCCCGAAGGCATTTGTCATCGTGATTTCCAACCCGCTGGACGCGATGGTGTACACCATGAAGACGATCACCGGGTTCCCGCGCGAGCGCGTCGTGGGCATGGCCGGCGTGCTTGATTCCGCGCGCTTCCGCTGTTTCGTTGCGATGGAACTCGGCGTCAGCGTCGAGGACGTGACCGCGTTCGTGCTCGGCGGACACGGGGACGAAATGGTGCCGCTGCCGCGCTACTGCACGGTCGCGGGTATTCCGCTCCCGCTCCTGATGAGCCAGGAGAAGATCGATGAGATCGTCAAGCGCACGCGCTTTGCCGGCGGAGAAATCGTCGCCCTCCTGAAGACGGGCAGCGCGTTCTACTCGCCGGCTGCCGCGGCGATCGCGATGGCCGAGTCGTATCTGAAGGACAAGAAGCGAGTGCTGGCGTGCGCCGCGAACCTCGAAGGCGAATACGGGGTCGACGGGTTGTATGTGGGGGTCCCGGTCGTGATCGGGAGCGGGGGCGTGGAGCGCGTCATCGAGATACCCCTGGACAAGGACGAGCGCAGCCTGCTCGACGTTTCCATCGAACACGTGCGCGCCCTGGTGAACGAGATCAAGCTCTAAGCCGGGTTTGTCTTAACCGCAGGAGGAAGCCGACCATGAATCGCGTTCTCGCCGCTGTGTGTCTTTCGGCGGCGTGTCTGGCGTGCAGCGCCAGTCACGCCCTGACCGAAGTCGACGTGAATTCGTTTTCTGCGATCGCGAAGAAGTACGTGGTGACCGCGGAGATCGGGACGCCGGGGCACGCCGACTACCGATTCATCTACGCCGACAAGAGCGGACACGTTCACGTGTATGCCGCCGAAAAAGGCGGGATGGAAATGGTCTGGGAAGCCACGACGCTGGGAGCGCGCGCGACCGCGCTGGCGGTGGCCGATCTGTACGGGGATGGTGTTCTGAAGCTGGTCATCGCCACCGCCGCCGGGCGGGTGCTGATCTACAACATGAACACGTTCGAGCTCGAGTGGGAGAACCTTCAGCAGCGCTACACGAAAATCGACCACATGGCGCTCGCGCAACTGGACGGCGACCGGCAGCTCGAAGCCGTGTTCCTGGCCGACGACAAGTTGTGGATTTTCGATTCCTACAACCGGAACATCCAGTGGAACAGCACCACCGCGATGCTCGGCAATTTCGTCGTGGTCGGGAATGTCGATGATGATCCGCAGCTGGAGATCATCCTGAACACCGGTCTCATCGTCGACAGCCGCTTCTACAACATCCAGTTCCAGACCGACCAGGTGTTCGGCGACCGCATTTCACTTGCCGATCTGACGGGCGACGGGTTTCCCGAGGTCATCGGAGAATTCGGTGACCGGACGCTGCGCGTGTTCGACGTGTGGCGGGGCCGCGAGGTGTGGTAGGCGCGGTCAGCGTTTCTCCTCGAAGTCGATCCGCACCTGCGCCCATAACTCCGAGGGCGTGCCGTTGACCTTGCCGGGCGCAAATTTGATGCGCCCGGCGGCGTCCAGTGCGGCGCGCAGGCAATCCGGGGCGATATCACTCGCGTCGGGGACCACCTCGCGAATGGTTCCGTCCGCGGCCACGCGGATGCGAACGTCCACATGCCGCCCGATACAGTGCTTCAGACGCCGCGTCTCCGGCCACGTGATCTCGACCGGCCGCGGTGGGATCGTCTCATTGAGCCGGGTTCCGCCACCGGCGCGCGGCGAACTCGCCTGCCCCAGCAGGTCGCCGAGGTCCACGGTCTGCAGGGCCTCGGCGTCCTCACCCGGGAGATTTGCGTCCTGTTCCGGCGAGGGCGGCGCCGGCCGGCTCGGCTCGGTGACCGGCTGCTCCGGGATCTCGCTCTCGCTGTCCTCCACGTCGACCTGTATCGCGATGATGGCATCCGGCATCGACGCTGCGCGTGCGCGATGCGCGGCTCCCGATGGCGACTTGGAATCACGCAGCAGAAAATCGAAATACTCGGGTCTGACGAACAACAGCGCCGCGGCGTGCAGCAGCAGCACGATGAGGACGAGCGTCCACCACTTGCGCTTCGATTCCCCTCGCCAGTCCGACGTCATACAACGCGGTCCCTTCGTTGGCGCACGCGCATCCCTGTGGTATCGTCCGGCGAGGATGATCGGCCCGAGGAGCCGTTGGCATGCGTAACGACCTCACCGTACCGAATGTGGTTACCGCCGCGCGCATCGTGATGGCGCTGGTGGCGGCGGTTCTCGCGTGGGCGGGCGCCCAGGCTCTGGCCGTGGCGATTCTCATTGCCGCCGCGCTGCTCGACGTGTTCGACGGCTGGTACGCGCGCAATTTCTCGCAGTGCTCGGGACTGGGGGCTCATCTCGATCCCTTTGCGGACAAGATTCTGATGGGCGTCACGTACGCGTGGATCGGCATCGAAACCGCATCACCGCCGGTGTGGACGATGATCGGCCTCGTTGCGGTGCGCGAGACGGCCGTCACGGTGTTGCGCTGGCAAAGCCTGCGCCGCCGGCGCCGGTTCATTCCGGCCAGCGGGCTGGGTCGCATCAAGATGCTCATGCAGAGCATGGTGGGTCTCACGCTCTTATCCGTCATGCATTTTTTGCGTCGTGGGGTGCCCGAGCCGGTTGTGGTTGCGGGCGTGGCGGCAATCCTGACCATGTCGTACCTGTCCGCCGTCGGGTACTTTCGCCGCTGGCGCCAGGATGCGCGGGGACCCGCGGTGGAAGAAGCCGCGTCCAGCCGGACGACGGAACCCGGCTGGCGGGCATCGGCCGGCCGCTGAGTGCGTCCCGTCTGCAAAGCAAAGGGGCCCGCCGCCGACCACGAGCAGGCCCACTTTGCGCTACTTCGCTGGTTAGGCTGGTAGCAAGGCTAAGGTAGGGGAGTGCTTCACCGTTGTCAAGGTGGGTGCGAACGGCTATCTTTCCCGCGGTGCTGATCCAGTTTGTGAATCGAGTGATTGTGGCGGCGTTGTGCGTCACCATTGTGTGCACCGGGTTGCCCCCGGCGCGCGCTCGTGCCGCGCGTGTGCCTGCCGGCAACGCGCCGGCAACGTCTGCAACGCAACCCGATGCTCGGGCGGCCGCCAACGCTGACGCACCGTCGGCGACGGAGCACTGGCTGCGCGACGCGGTGCCCGCGGCGAGCTTCGTGGCCGAGCCTCCGGACACCACCGAGGACGACGAATTCTTCCTGCCCGAGGAAACCGACAAACGCAAACTCGCGCGCGACATCACCGTGTTCGTGATCGCCTCCGTTTTTGTGGCATTCTTCATCATCAAGGTCTTCATCGAGAAGGACCCCGATCCGCCCCCGGAAGAGCCCAACGGCAAACCCATCACGCCGCCGCAGTAACGTCTCAGGGCTCGCTCTCGGCCAGGTGCTCCGCGTCGCGGTAGAAGCGCGTCCCCGCCTGCGCCTCCTGTCCGGAGATGCCGTCGAAAACGCTGATCACGAGCTGGTAGGCGCCCGCGGGCAGCGAGTCGATCACGATGGCGATGGTCTCGTACTCATCGTGGCCGGTTCCTGTGCGCTGGAAGGACTGCGCGATCACCGGAGGCGTTTCGCCCAGCCCGAGCAACCCGCCGATTCTCCGGCTCCAGTCCTCCCACACCGACGCGTCGTCATCCGGTGCGGGAAAAATCGCAAAACGAATCTCGTACCGGGATGACCGCGCGCTGCGTGCGAGGTCATAGATCTCGACGTAGGCGCGCAGCAGCTCGCCCGCCCTGTACCCGCGGTGGATACGCGGCACCAACGTTTGTCCGTGGCGCTTGATGCCCGCACCGCCGGAGCCGGGATCCGCGGTGAGGAGAATGTCGCTCAATTTGGTGTGGTCCGCGACAAAGCGTTCGGCGTCCGCGTCACCGCGCACCGACGCGCGCGCACGCGCATGCGCGTCTTCCATCGCCATCGCGAGATGATAACGGTCGAAGGATCCCGGCAGGCGGCGGACGACTTCCAGATGGGTGGTGCCGGCGCGATGGTGGGTGGACGTGGCCGTCAGGCGCAGTGTATCCGCGAAGGCGCCGGTTCGCCTCCATGCGGGATCGAAGGTGGCTGCGCGCACCACGAGACGGTCGTCACGCGAATCGGCACGCGAGGCGCGCAGGCTGTCGGCGTCGACGCACATGGCGAGATAGATCGAAGCCGCAAAGTTGTCGTCGCGGAAGGCGACGACGTCGAGCGCGGCGGGAATCGGCACAATGGCCGAAGCAAGCGCCGTTCGCGGTGGCGCGTGCTCGAGATAGTGGAGCAGAATGTCGGCGCTGTAGGGAATCCGCGGATTGCCGTTGAGGAATTCGTCGACGAACAGGAACTGGTGAAACACACCGCCGATGACGTACGACCACATCTCCACCTTGCCGCTGCGGTTGTCGTCGCCCAGCGTGTAGGCCACGGTGGTGGGCGTGCCGAATTTCAGAAAGGCCGCGCCACGATCCGTCTCCCAGCCGCGTTTCTGGGTGGGCCCGTTTGAATAGCGGACATCGGCGACGAACATCCGGTAGATGAACTCCAGTTCGCGCTCGTTGAGCGCGGTGGTCGGGTCGGGGTCGGCCCGGAGCCAGTAGGCGCGCAGCACGCTGTCCCGCGCCTCGGGCGGGAAGTCATCGAGGCGGTCACGGTCGGTGACGGGCAGGGCGCGCTCGACGTAGCCGTACGCGCGCCGGGTGTCCCCATCCATCAGTGCGACCGCGTCCGCGAAATCGCGCTGGCAGGAACGGAAGTCGAGCGCCTCCCACGCGAGCGCGCCGCGGTAGAGCCGGAATTCGGGGCTGGCGGGGAAACGGACGATCGCACGGGTCGCATCGGCGGAGGACGTGTCGTCCAGCGCGTAGCATGCGATAAGATAGCGGTACATCGCGTCGGAGTCGCTGCTGTCGCAACTGACGGCCGCGCGCAGCTCCCGTCGCGCCGCGTACAGGTCATCCGTGAACTCGTTCATGCGTTTCCAGTTCCGGAAGTGGTACAGGCCGAGCAGGTAGTGTGCCTGGCAGTGGTGCGGATCCGCCTCGAGCACCTGGTTGAAACAGCGGACCGCGTCCGGGAAGAAATGCTGGGCGAAGTAGGTGCGGCCGAGTTCCATCAGCAGCTCGAGGTCGTCGGGGAAACGGGCGCGCGCGCTTTCAAGAACCTGCTGCGAACGCAGGCGCCCCTCGATGGTTCCGTGCTCGCGATACAGACGCCCGAGGAGTGCGCACGCGGCCGGGTCGTGGTCCCGGCGGCACGCGTTCTCGAGCTGGCGGGCGGCGAGAGCCGTATCCGCGTGCGCGAGTGCCTCGCGGGCGGCGGTGAGTGCGCCGGGGCCGCGGCGGGATTCCGCGTGGGACACGGAGCAGGCTGCGGCCAGCAGCGCCAGGGCCAGCGGTGCCGGGGGCCGGATCATGCGAGAAATATAGCGGAGGTTGGGGGGACAGAGAAGGGCGGGAGGAAACAAATCGGCGCGGGGCGATTGCTCGCCGCCGCGCCGATTGTGCGGGGACCCACTCCTCGCGAACGGACTACAGGTTGACCGGGCTTCCGATCGGGTCATCCTTGCCACGGAACGAAACCGTCAGACCGGCCGAGGGCTCGGACGTGACGACCTTGAACGACGTGGCGTTGCCCTTGCGGACCGGGTTGTCGCCCGTCCGGAACATGGCGCTGGTGCCGGAAGAAATTCCAACCCAGCCCTTCGGGGCACGGATGTCTTCGACGCGGGCACCCTTGATAATCACCGCGTAAACATCGTCCGTGTTGGAAGACACGGTGATGGCGATGGTTGTCATGCCCTCGTCCTGCCCGGAGACGGCCTTGGCCGCCGTCGGATTCTCGGCCCAGGCCGTGGCGCTCATGACCACGCCCAGCAGAACCGCCATAATGAACATTGACCGTTTCATAGTGGATCGACCTCCTTGGATGCGATTCCTGTGGATGCAATAACGGTCGGTTGATCGATCAATGCCCCGGACAGCGCGCAGGATTCCCCGGGCGGTGCACCGTTTCCCCGGAGGGCCGCAGGCGGTCCGAAGCTTGAATTGACGGGTCTATTGTACCACGCCGGGGAGGGGAATGTCGAGGTTTGTGGCGTCGGCAAGCCACAAACCCGCCGGGCGGCATTGCGCTTGTGGGTTGCGCGGGGTGGCGGGTATCATGCGCCCGAACTGGTCCCATGGAAGGAGACGTGCGTCGATGAAGAAGAGTTCCCGCCTCGTGTTGGCCGCGCTTGCGGCGCTCCTGGTTCTGCCCGCCATGACATCGGGTGAGGTCGTGCGCCTGCGCGACGGCTCGTCGCTGCGGGCGCGGCTGTTGACCGTCGAAGGGGACACGCTGACCTTCCGCCTGGCGGCGGGCCCGCGCGTGAAATTCCACCGTGACCAGGTGCTGGCGATTGCGTTCGATGACTCGCTTGGCGTCATGCCGACTGCACCGCTCGGCGCCCCCGCCGTGGGCCGTCCCGAGCGCGGCTCAGGTCGCGTGACGGTATCGTTCAAGGACAAGCGGGTGTCCAGCAAGATCCAGGTCGACAAGAAGAAGGAACTCGATGCGCATCTCCGCGCCAACTACATCGTCGTGGAACTGCTGCTGGATGGTGTGGTGGTCTATTCCACCGCGGACACGACGATGGACAAGACCATCTATAAGGGCCACATCACCGAGTACAAGAACGACGCCGAACTGGCGGACTTCAGCGTCGAGGTTCCCGCGGGGGTCTATCAGTGCGAGGTGATCATCCGCAACCAGGGCGAGACCGTCTTTCACGACGACTTTCTTCCGGAACCGCTGCACGCCGCACTCGTGATCGACGATTTCGAGATACGGGTGGACGGCGGCGCGCGGGTCGATGTCGGTATCGACAAGGGCTCGTTGAAACTTGGCCGGGCGAAGCTCTACCGGGTGGAATGAGCGGCTAGCGGCGCGTGTCTTCGATGGCGGACATGATGCGGGCGCGCATCGTGCGATCCTCGCCGGTGACGTCCAGTGCCATTTCGTAGTAGATGCGCGCACGGTCGGGGTCGTGATTCTGCGCGTACACCAGCCCCAGCCGGTAGAGGACCGCGGGGTTCCTGGGTGCGTTGAGGAGCGCGGTCTGCAGCGCCGACTCGGCCTGGACAAGATCGCCGGCCGCTTCCAGCGCGGTGCCCAGCCCCAGGTAGGCTTCCGCGTAGTCGTCCTTGAGCTGGATCGCCATCCGGTAGTGCCCGACCGCCTCCACGTTGAGGCCGCGCGCAACGAACGCGTCGCCGAGGCAGCGATGCCCCCGGGCATCGTCCGGGGCCACTTCCACCGCCCGCCGCAGAATCGACTCGGCCTGTACGAAGTTTCCGCGCCGCACCTGGCATTCGCCAATCCCCACCATCGCGTCGACGCTCGTTGAATCCGCCACGTACACCTTCTGGAATTCCGCAATCGCATCGTCGGGCATGTTACGCGCGAGATAGGACTCGGCCAGACCCAGGCGGCCGTAGGTCGATTTGGGCTCCTCGCGCAGGCCACGGATGAAGTAGTGCGTTGCGTCGAGGTAGCGGTCGGTGCGCATGTAGAGCCACGCGAGCGAAAACTGGGCCGGCGCGTGCGAAGGGCGCAATGAAATTGCTTTCAGCAGCATGTCGCGCGCTTCGGGATAGTCTCCGGTATCGATCAGCAGCTGCCCGTAGCCGGCGAGGGCTTCGACCATCTCCGGGTCGCGCCGGATCGCGTACTCGTACTCGGTCTTGGCGGCCTGGACGCGACCCATCGACCGGTACGCCTCGGCCATGTTCAGGTGTACGGTGACGTCCGCCGGGTCGCCGGTCTGCGCGGCGATCTGGAATTGCTCGAGGGCGCGTTCCGGCTGTCCGGCACCAAGCAGCGCAACCCCGAGGTTGAGGTGGGCGTCGGGGTCGGTTGGACGCGCGGCGACGGATGCCTCGAACTCCGTCACCGCCGCGGTGGTATCCCCCCGCTGCATCGCGTCGATGCCGAGATTGTAATGCTCGATGGCCGCGTCGTGGCAGCCCGCCGCGAGCGACAGGAGAAGCGGGAATAGTGCGAGAGTAGTACGGCGCATGAACAATAAATTGAGACGCCGCGCAAATGGCGGCGCCGGGGCATGATAGCGAACGGTGTCGCCGGCTGTCAAAAGCAACCGCCGGCCGGCCCCGGCGGGCCGGCCGGCGCAGTGGTCAGGGCTGGGCCTGGTCACGCTCGCGCAGCGACCGGCGCAGGAACGGCTCAAAGAGGTCGATTGGAATCGGGAAGACGATGGTCGAGTTCTTCTCGGTCGCGACCTCGGTCAGCGTTTGCAGGAAACGCAACTGGATGGTGGTGGAGTTGCGCGAAATCACATCCGCCGCTTCGAGGAGCTTGGCAGCGGCCTGGGCTTCGCCGGCCGCGTGGATGACCTTGGAGCGGCGTTCGCGCTCGGCCTCGGCCTGGCGGGCGATTGCACGCTGCATCTCAACCGGCAGATCGACGTGCTTCACCTCGACCAGCGACACCTTCACGCCCCATGCGTCCGTCTGCTCGTCGATGATCCGTTGCAACTGGACGTTGATGACCTCGCGCTCCGAAAGCAGCTGGTCGAGCTCGAACTGGCCGACCACCGATCGCAGTGTCGTCTGCGCCAACTGGGTGGTGGCGTACAGGAAGTCCTCGACCTCGGTAATTGCCTTGTCCGGGTGCATCACCCGGAAGTAGACCACCGCGTTCACCTTCACCGAGACGTTGTCCTTGGTGATGATGTCCTGGGGCGCGACGTCCATCGTGACCACGCGCAGGCTCACCTTGACCATCTTGTCCACGATGGGAATCAGAAGCACGATACCCGGCCCGCGAACACCGGCCAGACGTCCGAGCCGGAACACGACGCCGCGCTCGTACTCGCGCAACACACGGACCGCGCTGGCGAACAGCATGATCCCGATGATGACGATGCCAATGAAAGAAAACTCCACGACGACCTCCTATCGCGTACTGGGTCGCACGGTGACGGTCATTCCGTCGACGCGTTCGACCACGATTTCCGTTCCCGCGGCGATGGGCTCCTCGCTGCGCGCGTTCCAGTACTCTCCGCGCACGAATACCGAGCCGGTGCCCGCAATGTCGCCGCGTGCGTGGCCGACCGCCCCGACCAGCCCTTCGCTGCCCGTGGTTACGTGGCGCCGCTGCGCGCGGATACCCATCCCCACCGCGAACAGGAAGAACGCCGCTGTGAAGAGCACCGAGGGGATGATCACGGCCAGCGACACGCGCATGAAGGGAAGCGGCGAATCGATCAGCATGATGGATCCAACAATCATGGCGACGATACCTCCCAGGGTGAGCGCACCGTGCGATGCGATCTTCACTTCGAGCACAAACAGGACGATCGCGAGCGCGATCAATGCGAGACCGGTCCAGCTGACCGGCAGCATCTGGAGCCCGAAAGCGGCCATGATGATCGCGACACCCCCCGCGACGCCGGGCAACACCGCCCCCGGGTTCTGCAGTTCGAAGAACAGCCCGAAT
>DASUGO010000146.1:0-3852 GCA_036273975.1 Candidatus Krumholzibacteriia bacterium
CAGTGGCTGGCAAGCGGAGTTCGAAGCCCGCTGGGCCCACGAGATTCGCAGCATGAACATCGAGTCGCAGCCGGCCGGGATACGTGGCCGCGATCATGTCGGCATGCAGGTTCGCTCCGTGGCCGAGATCGAGATCGAAGCCTTCGAGTCGCAAGAACGGCCACACCCCGACGTGGACCGAACCCATATGGGCAACCATGCCGTGGCGCCTGGCAGCGGATTCGATCCGCTCGCGGACGGTGCGCTCCAGCATGGGTCTCAGGAACACCACGGCCAGGGTTGCGACCAGCGCCGTGGCGATTGCCACTCCGAGCCACCGGCGTCCGCGGGTTTTAAACGTGAGCATCGGCCCGCTTCGATCCGCTGGGAATTGGTGGAAAGGGAGGGAATCGAACCCTCGACCCCGGCATTATGAGTGCAGGGCCTGGAGATTTGGGACTTTAGTAATCAACAACTTGCCGCGGGCGTCCGTTGCCGAACATCCGCACGAAGCACGACTGAGCAGAGCTGATCACGCAAAAGTCCCGCGCGACTATGACCAATGTGGCCGGCTCCAGGAATTCGTGTCAGCGGCATGCCCACGCGTTACGCCCTCCCATTGCTTCAGGAGCATCCGCTTTGTCTCTAGCTGCAGAGTCAATGGAAATCCTTCGCGTGCGGAACATAGGCGTACCCGAGTTGAAACCCGATGTCGGGCGTGTTGTTGATGTTCTGCACGTTCTCGGTGATACCGAAAGTGATCACGCCAGGTCCGATCCGATGGCGAATTCCCAGGCTGTACTGGTACTTCGTGGAGGTGAGCTCCTTGAGGTCGGTCTCATCGTGCGAGTACACGCTCGAGCCAGCGTAAGCCTGGACATTCAGGTTCGTGTGTTCGGTCCAGCGATATTCGTAGCCCACGATCAGCGTCGGGATCACTTGGGAATCTTGGGGCACCGGGAATTCGGCGCCACCGTAGTAGATGGCCTCGGCGTTGATATAGAACGCATGGCGCACGCCGCGACGTTGCAGGGACGCCTGCAATCCATAGTCGGCGTGGCCCGTCGACAACAGGGTGCGGGCCCCGTCGAGAGGTACCTTGGCGGCTGCTTCAACAGTCAACGCCCAGGGACGTGACACGTGAAATCTCGTATAACGGACGCCGATCGTGGGGTCCAGAAGTCCGCCGTCGGTGGGCGAACCGAGGCTCACCAACTGAGCAGATTTCAGGTCGTAGAAGAGATTGACCCGGTTCTTCTGCAACGCGGGGCGGCCGAATGTGTTGAAGCCCAGAGCGCGGTGAAAGCCCTCGATCGCGCTGTCGAGAAACCCGCCTTGATACGAGACGCCGCTGACGATCAGGTAGCCGGCTAAAGCATCGGAAAATTTGTAGTGGATGATGGCGTCCAGCGTCGCGACTTCCGAATCGACCAGATAGTTCTCCCCCGGCAGATCACGAATCGCCTGTATGTCGGCCGGGCCCAGTGCATGTCTGCCTTCGGATTCAATTGAAGTCAGGTAGTGCTCGACGGGCGCGCTCAGCGCCCAGGTGTTCTGATAGCCAAGCTCGAACTCGGTCGCCCAGGTTCCTTGCTCAATCGACACGGCATGCGCGGGCCGCATGTCTAGCCGCAGGAAACCGAATGGCGTCAGGTCGCGCATACGCAATAGACCATAGAAGCCACCTTCCTCGGCCAACGCGACCCCAGGTCGAAGTGTCGCGATTGGCAACGCGGCGAGGAATGCGAGTAGCTTGCTCATGGGGTGGGTCACTCCTCCACCTCATCGTTGCCACAGCACGAAACCCGCTTCCAAAGGAATCTTGACGCCCGGATGATGCGGCATTATCCGCGCCGTGAAGTCTGTCGCCGGGCGATCGCCGGGTACTCGTGCTCCATAGACGTAAGTTCCGGACCCGGTTGACTGTGATTCAGTGCGCACCATTTCTTGGTGGGTGGCGCCGCGGTCCCCGGTGCCTTCCGCATATAGCTCCACCCGCACGGCGTCGGGCTCGAGCGAGCCGAGATTCACTTCGGCGTTGAACTCGTGTTGCTCGCCAACTTTCACGTAACTGACCTTGCCAAACCGCAATGCGCTCCATTGTTGGCCGAGTGCGTGCCCCCAGCGAACGATCTCCTCGCCCTTCGCCCCTCTCTCGGCGGCGCGCTCGCGATAGGCGGCAGCCGCGGGTAGATAGTGATGCTCCGTGTACTCACGCACCGCCCGGGTCGCCGAAAACCGCGGCGTCAGGTCGGCCATGCTGTTTCGCATGCGTGTCACCCAGCCCTTGGGAATTCCGTCTTCATCGCGCCGGTAAAATTCCGGAATGACCTCGTTTTCCAGCAGGTCGTACAAGGCCTCGGCGTCGGACGCATCGTAGGCGGCATCGTCGCCGTGCTCCTTGCCATCGCCCAGCGCCCATCCGGTCTCCGGCGAGTATGCCTCCGCCCACCAGCCATCCCGTTCCGACAGATTGATCCCACCGTTGACGAGCACCTTCATGCCGCTCGTGCCGCAGGCTTCCCACGGTCGTTTCGGGGTGTTCAGCCAGACGTCGACCCCCTGAACCATGCGTTGAGTGATCTGCATGTCGTAATCGCGGAGAAAGACGACGTGGGCGCGCGCGGCGGATTGTCGAATGAAGTCGCTCCATTGCTTGATCAAAGCCTGCCCATCGTGATCAGCGGGATGGGCCTTTCCGGCGATTATCAGCTGTACCGGGCGCGTGAAGTCGCGGAGCAGCCGCAGAAGGCGTGGCGGGTCGTGCAGCAGCAGAGTGGGACGCTTGTAGACCGCGAACCGGCGCGCGAAGCCCAGGGTCAATGCATTCGGGTCGAGGATCTGCCGCGCCATGGCCGCTTCGGCCGGCAGTGCTTCCGACGCTGCCAGGTCATTGGATAGGCGCTCGCGTGCGAAGTCGACCAAGGCCCTGCGCGAGACGTTGCGCAGACTCCAGAGCTCGGCATCGGGCACGTTCCGAATGCCCTCCTCAATCGCCTCCATTGTCCCAGTCCATCGGCGCTTGCCCACAGCCTGAGTCCACACGGCGTCCGCCCTCGCTGAAGCCCAGCTCGGCATGTGAACGCCATTGGTCACGTAGCCGATTGGAACTTCCGACTCGGGCCAGCGCGGAAACAGGGGCTGGAAAAGACGGCGGCTCACTTCCCGATGCAATCGGCTCACAGCATTCACGCAACCGCTGCCGCGGATGCCGAGATAGGCCATGTTGAAATCTTCGGCCGCGTCGAGAGGGTTGCGACGCCCGAGCGCGAGCAGCTCTGGCAGCGTGATGCCCAATGCCTCTCGCGCATAGTCTCCGAGAGTGTGCCCGACGAGCGTTGCTGGAAACTGATCGAACGCCGCCGCCACGGCCGTGTGTGTCGTGAAAAGATTGCCTGCGCGTGTGACGTCCAACGCCGCCTCGAAGTTCTCGCCGCTCACCTGCATGAAGCTTCGTGCCCGCTCGAGTACGGCGAGGGCCGCATGACCCTCGTTCAGATGACAGACTTCCGGTTCGATCCCCAACGCGGCGAGCAATTTCCAGCCACCGATTCCCAAGACGACTTCCTGCATGAGGCGCAGCTGCAGCCCGCCTCCGTAGAGCTCGCTCGTGATCCCGCGATGTGGTGGATAGTTCGCCGCGTCATTGCTGTCGAGCAGGTATAGCCAGGTGCGACCGACCTGGACCTGCCAGGCGCGCAGCCAGATGGGATGACCGGGAAATTCAAGGCGCAGCCGCAACCACTCGCCATTCGCGTCGCGTACTGGCGAGATCGGCAATTGCCCCGGGTCATTGAAAGGAAAGTAGGCCTGTTGCTCGCCATCCGCGCCAATCACCTGACGGAAATAGCCCTGGCTGTAGAGCAGCCCTAT
>DASUGO010000147.1:0-2621 GCA_036273975.1 Candidatus Krumholzibacteriia bacterium
GGCAATTCCCAGGGCGTCCGGATTCCCAAACCCCTCCTCGAGCACGCGGGCCTTGGGGGCGAGGTCGAACTCCACGCCGAGCATGGGCGGATCGTGATCGCCGCCGCGCGACGGGCGCGCGCCGGCTGGGCGGAAGCGGCCGCTCAACTCCATGCGCGGGGCGAGGACGGGCTGCTCGACACGCCGGCCACCGCGTTTGATGCCGAGGAGTGGCAGTGGCAGTAGGGCGGCTCTCCCGCGTCCCGAGCCGCGGCGAGGTGCTCCTCGTTGAGCTTGATCCGACTCGCGGCAGAGAGATCCGGAAGACCCGCCCGTGTCTCGTAGTTTCGCCGGATGAATTGAACCATCACCTGCGCACGGTTATTGTCGCCCCGATGACCACCGGGGGCCACGCCTATCCGTTTCGGCCCGCCTGTCGCTTCGGCGGCAAAGACGGGCGCGTCGCGCTCGATCAGCTCCGGACCGTCGATCAGGAACGTCTCCGAAAGCGGCTCGGGATCTTGAGTCCGGCGAATCTTGCCGCGGTGTTCGCCGTGCTGGGCGAGATGTTTGAGTTCGCGTAGCTGAGCAGCCGGGGAGATAGGTAACAGAGGTGTCCGGGAACATAGGTAACACTTCTGGGGATGGGTCGAAGGGTGACGGTTACTGTTCTTGGCGGTGCGTTGGTTCAGCGTTCTTTTAACATGCCGGTGGCCGCAGGTCAAACGGGGCGTAGGCCGCGGCGCGGCCGAGCGGGAGGCCCTCGATCGGGCGAGACGCAGCTTACTCCGTGATGATGTTGTCGCGTTCGTCGAAGGTTGCCAGCAGAATCGTGTTGAAGTGGATCGTCCAGATGCCGTCGTCGGTCTCTTCCAACCCGATATGCTGATCGACCATCGCATTGGCCAGATACAGCAACCGGTTCTGAAAGCGAAATGTGCCGCCCGTGGTGATCTTCTTCACGACATAGTGCGCCGGGTACTCGAGGGGTGGCAAGCGATCCGGATACGGGCGCACCGAGGCCCGATATCGCGACGCTGGCGTGTCGTTGTTCAGCGACGCGTGCGGGCGCTCGTCGTTGTACTCGTGCCGAAAGCCGTCGAAGTTCCGCTGCTGCGCGGCGCATGTCGCGCGCACGGGTTTGATGGCTTCGCGCTTCAGCGTGCGATGCATGCGTTCGTGCGCGCCGTTCTCTTGGGGGCAGCCGGGCCGAATGCGTTGGTGCAGAATGCCGAGGCGCATCCACCACACGTTGAGGTACGAGAGGCCATGAAGGGCCTGGGTCGCGAAGGGCACGCCATTGTCCGTGCGAATCGCCAGCGGAAGCCCATATTCGCGAAAGGCACGCTCGAACACGGGACGGGCTGTCACGGTTTGCGTGGACAGGACGCCGCGGCAGGTGAGCAGATAGCGGCTGCACAGATCCGCGATCGTCAGCGGAAAGCAATACCGGCCGTCACCGGTTCGAAATTGGCCTTTGAAGTCGGCGGTCCAGAGGTCATTGGGCACGTCCGCCACGGGCCGCACGACGCCGGGATGCACGGGCTTCCGCCGCGGGCGACGCCGCTGCACGAGCCCGCGCCGCGCGAGCAGGTCCGCGACCGTGCTCGGCGCGGGCCAGCTGCGGACGTCGGGATGCTTGTCACTCAGCACCCGCAGGAGTTTGCGCGCTCCCCAGTGCGGATGCTGCTCGCGCGCCGCAATGAGGAGGTCGGCGATCCGTGTCGAAGTCCGATGCGGACAGTGGTGCGGGCTGCGGTCGCGATCACGGAGCCCGTGCCGGCCTTCCTGCTCGTACCGGGCGAGCCACTTATAGCCCACGCGCCGGCTGACACCGTAGCGAGCGCACAGCTCGCTCATCGTGAAGCGATCACGGTGCGCATCGCGGATAAAGCGGAGACGCTCTTCCATGGCAACACTCTCCTTCCAGGGCATCACCACCTCGCTCATTGGCGTTTGGTGATGCAGGTTAGTCGAAGTGTTACCTATGTTCCCGGACTACAGTGTTACCTATGTACCCGGTTTGTACCGACCACCTCCTAACATTGCTTCGCGGTGCCGTCGGGGAAACTGAAGGCGTGGAGATTCGCTGGGAGCGCCGCGCCTGACCGCGCTGGCCCGGTGATGCCAGTCCGGCTCGCTCCACCACATTGGCCCTGGGCTCGGTCTTGATCGCACCACGATATGCGGCTTTGGCCTGTGGAGTGATCGCGCTCGCGCACGCGCCCTTGCGAGCGCAATCGTGGATGGCCGACAACGGCAACGGCACGTTCTCCAACCCACTCTTCTTCGACGAGTTCTCCGACCCGGACTTGATTCGCGTCGGCAACGACTTTTACATGACCGGCACGACGATGCACGCCATGCCGGGGTTGCCGGTGCTACACTCGCGCGACCTCGTGAACTGGGAGCTCGCGAGCTACGCGCTCGACGCGCTCGACTTGGGTCCGAGATATCGCCTCGACGGCGGAGAGATCTACGGTCAAGGGATCTGGGCGCCAAGCTTCCGCTATCACGACGGCGTCTTTCACATCTTCGCGAACGTCAACGGTGAGACGACGCAGCACTTCACCGCGCCCAGCCCGCGCGGCCCATGGACCAGGACGGCGATGAAGCGGTCGTTGCACGACCTCAGCGTGCTC
>DASUGO010000148.1:0-2838 GCA_036273975.1 Candidatus Krumholzibacteriia bacterium
TGTGGCCGACAAGGACGCCGCGCTGTCGGAGATGTACCGCGCGCTCAAACCGGGTGGCCGTGTGGTCATCAACGCGCCCGGCCCGGAGACGAAGGCCTTCGCGGCGTTCAGCAACGCGCTCCATAACCACGTCAGCCCGGAGGCGGCCGGATTCATGCGCGCCGTGTTCTCCCTGAATGACGAGGCGGAACTGGAAGCAATTCTCACCCGCGCGGGCTTCAAAGACACGCGGGTGGACGCCGAGGTCACCGAGCTCCGCCTTCCGCCCGCTCGGGATTTCCTGTGGCAGTACGTGCGCAGCACACCGCTGGCCGCTGTCATCGATAAGGTCGACCGCGCCCGGCTCGCCGCGCTTGATCACGACGTGATGCAGGCGTGGCGCGAGTTCGAGGACGCGCAGGGGATGCACGTGGGACAGCGCGTGGTGACCGCGATGGGCCGCAAGTAGCGTCCGTCAGTTCGGGTTGGGCGTTTGCCGAGGCTGCCAGGCGACGGTGGCGGCGGTGAGGATGACCGGACGCGCGTACGCCTCACTTGTGAAATGAGTGCGTACCGCCGTAACGGCGGTAAGATACTAGCCACTCCTGCGCCGTGCGCCCCGGGAACGTGTCGTATGTCAAAGTACCGACATCGCCTCATCGCGTGCGCCGCCCACGCAACGTCAAGCCCTGCTTGATAGTTAAACACGACCGACCACCCCGCAAACGGCAGGAATGTCACGTGGCGAATCCCCGGCGTTTGTTGCTTGTCGCTTGACGGCGCCTCAAACCGTCCCACGCACGCCTGGCTCGGTCCGTGCACGCCATCCGCACTGTACTAACGCAGGTGAAGGCAAAAACAAGGGAGGCCTGTGATGATCCGCAAGGTCATGGCGGTCTTGAGCATGTTGAACTTGGTCTGGGTGCCGATGGGTTGTGAGACTGTCGACGCCCCACTGGAATCCGACGACTACGTTGGTCTCTCCAATCCCGCATTCGCTCTGGACGTCGAGAACCCAGGCGAACTGCACAATCGCATTGGGCGTGCCTATATATCGCGCCATGCCGTTGGAGAGACGCCAATCAGCCGCCGGGATTTCGTGCGGAACATGGTCGAGGCCTCCAATGAGGTGCTTCGAGAGGAGGGGCTGCCGCTCGTCGTTAATGCAACGGACATCAATTGCGTGGTTGATGTTATCCGGGAACTCCGCCGGGAGGGTATCTTCGACATGTTCGGTGAGCATCCAGGTGATCCCGAAGCGATCATCGCCTACTGGCGAGAGAAAGGCGTCATTTCCGCCGGGCTGGCGGCGGCGGCGCATGAGAGACTGCAGACTCCAGAGGTGGCGGGCATCCCGAGCACCACAATGGACGGGCACGACGCGAAGTCGCTGCAGGCTTTCGACAGCGTCTACAACGCTTCGCGGGAACTGTGGGCTCAGTATGGGCGCCATGCCGCCCCGATTAGAGCGCTGGCGGCAGCCAGCGAGATGGACCCGGGCAGGGTGGCGCTGGAGGTTGATGCCGCCGGCACCCTTTTTGGACTCATTTTGGGGGGTAGTCTCGGCGGGACCATTGTGGGTATCGTATTCTCAGTTGCGTTCTACGAAGTGCCACCGGGAAACGATCCCGGCTGGGATTGTTCAGACTACTGCAACATGGGATAGAAGGGGGATTGCGATGCACGAGCTCCAGGTCTGGCACATTGTCGCCGCAAACGTTCTCGCGTTTCTGATCTACCTTGCGATCCGCCGATGGTCGCGCTCCTTTGGCATTGGGCTGGTCGGTCTGGTGCTGACTATTCTGCCCGGGGCGTTCGCGTACTTTACCGGGAGGACGTCGCTCGTGGAGGCGCTGGGCCCGGTGCTCGGCGTTTTGATTGTGGCTGCTGACCTGACCGGAAGGGTGTCGCTCAAGCGCAGGCCCGCGGGGCAGCCCCGCGGTTGAGTCCCGCGGATGCACGTCCGGCGAATCCGTGCTACCCTTGTCACCGGGCAAGGGGGAAACGGAGAAGCCGATGGATCGCCACGTTGCAGGGAGACGGCGCTCGGCGTTGATGGGCGTCGCGCTCCTCGCCTTCTTCTTCAACGGACCGGATGCCCGGGTTGCCGCGGGCGCGGAGTCGACGCCATCCTACGATGCAGCGCTGCTTGAGGCCCGCACACGATCGACGTTTGTTCTGGTCGATACCTACGCGCCCTGGTGCGGGCCGTGCAAACTCTTCCAGGCCGACTACGACTCGATCCCCGCGCTGCGCGAGGCCTTCTCCTCGCTGGTCTTTGTGTCGGTGAATGTCGATGACTCGCTGAGCGCGGCGTTCAATGCGGCGCACCCCGTGTCTTCGATACCGCAGTTCATTCTCATCGACGGCAGCGGCGTGGAGCGCGGGCGTATCGTCGGGTACGGCGGGCCGGACCCGTTTCTCGAGAAGCTCGAGCAACTGCTGGCCGATCCCAGCCCCGTCGATGAGAAGCTGGCAAGCGCCCGTGCGGACAGCAGCTGGGAAGGGCCGGCGACAATCGCGACTCACCACGCCAATCGCAAGGCGTACCGGGAAGCGGCGCCGTTCTATGTCGAAGCGCTGGAGCGCGGCGCGTCGGGTGAGGTGCGGCTCGAACTCCTGTACGCGTATCTCAGGGGGATGTTCGAAGGCTGGGCCACCGTGGATGACGCGCGCCGGGTCGGGGAGGAAGCACTCGCGAATCCAGCCGACGTGGAGCGCTACTGGTACCGGCTCTACAATCTGATGATGCAGGTTGCCGTCCGTGCCAAAGACGACTCGCTGCGGCATCCCTACCTCGAACGCGCCGTCGATGAGGCGCGGCAGTCCGGAGATCTGGAGCGGGACGCCGGCCTGAGA
>DASUGO010000149.1:0-5494 GCA_036273975.1 Candidatus Krumholzibacteriia bacterium
CACCCTGTTCGGTACCGGCATCGCGGGCGCACCGCGCGGACGCGCGGCGGAGATGATTGCGCTCATCAATCAAACCGGCGCACGCGGCATCCCGGTGGTCAGTGTGGACATTCCGTCGGGCGTGGATGGCAACACCGGCCAGGTGCCGGGCGATGCGGTGCAGGCCGTGCAGACGCTCACCATCGGCGCCCCGAAGACGGGGCTGCTGTTTTATCCCGGCCGCACGCGCGTGGGTGCGGTGGGCGTGATCGACATTGGTTTTCCAGACGCGATCGTTGAGAAGCATTCCGATCCGCTGTATCTCCTCGACGACAACGAGGCCGCGCTGCGGCTGCCCGCGCGCGCGCCCGACATTCACAAGTATGAGGCAGGCACGTTGCTGGTGATTGCGGGGAGCGAACAGTATCGCGGCGCCGCGCTGCTCACTGCCGAGGCCGCGCTGCGCGGCGGGTGCGGCATGGTGTACCTGGCCGTGCCGGAGTGCATCCATCGCGAGATGGGCGCGCTGCGCGAGGCCATCATCGTTCCGCTGCCGCAAACGGTTGCGGGAACCATCGCGCCGTCCACCGCGAACGCGGTGTTGAAACCGTATCTCGAAAAGGCCGACGCGGTCGCGATGGGTCCCGGTCTTGGCCGCAACGACGACACCGATGCGTTCGTGCGCGAGTTCGTGTTGTCGGCGGGGAAGCCGGTGGTGGTGGACGCGGATGCGCTGACCGCGTTCGCCGGGAACTCCGCGGACTTCAAGAAAACCAAAACGCCCATCGTCATCACCCCGCACGACGGCGAGATGCAGCGTCTGGTTGGCGAACAGCCACCCACGTCGCCGCTGGACCGGATCAAGTTTGCGCGCACGCAGGCGAACAAGCTGGGTGTCACGCTGTTGCTGAAAGGCGCGCCGACATTGATCGCGAGTCCCAACGGGAGCGTCTGGGTGGCGGGTTCGGGCACCAACGCGCTGGCCACGGGCGGCACCGGCGATGTGCTCACGGGGCTCGTCGGGAGTGCGCTGGCGCAGACGGTCGGGGCCACCCGCCGCGAGGCCCCGGGGCCATCCGCCGACCTCCAACCGGCGCAAGTGGCTGATGCGGCGTGCGTTGCGTGCTTCCTCCACGGCCGGGCCGGGGAACTGGCGGCGCGAAGCCGCGGCGTTCGCGGCGTGATCGCGGGCGACCTGCTGGCGGCCCTGGGACCGGCTCTGGTAGCTTTGGAAAGTCGCATGGCCCGCTGAGCGCCACGGCTGTTTTCACCCGGCCATCGACGTCTTGAACGGTGGCCGACCATCCCACATCTTGATAGCATGACCATGCGTGCGTTTACTCGAATCCTCTTGATCGTTCTGACGGTGGCCACCAGCTCTCCGGCGCACGCGGCAGAACCGTTGTGGCGCTCCGTTAGTCTTCGGCCCGTGTGGTCGATGGCACTGCAGGGTGACAGCGCTGTGGTCGTTCATAATGAGTTGGATGCGCGCGGTCTCGTGTTTCCCTTGCCCGCCGTTCGTGTGTACGACACGAGTGTGATACCTCCCACGGACAACTTGCGGGCCGTGGTTCTTCAAGAACCACAGGTTGCAACGTTACCCGTCCATCCCAACGGGACCATCACGGCCAATCTTTCTTTTGTCCAGCAGCCGCCGGTGGTTCGCACGCCACCAGTGGCAGATTCCAGCCGTTCGTTGAGTGCGCTGTATGTGAGCGATGACGGCGCCTGGATGATGGCGACGGAGCAGGGTAAAACCTCTTCGATCGCCGATGACAGATTTGTTTGGATCGATGTCGCAACCCGGAGGACCGAGTACGTGCATGGTGTCGAAGGTGGAGATCGTTATTACTCGGGGGACAGCCAGACCATGGCGGTGGTTCAGCCGGGAGGGGGAATCCTGCGGCTGTACTCCCTGCGGGACGTTCCCCGGGCGGTGCTCCTCGGCGAGTACAAGACGGACATGATTCCGGCTGCTTGCATCAACGAAGACGGGAGCCTGATCGCGGTGCAAGGCATGTCCGAGGTCAATGTGCTGAATCGAAGTCTGCACGCGCTGGGAACCATCCGGCCACAGAAGGAAAACGGTCACGGGGTGCTCATTGCGGGAGACGTACTGTTTGTCGGGATGCGGCCGAGTGACGATCGCATCCTGGTTCCGATGCGGCGAATTGACGCGTTCGACCTCCGGGACCTCCCGCCCGGCCGATAGGGCGCCGTATTTGCCCGGCCATCGACGTCTTGAGCGGCGGCCGGCCATCCCACATCTTGATAGCATGACCATGCGTGCGTTTACTCGAATCCTCTTCATCGTCCTGACGATTGTCGCCAGCGCGTCGGCGCGCGCGGATCTTGTCGCCGACACGACGGGAGAGATGCGCGAGATCGCGGAGAGGCGATTGACATGGTTCCAGGCAAACTCCCTCCATCTGACGTTGGACATGGATTCGGTGGAGGTCGCCAACGCGACTATCGATGCGCCGTTCCTGATCTACAATTCCGGCGACTATTCCGGTTATGTGAATGCGGAGCCGCGCGACTTGCTTCGGATTCCGGATCGCGTGGAGGTCTGTTTTCCGGTGCTGGTCGATGGGCGCATTGTGGCCACGATCAATCTTTCGACCGCGCATCCGATTCGTTCGGAGATGGGTTTGGCTCAAATGCGCTACGGTCTGACCCGGCTATTTCCGGAAGTCGGCTTCGTGTACCGGTTGCAGAGCCTCGCGCGCCGGGTGGACCCATCATCAGGGCGGCGTGTGTCGATCATCGAGACCCCGAACGCGGGATCCTTCTTTGTCATTGAAGACAGTGTTTATGTTTACGGGATGATACCCATCGATCAATCGACACTGGAGCGCTTTGGTCTGGCCGATGCGTCTCTGGATAGTCTGCAGTTCCTCCCGCCGGAGCACTATTACTCGTTCATCATATCCCAGGTTGAGGATGGCGCGCGAACGGTTGAAAGGCGCCATGCGGTGGCGACCGTTCGCGAGAGGGTGCCAAGGCCGCACTACGCCCCGCCGCAGGATGGCAACCCTGGGTACGTCAATCTGGGCTGGTACTTTCGGCTCCATGACCTCCAGCGCGCACGTGCGGAGTTGATTCGGGACGCCGGGGTGGCGGAATTGGACCTGGATGCGACTGGCCCTGATATTCCCGAGCAAAGAGTGCATATCCCGAATCCCCGGCAAGCGAAAGAAGCAGCGCTGAGGCACAGAGCCTTCAACGTCGATCGGGCGGACACAACCTGGTGCGTTGTCACACTCTGTCGCTGGTGGTCGATTCGTGAAGCCGCGTCTTTTCTGGAGAACGGGATTCGCGTGTATTCCAAATACGACGACGGGAGTTTTGTAGCCGCCGTGCCGGGCGACAAGTTTGAGTTTCTTCGCAGCCGCCCGTTCGTTGGATGGTTCGTCAAGTATTCCGCCGAAATGAAACAGTACCCGGGGTCCGTGTATCTACCGTACTCGACCGTGGCAATCGTTGTGTCGATGGCAGGTGATCGACCGGAGTTCCGAAGGGCCCTGGCGGCGCTGGGTGCGGGAATCGTGACTGCCGACGGTGGTGGCTACTCCGTGGTGACTGCACCCGAGGTGATTCCGTCCATCGCTGCGTTGGACTGGGTCTATTCCGTGGAGCCGCCACCGGTCGCCGGCCTGGAATGGTGATCCCACGTCCCATGGGCGGGCGCTGATGGTGGGGCTTGGTCGCCCGGCCGATAGAGCGCCGCATTTGCCCGGGAATCCCGGGATCCGATCCGCCCATCGCGGCTTTTTCCGCCGGGCAGGGCGGGGAGGCTGTCGGGACGCCACTTTTTCTTCCAGAGCGCGTCCGGGCACCGTTTCCGGGGCCCGTGAAACACCCCTGTGAAACGCCATCCACACCTATTTTAGTGACGGGATCGATCCGCCGTTGACACCCCCCGGCAAACGGCGGTAAGAACGTTTTTTACTCGCCGGTTCCGGGCACTTCCGGTCACAGGTTGAGCCCGCCGGTTCCCCGATTCCAACGTTTCAGGAGGGTGGTGTGATGGAGAAGCGAACTCCCAAGGAGGTCCTGAAGTTCGCGCGTGAAAGCAACGCGCTGATCCTCGACCTCAAGTTCATCGATTTCCCCGGCACATGGCAGCACTTCAGTCTTCCGATCGCGTCCCTCAAGGAAGAGTCCTTCGAGGAAGGCTTCGGCTTCGACGGTTCCAGCATCCGCGGCTGGAAGAGCATCAACGAGAGCGACATGATCGTGATCCCGGATTCGAATACGGCGTTCATCGATCCGTTCATGAAGGACACGACGATTTCGCTCACGTGCAACATCTTCGATCCCATCACCAAGGAGCGCTACACGCGCGACCCGCGCGCGATCGCGATGAAGGCCGAGGCCTACGTCAAGAGCACCGGCATCGCGACCGACATCTACTTTGGTCCCGAGGCCGAGTTCTTCATCTTTGACGACGTCCGCTTTGAGGCCTCGCCGCACCAGTCGTTCTTCTATCTGGATTCGAGCGAAGGTTCGTGGAACTCGGGCCGCGACGAGCGTCCCAATCTGGGCTACAAGCCGCGCTTCAAGGAAGGTTACTTCCCGGTGCCGCCGGCCGATTCGCTGCACGACCTGCGCTCGGAGATGATGCTGGAGATCATGAAGCTTGGCATCGACGTCGAGGCGCAGCACCACGAAGTCGCGACTGCGGGCCAGTCTGAGATCGACCTCAAGTTCGACACGCTGACGACGATGGCGGACCAGCTCCTGATCTACAAGTACGTGATCCGGAACGTCGCCAAGCGCAACGGCAAGACGGTGACGTTCATGCCCAAGCCCATCTACGGCGACAACGGATCCGGCATGCACTGCCACCAGAGCCTGTGGAAGGGTGACACGCCGTTGTTCGCGGGCAACAAGTACGCGGGCATCAGCGAGATGGCGCTTCATTATATTGGCGGACTCATCAAGCACGCCAAGGCGCTGTGCGCGTTCACCAACCCGACCACCAACAGCTACAAGCGGCTGGTGCCGGGTTACGAAGCGCCGGTCAACCTGGCGTACTCGCAGCGCAACCGCAGCGCGGCGGTTCGCATCCCCATGTACTCGCAGTCGCCCAAGGCGAAGCGCGTCGAGTTCCGCTGCCCGGATCCGACGTGCAACCCGTACCTGGGTTTCGCCGCGATGGTGATGGCGGGTCTGGACGGGATTCAGAACAAGATTCACCCGGGCGAGCCGCTGGACAAGAACATCTACGATCTGCCCCCGGAAGAGCTGGCCAAGGTGCCGAAGTCACCGGGCTCGCTCAACGAGGCGCTCGACGCGCTCGAGGAAGACCACGACTTCCTGCTCAAGGGAGACGTGTTCACCGAGGACGTCGTGCGTACGTGGATCGACTACAAGCGGGATCGCGAGGTGGGGCCGATGTCGCTCCGTCCGCACCCGTACGAGTTCTTCCTGTATTACGACGCGTAGACCTCTCCTCTGGTCTGCCAAGCGAAAGGCCCCGGTTGTGCGGACAACCGGGGCCTTCGTGTTT
>DASUGO010000150.1:0-3932 GCA_036273975.1 Candidatus Krumholzibacteriia bacterium
AGTAGGGTTCCTGGAGACGTATGAAGATTGGAATCATCGGTCTTCCGCAGACCGGCAAGAAGACGTTGTTTTCATTGCTGGTCGGGCCGGGTGTCCTGGCCGGCCACACCGACGCCCGCCAGCCGGCGCGGGGTGTGGCCGACGTGCAGGACCCGCGCTTCGACCGTCTGATCGATATCTACCGCCCGAAGAAGCAGGTGCGCGCGCGGCTCGAGGTTGTCCTGCTGCCGGCCATCGAGGAGCAGACGCTCTCGCAGGGGGACGCGCTCAAGGAACTGTCCGAGATCGACGCCTACTGCCACGTGGTGCGCGCGTTCGAGGACGACTCGATCTACCACATCTGGGGCACGCCGAATCCACGCCGCGAGATCGAGTTCGTGCACAACGAGATGGTGCTGCACGACCTGGTCTTCATCGAGAAGCGCCTGGACCGCATCGACAAGAATCTGAAAAAGGGCAAGGACGACCGGGCGGAGAAGGAGAAGCAACTCCTCGGCCGTTTCCGGGATGCGCTCGAAAAGGAGACGCCGCTGCGACTCCTCGAATTGTCCGCGGACGACGAGGCGATGATCTCCAGCTATCCGTTTCTGACGCGGCGCGCGCTGATCGTGGCGCTCAACGTCGCGGACGAGTCCGTGGGGGACACGGCGTTGCGCGACGAGTTGAGCGCTGCCTTCGCGGGTCTCGGCGGTTCGGTGGTTCAGATTGCCGCGCGTGCGGAGGCCGAGATCGCGCAGCTCGACAATCCCGAGGAGCGCGCCAGCTTCATGACGGACATGGGGATCACCGATCCGGCGCTGCACATGCTCACCTCGCTGTGCATCGAGGCGCTCGGCCTGCAGTCGTTCTTCACGGTTGGTGAGGACGAGGTCCGGCAGTGGTTCGTACGCCGCGGGGCGCTGGCGCCCGAAGCGGCCGGCGCGATCCACAGCGATCTGCAGCGCGGGTTCATCCGCGCCGAGTTGATGAAGTATGATGACCTCGTGGCTGCCGGCAGCGAAGACAAGTTGAAGGCAGCGGGAAAGTACTACCTCAAGGGCAAGGACTACCCGGTGGAAGACGGCGACATTCTGGCAATCCGGTTCAACGTATGACCGCGGCGAGCGTCAAACTGCTGCCCGGCCGCGACAAGTCGCTGCGGCACCGGCACCCTTGGGTGTTCTCGGGCGCGGTGGCATCCGTGACGGGCGATCCCGAGGCGGGGGCGGTGGTGGACGTGGTCGACGGGCGCGGAGCGTTCCTGGCCCGCGGCTACTACAACGAGCAGTCCCGCATTCGCGTGCGGGTGCTTGCCTGGGACGGCGAGGCAATCGACGACGCGTTCTGGCACGCGCGGGTTGTCGAGTCGGTCCGGCGTCGCGCGCCCCTCGCGGTCGCCGGCCAGACCGATGCGTTCCGGCTCGTGCACGCCGAAGCCGACCGGTTACCGGGGCTCGTGGTGGACCGCTACGGCGACGTCCTGGTGGTCCAGTTCCTGACGGCGGGTGTCGAACGCGCCCGCGCTGCGATTATCTCCGCGCTGATCGAATCCACCGGAGCCGGGTGCATCTTTGAGCGCAGCGACACCGCGTCGCGCGCGCGCGAAGGGCTGACCGCCGCGGTCGGGTGCGTGCACGGGACCCTGCCCGCGGGCGTGGACATGCTGGAGAACGGAATTCGCTTCCGTGTAAACGTCGAGACCGGCCAGAAAACCGGGTTCTACCTCGACCAGCGCCTGAACCGCGCCGTGGTGGCGCCGTACGCGCGCGGTGGCCGGATGCTGGACGCGTTCTGTCACAGCGGTGCGTTTGGCATCGGGGCGCTGCGGGCGGGGGCCGCGTCGGCGGTGTTCGTGGACTCGTCCACACCGGCGCTGGAGGCGCTGCGGGTCAACCTTGCCGCCAACGACATCGATCCGGCCACGTGCGACATCCGGCACGCCGACGTGTTTGAAACCCTGCGTGCGCTGCGGGATGGCGGCGAGCGCTTCGATCTGGTGACGCTCGACCCTCCCAAGTTCGCAATGAGCCGGCACCAGTTGGACAAGGCGCTGCGGGCCTACAAGGACATCAACATGGTGGCGATGGAGCTGCTGTCACCGGGCGGGCTGCTGGCGACGTTCTCGTGCTCGCAGGCCGTGGACACCGCGTCGTTTACGATGGCGGTGTCGTGGGCGGGCATCGACGCGCGCCGCGACGTGCAGGTCCTGCGCCGTCTCGGCCAGGGCGAGGATCACCCGGTGCTCGCGTCGTTCCCCGAGTCCGAGTATCTCAAGGGGCTGTTGTGCCGCATCGTATGACACCGCCGCCGGCCGGTCACATCTCCACGCAGTAGTCCTCAAGGGGTTTGCGTCCGATGTCCGGCACGCGGCATCCCTCGCCCGGGAAGCCAACCGGGATCAGCAGGTAAGCGCGTTCGTTTTCGGGGCGGCCCAGTATCCCGGCCAGAAACTTCATCGGGCTCGGGGTGTGCGTGAGCGTTGCAAAGCCGGCGTGGTGCAATGCTGTCAGCAGAATTCCCACGGCAATTCCCACCGATTCTCCCACGTAATAATGCTGGTCGCCGGGCGTCGGGCCGTGCCGCTGTGCGAACACGGCGATCAACGCCGGCGCAGTCTCAATGAACGGTTTGTTGGCGTCGGTGCCGAGTGGTTCGAGATCCGCCAGCCAGCGCTCCGACGCGCGCCCGCCGTAGTGCAGGCGCTCCTCCACCTCGGCCGCCTCGCGGATCTGCTTCTTGAGTCCGGGGTCCGCCACCACCACGAATGTCCACGGCTGCTTGTTGGCCCCCGACGGCGCCTGGCCGGCGGCCTCGATGCAGTCGAGCAGGGCCCGGCGGGGCACGGGCTCCGGAGAGAAATGGCGCACGGAGCGGCGCGTCCGCATGGTAACCAGGAATTCGCGGGAGCGCTGCTCCATCGCAGCCGGGGTTTTTCGTTCGAAGGCCAGCGGGATCGTCGGGAACGCGGGGTTTTCTTCGGGGGTATGTGATTTCATGACGGGCATTCTAGTGCCTCAGGGTGCCGCATACAAGCTTCGTGAATAATGTAACTATCCAATAAACAGTTTGCCTTGTTGACCGGGGTTGCGTTACAGTTGAAGTTCCCCGTGCAAGGAGGATTGCAATGATTACAGTACGCGACATACTGGATCGCAAGGGCCGCCAGGTATGGTCGGTGTCACCCACCCATACGGTATATTCCGCACTGCAGATGATGTCGGAGAAACGCATTGGCTCGTTGCTCGTGCTGGAGCATGATCGCCTGGTCGGGATCGTTTCGGAGCGCGACTATGCCCGCAAGATCGCGCTGGCGGGGAAGGCCTCGCGCGAGACCGCGGTGCGCGACATCATGACGTCGCCGGTGTTCTGCGTGGCGCCCTCGCACGGGATCGAGGAGTGCATGGCGCTGATGACCGCGCGCAGCGTGCGGCACCTGCCGGTGATGAGCGGCGACCGCATCGAGGGCGTGGTGTCGATCGGCGACGTCGTCAAGGCGACCATCGACCATCAAGAGTTCATCATCGAGCAGCTGGAACATTTCATCGCGGGCCGTTGACACCGCCCCGCCTGCGATAGCGGTTGCCTCCTGGCGGGAACTGCGGTTACGATGCGCCGGTACCCTTGCCAAGGAGCGCAGTCGTGAACACGAACCGCATTCTTATTCTGGGCGTGATCGTCGCCGTGGCGCTTTCGCTGCCGTTCTACGGTTACCGCTGGAATCTCTTCATGCACATATTCGGTGCCATCCTCCTGATGGGAAACATCGTGGTCACCGCCGCGTGGGCGAGCGTGGCGCGCCGTCAGCGGCACACCGAGGCGCTGCGCCTGGGCGTACGCGGGATCATCGTAACTGACACGATCTTCACGATGCCGGGGGTGTTGCTGGTGCTCCTGAACGGCGGGATACTGGGTACGCCGTTCTTCAAGGCGGGGGCGATGTGGCTGTTCATCTC
>DASUGO010000151.1:0-14426 GCA_036273975.1 Candidatus Krumholzibacteriia bacterium
AAAAAAGTCCTTCCCTCCGTCGCAACGGTCGAGATGCTGCGGGGAGAAACAACATCTCATGTGGAACCCGCGCGAGCGAAGGGAAGGATCCTGTCAGATTCTCATCGGGAAGTTATACGCGCGGCCGGGGTCCCCTCCCCACTCAGACCGAGCAGCCGCCAAGCCCTCCCAGTTTACCAAGTCGCAAACGGCGTAGCAAAAACTAAATTTGTCTATCGCCCCGCCCCCGCCGCCGTTTCGGGCAAGGTCCGCTGGAATAGTTTGTACGCGCGCGTCATTTGATCCGTCCACGAGGACGCGCGCACGTATCCGTGGCGCTCCACCGGATGCAACGCCACTTCCCAGTTCTCCTTGCCCAGTTCGATCAGGCGCTGGCTCAGGCGGATGTCGTCTTCGGCGAGCACGTTGTCGTCCCGCAAACCATGCAAAATCAACAAATTGCCTTTCAAACCGTCCGCAAAGTAGATCGGAGACGAGCGGCGATACGCCTCGGGATCGTCCTGTGGTTTTCCAAGAATTCGCACCGTATACCAGTGGTTGTAGTGCGCCCAGTCGGTCACCGAGCGCAGCGCGGCGCCGCTCGCGATGTCGTCCGGCCGGGTGAACATCGCCATCAGCGTCAGGAATCCGCCGTAGGAACCGCCGTACACGCCGACGCGGTTCTTACCCACTCCGTAGTCACTGACCATCAACCGGGCGCCGTCGACGATATCGTCGAGGTCGCGGCCGCCCATGTGCTTGTAGATCGCCGTCCGGCAGTCGCGGCCGTAGCCCGCGGAACCGCGGTAGTCGATGTTGAGCACCGTGTACCCCTGGGCCGCGAGCATCGTGTTGAACATGAATTCGCGGTAGTACGGCCCCCAGCTGTCGAGCACGTTCTGCAGATAACCCGCGCCGTGGATGAAGATCACGCCGGCGTGGTTGGAGGTTCCGCCGAAGCGCTCGGGACGGAACAGGTGCGCGGGCACGGAGACGCCGTCCGACGCCTTGAATTCGATCCGCTCGGGCGCGAGCCACGAGAAGCTGCGGAAGACCTGCGTGGTCGACTGCGTCAGCGGCCCTTCCAGCTTGCCGGTGGCCGTGTCCATCAGAAACAACTCCGGCGGCACCGTCGAGGTGGAATGCAGCACCGCCGCGACACTCATGTCGGGCGAGAACGTCACGGCGTAGTCGCCGGTTTCCGGCGTCAGGAGCCGCTTGTTCTTTCCGTCCAGGTCCATCGTCCACACGCGCTGCGAACCGGGGTGCTCTTCGTTGCTGACGATGAACCAGCGCGCGTGCTTCTCGTCGAGGAACGTGGAGTACACCTCGTACGCGCCGTGCGTGAGCTGGTTCTTGCGTCCCGAAAGCGACACCGTGTACAGGTGCCCCCAGTTTTCCGGCTCGCTGATGAAGTAGATCGCGCTGCCATCGGGCATCCACGCCCCGGTTTCATAGAATGACGGGCCGTCCACCCAGGCGTCGTCGTGGAAGGTGTCGAGCACCCGCGGCGCCACCTTGCCGTCCGTCCCGCGTTTCGCCGGCGAGGCCACCGTGAAGTAGCGGTCGTGCCAATCGGCGGAAAGACCGCGCAGCAACAGATCGTCCGCGGCCGGCGACCACGACATCGGCTCGATGGTCATCGTCTCGTCGGCCGCGAGCCGCACCAGCGAATCGCCGTCGAGATCCACGAAGACCACGCTCTGCAGCTCCTGCTCGTCGCCCACCTTGGAGCGGACGTCCTCCGTCTCCGTGTAGCCGCTCTTGGTGACGATGATCGGAATCTTCGGGCTCTCGTCGCCGGTCGCGGGCTTGTTGAGGCCGAGGGCCACGAAGCGCCCGCTGGGCGAGACCAGCATGCGCTGGATCTCGTATCCCGATCCGACATAGATCTTCTTTGGATCGACCCTGGGTTTCTTGTCGCCGCGATCCTTGAACTCGACGAACAGTTCCTTCTGCTGATCGATCAGGTACTGCTTCTGCGCGCTGGGCGTCTTCGCGTCGGGATCGTCGGCCAGCGCGAGATTCGTGAGCTGGGTGATGGGCCCGCCGTTCCACGCGACCGAAAACAGGTCGTCGCCGTCGCGGAAGTACACCGTGCCCCCGTCCGGCGCGATCTGCACCGAGCTCTCCGCGGCCACCGTGTGCGTGATGCGGCGCGTGCGGCCCGTGGCGGCATCGACGAGATACAGATCGCCCTTGCGGATCTCCGCCCGGTGCTGGCGCGCGCGATCCCACGCCGATTCGCCCGGCGCGGTGGTGTCCGCCACCGCATCGGCCAGCTTCTCGAACGCGCGGCTCGCGACGTCCATGCGGTACGTGCCGGCATCCCGGGCCAGATCCAGATAGTGGTCGTACGCGTCCTCGGGCGACGTCGCGTTCATCGAATCCAGGCGAGCGGGCGCATTCCAGTCGAAAAACAGGATCCTGCCATCGGCGGAGAAGCGCGGGTTCGACGGGGCCGTCCCGACGATTCCCGGACCCTGCATGATCTGGCGCACGGTGAGTTCGTGGAAACTGCGGGCGCCCGCGGGCAGGCTGGAAACCTCGCCGGGGGTCGAGGACGGCTGTTTCTTGCCACAGGACGCCACGACCATGATTGGGAGTAGAAGGGTCAGAATTCGGAAGCGCATGCTGGACCGCCTTGCAGGAGCGTAGCTGCCAAAAGGAATCCGCGTTGGGCAGGGACCAACACCCCGCCGCGGCACGAACGGCTTGTTGTCTGATTTTCCGGTGTTGTATCATACGCCAGTCTCGAGCGAAATACCCATTCGAAAGGAGCGACGATGGATGTCGAAGCCCTCCAGAAGATGACCGTCGCGGAATTGCGCGAGGAAGCCCGGAAACTCGACGACGTCAAGGGACTCGCATCGATGAAGAAGGACGAGCTGGTGCAGTTGCTCGCCGGCGGGCAGCCAGCCGCGAAAGCGAATTCCAGACGCGGGGCCGGGACGGGCCGGCTCGACCTGCCCGCGCTCAAGCAGAAGGTTCGCGAGCTCAAGCGCGAGCGGACTTCCGCCGCCGAGCACAGCCGCAAGGCCAAGGTGACGGAATTCAACACCGACCTGCGTATGCTGCGCCGCAAGCTGCGCAAAGCAGCGCGGCGCCGGCGCAAGAAATCCTGAAGCGGCAAGCTTCTCAGCAACCCGATCAACCGATACGACACGCGTCGCTCCGCCTCGCAGCGGACCGCACGTGGAAAGGTCCCATGCAACCGACCACCGATCCGACGGCGTCCGCGAAGGCGCTCCCCACCACCTTCAACCCCGCGATGGAGGACATTCGCATGTCTCCCATCGTCTCGATCAGCGAGGAAGCCCGGCAGCGGGCCGTCGATTACGAGCGCACGGGGAATCGCTTCGTGTTTTTTCAGCGCGGCGAGATTGACTTTCCCACGCCGAAGTTCATCGTCGACGCCGCCAAACGCGGTCTCGACGAGGGCCTCACCAAGTATCCGAAGTCCGGTGGCGAAGGTTTCTTCCGCGACGCGGTGGTCCGCCGCCTGAAGATCGACCACGACGCCGACCTCGATGCCAGCCACGTCATCGGCACGTACGGCGGCCAGGAGGGGCTGGAACTGTCCTTCAAGCTCTTCAAGCGCGGCGCGGGATTCTCCCCCACGTGGAGTTGCGCGCTGGAGAACTTCGTTCCGTTCGCGCAGATTGATTTTGCCGAGGTGCCGCTCAACGGCGATTTCTCCGTAGACCTCGATCGCGTGGAAGACGCCGTGCGCGGACGCGACTTCTTCTATCTGAACAACCCGCAGAATCCGACCGGCAAGGTATTCACGCCGGAGGAGCTCAAGGCCATCGTCGACATCTGCACGCGGCACGGCGTGTTCGTAATCGCGGACGAGGCCTACGAGAAGATCATCTATGAAGGACAGCATTTCTCGCTGGCGAAGCTCGATCAGGAAAACATCATCACGGTGTTCACCATGTCGAAGGCGTTCTCGATGACGGGCTGGCGCCTCGGCTACGCCGTCACCCGCAACGCCAAGGTGGCGCGGCTCCTGCGCCTCGGCAATTACACGCAGACCGCGGGCGTGACGACGTTCCTCCAGTTCGCCGCGGCCGAGGCGCTGAACAACGTGTCGGAGAGCCGCAAGGCGATCGCGACCATGCTGGACGAGTTCCGGCGGCGGCGCGACACGCTGAACGAGGGCATCAAGGACCTGCCGGGCATCACGGCCGACCGGCCCGCGGGCGCGTTCTACATGTTCCCCAACTTCACCGCTGTCATTCCGCACAATCTCGCGGGTGAAGAGCGCAACCACTACATCTACCGGATGCTGCTCGAGAACGGCATTGCGACGGTGTACGGATCGTGCTTCGGGCACCACTTCACCGATAACGTGCGGCTGTCGTTCTCGGCCACGCCGGTTCCGGTCATCAACGACGCGGTGGAACGCCTGCGGCGCATCTTTGCCTGACCCACGCGGCATGCCGACAGCCGGGAAGATATCCGTCAACATGGCCGTCAGCGTCGACGGCCGCATCACGACGCGCCGGCGCGAGCACTTCGCGCTCGGCGGCGAACACGACCGGCGTCTGATGGATGAGTTGCGCGTGGGCGCCGACGCGGTGATCGTGGGCGCGGGTACCGTCCGGCACGATGGCTACGCGATGAAGATCCGCTACCCCGACCTGCGCGCCCGGCGTACGCGGCAGAAGGGCGCGCCGCACCCGGTCAACGTGGTGCTGAGCAGTTCGCTGGACATTCCCATCCGCTCGCACTTCTTCCAGGCGGTCGGCGTCGACCGGATCGTCTTCACCGGCCGCGACGCCCCGGCCGCGCGCGTCAAGCGCTTTGCGCGCGTGGCGGATGTGGTGGTGTTGCCCGCGCGGACGCTCTCACCGCGCGCGGTGGTCCGGGAAATGAACCGGCGCGGGTTGCACGATCTGTTGCTGGAAGGCGGTGGCGAGGTCCACTTTGCATTTGCGAAGGCCGGCCTGGTGGACGAGTTGTACGTCACGGTTACGCCGCGACTGATCGGAGGCACCGAGGCGCCGTCGTTGCTGGACGGCGCGGGCTTCCTGTGGAAGGACCATCTGCACCTGAAGCTGGAGAGCGTACGCCGCAAAGGCGACGACGTCTTTCTGCATTATCGCGTTCCCGCGCGGACCGGCGGACGCTGACCTAGAGGTCGTCGAGCACGGCCTGCGCGTGTCCGGCCACCTTCACCTTGCGGTAGATCTTCTGCACCTTGCCGTCTGCGTCGATGATGAACGTGGACCGTTCGATCCCCTTGAATACCTTCCCGTACATCGACTTGTCCTTGATGACGTCGTAGGCGTCGCACACCTTGCCGTCGGCGTCACTCAGGAGCGGGAACGGGAGTTCGTATTTGGCGCGGAATTTGGCCTGCGCGGCGACCGAGTCCTTGCTGATGCCGAGGACCACGGCCTTGCGCTTCTCGAATGCGGCGATCTCATCACGGAAATCGCATGCTTCGGCCGTTCACCCGGGGGTGTCGGCCCTGGGATAGAAGAACAGGATGACCGGGCGTCCCCGGAAGTCCGACAGCGAAACTTCCTTGCCGTCATCCGCCTTCAGCGTGAAGTCCGGAGCTTCTCTGCCTTCGGCGATCATCGCGAACCTGTCTCGTTGAGCGCTTCCCGAATGCGTTCGAGCAACGCGTAGTCCACCGGGGGTTCGCCGAGGTTGTCGCGCCCGGCAAACCCATGAAAGTCCGAACCGCCCGAGATGAGCAAGCCGTGGTCGCGGGCGATGCCCAGCAGACGCGCGATCACGTGCGGCTGGTGGTGCGGGTGGTAAACCTCGACACCGTCGAAGCCCTTGCGCAGCAGTTCGCGAAACGCGGCTTCGTCCTCGAGGTAGTAACCGGGGTGGGCAACGAATGCGAGTCCGCCCGCGGCGTGAATGGCGGCCACGGCATCATCCGGCTTCATCTTGTACTTGTCGACGTAGGCCGGGCAGCCCTCGCCGATGTACTTGTTGAACGCCGACCCGAAGTCGGAGACGTAGCCCGCTTCGAGCAGCGCGGCGGCGATGTGCGGCCGTCCCAGCGCGCCGCCGGCCGCCTTGGCCAGCACCTGCCCGATGTCGAGATGCACGCCCTGGGTGGCCAGCTTCTCCACGATCAACTCGCCGCGCCGCTGCCGCGTCGCGCGAAATTCCAGCAACAGCGTCTGGAGCTGTTCGTCGGTGCGATCGACACCGTATCCGAGGATATGCAGGTCCTTGCCGACGTACTCGCAGCTCAGCTCCACACCGGTGATGAACTCGACGCCCTCCTTGCGCGCGGCCGCCTCGAGCTCGGGATAGCCCTCGAGCGAGTCATGGTCGCACAGGGAGATCGCGGAGATCCCCTTCCACTTGGCCAGGTCGACGAGCACGGCGGGCGCGTGGACCCCGTCCGAATGGTTGGAGTGCGTATGCAGATCGATGCGCTTGTCGAAGGCCATGGTCTATCTTTACAGTCCCTTGCTGGACAGTCCCTTGCTGGGCTGCGATGATCACGGGAAACCGTGAGGAGGCAACCCGTGAATCGCTCAAAGAAAAAGGCCTACAATATTCTACTCTATGCGTCCAGCGAATCCGACGCCGACGTTCTCTACGCCACCGGATTCTTCTGCCCCGACCCGTTCGTGTTCATCCGGACCGCGGCGGGCCGGCGAATCATGGTCATGAGCGATCTCGAGATCGGACGGGCCCGGAAACAGTCGAACGCCCACCGCGTGCTGCCGCTCTCGCGTTTTGCTGCCCGCGCCATGGAGCGGACCGGCCGCGCGCCCGGGGTTTCCGAGATCATTGCGGAAGTGCTGCGCGAACTGCGCATCCGCTCCATCACCGTCTCGGGCACCGCCGCCGCCGGGCTCGTCGAAGGGCTGCGCCGTCACAAGGTGCGCGTCAGCGTGGCGCGGGAATCCCTGTTCCCCGAACGCATGCTGAAGCAGCCGGCGGAAGTGAACGCCATCCGCAAGGCGATGCGCGACACCGAGGCCGGTCTGCAGGCCGGCGTGGACCTGTTGCGTGCGGCGCGGATCAGGAACGGCTGGGTCATGCACGACGGCAGAAAGCTCACCGCCGAGGAACTCCGCAAGGTCATCAATGGCGAGGTGTTCGCGCGCGGCTGCATACCCTCGCATACCATCGTCGCCGCGGGGGTTCGCGGATGCGACCCGCACGACGTCGGGGGCGGGCCGATCCGGGCCGGCCAGCCGATCATCATCGACATCTTTCCGCGTTCCGAGAAGTCGGGCTACTTCGCCGACATCACGCGAACCTTCGTCAAGGGATCCGCGAGCGAGATGGTGTCCGACATCTACCAGACCGTTCTCGCTGCGCAGCGCATGGCGCTGCGGATGATCCGGCACGATGTCCATTCACGCGACATCCACGGCGCGATCCTCGATCTGTTCGAAGCGCGCGGCTTTCCGACCGGCGAGGCGAAGGGGCGTATGCAGGGATTCTTCCACGGCACCGGGCACGGGCTGGGACTCGAAATCCACGAGCCGCCGCGTATCGCGCTCAACGACACGGTACTGAAAGCGGGAATGGTCGTAACGGTGGAGCCGGGTCTCTACTACCACCCGATCGGCGGCGTGCGCATCGAAGACACCGTGCTGGTCACCCGCACGGGTATTCGCAACCTCACGCGCTTCCCGAAGTACCTCGAGATCCCGTGACCGCGGCGGGACAGGCGCTTACTTTGCGCTCGCGGGATTGACGCGCGCGGCGCCACCCTCGATGAACGCCAGCCACAGACGCTCGCCGTCGTCCGAGTAGACACGACGCACGCGGTCGGCCTGCAGGCCGCCACTGCGGCTGTACCCCTGCCACCGGCCGTCGGTCTTGAGGCGGGCGAGCCCGTGCTGGGTTGCCGCCCACATGGTTCCGGCGGCACGCGTCACATTATAGACGGTGTTCGACGGGAGTCCGTTGACGGTGGTCTGATAGGTCCAGGTGCTGTTGGCCGTGTTGACGATGGCGATGCCGCTCACGGCATACGACACCCAGAAAACGTCATTCTGACTGTCATAGTAGACATCGTTGACGCGGGCCTCGGCCAGATCGGAGTTCGCGAGGGTGTACTTGATTACCGTGCTGGTACCGCGCGACACGGTGATACCGTGCTTCGACCGGTCCGCGGTGGTGAGGAACGGCTCGTAGCGCGGTCCGTACCAGCGCTCGATGACACCGCCGACATCGCGCAGGTCAACCGACGAGACGATCGGATCCAGCAGATTCGGCGGAATGAAACTCGAAAACGAATTGGCGGTCGGGTTATAGATGCTGACGCCGTTCGCGGTGGCGAAATACAGGCGGTCTTCGGTGGGTGATATCGCAATGTCGGCCACCTCGCCGGCCCGGAGGCCCTGGGCCGTCTTCAACTGGCTCCACTGGTCGGTTCCCATGTCGAAGACGCCAAGTCCACCGCCCCACGTCGCCGCGTAAATCTTGCCGTTGTACTCGGCCATGGACCGCACCTGCGGATTGGGAAGTCCGTTCAGCTCGTTGATGACGTCTCCAGAACGCTTGGTCGAGCTGATGTTGGGATAGATGGCAATTCCCGCCTGCGTCCCGATCCACACTTCGCCCTCGCTCGTAACGAGAATGCTGAACACGTCGTTGCTGGGCAGCCCGGTATCGACCGAGCGCTGATAGGTCGCGCTGGTGCTGATCTGGGGCGGCGCGCCCGGCGGGGGCGGCTGGGTGGTATCCTCGCACGCGGCGATAACGAGCGCTGCGACGGCGATCAGAGCGAGAACTGGCTTCGAATTCACCTCGAAAACCTCCAGAAATCCGTATGAATTGCGTGATAACCGGTGGGGGGATCCGCCGCCCGTCCCGCTCAATGGTGAGGGGTGGCGCCGGGACACCCGGATCATAGGGGGCCAATGCCGGAAAGTCAACGGGTTCAAGCCCCTGCCGGGACAGCGGGAGGCCGCTCCGGGGCTAGCCGAGGGCGTCCTTGATCGCCTGGGCCCGGCGTCGCGAGAGCCCGGGAACCTCGGCGATCTGCTCGACGCTCGCCTTGCGAATCCGCTCCACGCTCCCGAATTCCGCCAACAGGCGCTGCTTCAGCACCGGGCCCACCCCGGGGATCGTATCGAGCCGGGACTCCCCCATCGCCCGCCCACGCAGCGCCCGGTGGTAGGTGATGGCAAACCGGTGCGCCTCGTCGCGGATGCGCTCCAGCAGAAACAGCGCCGATGAGGCGCCGTCCAGCAGTATCGAGTCGGCCAGTCCGGGCAGGTGGATGCGCTCGCTGCCCCGGACCTTGCGGTTGCCATCGGTCCGCACCTTGGCGATACCCACCGCGGCCACCGTATCGGCGCCGAGCCGGGTGATGACATCCAGCGCGACGTTCAGCTGCCCGCGCCCGCCGTCCACGATCAGGAGGTCCGGCAGGTCACCATCCTTGAGGCCGCGCGCGATGCGCCGCTCCAGTACCTCGCGCATCATCGCGTAGTCGTCGGGCGCCGCGGCCCCGCGGATCTTGTACTTGCGGTACAACCCCTTGGTGGGCTCACCATCGATGAACGTCACCTGCGAGCCAACCGCACGCGTGCCCTGGATGTTCGAGATGTCGAAGCACTCGATGCGACGCGGGTAGCGTTCGAGCAGCAACAATTCCCTGAGGTCTTCGAGCAGTTCGCGGTTGCGATCACCGCCGCGTCCTTCGTCGAACGCGATGCGCGCGTTCTTGCGCGCCAGCTCGATCAGATCCGCCCGCTCGCCGCGTTGCGGCACGACGATGCGCACGGTGCGTTTGGCGCGCTCCGAAAGCAGACTCGCGAGCGCGCCCGCATCCGGCACCGGCTCCGCGAGCAGGATCTCGTCGGGAATCGTCACGCCGCTCTGATAGTACTGATTGAGGAACGACGCCAGATGCACGTCGGTGGCCTCGAGCGCGCTTCCAAACGAGAACGTCTCGGCGCCCGAAACTTCGCCATCGCGAACGGTGAGCAGCTGGATCACGAGCCGGTCATCGCGGTGGCAGGTCGCGAAGACGTCGCGCTCGGCCCGTTGCGGCGACGTGATCCGCTGCCGCTCGATGACACGCTGGATCGCGAATATCTGGTCGCGCGTGCGCGCGGCCTCCTCGAAGCGGCGTTCGGCCGACTGGAGTTCCATCTTGTCGCGCAGCACTTTGATCAGTTCCGTTCCCCGCCCCTTGAGAAACATCGTCACGCGCTTGACGGTCTCGCCGTATTCCTCGGCGCCCACGTGCCCGACGCACGGACCCGGGCAGCGCTTGATGTAGTAGTAGAGACACGGCCGCGTGCGGCTGGCCATCTCGACGTCGCTGCAGGTGCGCATCGGGAACAGCCTCCCGATGGTGCGCAGCGTCTGCCGCACCGAACCCGCGGACGCGAACGGGCCAAAATATGCCGCGCCGTCGCGGCGCGGACGCCGGACCACCGTGAGGCGCGGAAATGGGTGGTCGGTATTGAGGCGGAGATTAACGTACGTCTTGTCGTCCTTGAAGACGACGTTGTAGCGCGGCCGGTGCTTCTTGATGAGGTTGTTCTCGAGGATGAGCGCTTCCTGCTCGGTCTCGGTGACGATGAAGTCGAGGGAGCGGGCGCGTTGCACCAGGAACTGGATCTGGGCGCGGCCGTCGGCGCCGTCGCGGAAATAGCTGCGGATCCGGGTGCGCAACGACTGCGCCTTGCCCACATAGAGGATGCGCCCGGCCTCGTCCTTGAACAGGTAGACCCCGGGGTCGGACGGAAAACGGTCCGCGCTCTCGCGCGGGGTGGGTATCGTGGAATTCTCGCTCATGGCCGGGGGGCTTCCATCTCTATAACTGACGATACCACAAGGCGCAAGAGCCACCCCCTTGATTATCCGGGGCCGTGCGCCTATTCTTATTCCGTACCGACTTTATACCCAAACCCGGCGGAGCGCCATGAAACCGAACCTTCAGGAACCGCTCGACGCCGCACGCGCAGCGCTACTCTTCAAAGCACTCATTCAGAACGCGTTCGACGTCATCAAGGTCATCGGACCGGACTACAAGACTCTGTACTCCAGCCCTTCGGTGGAGAGCGTCCTCGGCTACCCACCGCGGGAGATGCTGGGGACGAACCCGCTCAACTTCGTCCATCCGGAAGACATGCCGCGGGCGGTGGACGCGCTCAAGCGCGTCTACGGCGACGGGGGCATCGTCCGGCTGGGTGCGGTGCGCGCCCGGCACCAGGACGGCTCGTGGCGGACGCTCGAGGTGGTGGTCCAGAATCTGCTCGACAACGAGGACGTCCGCGGCGTCGTGATGAACTATCGCGACATCACCGAGCGTCTTTCGGTCGAGCTGGAACTGCGCCGGACGCACGAGCGTTGCGCGAAAGCGTTCGAGAGCAGCCCCGACTCGATCACCATCAGTCACGTCGAGACCGGCGAGTTCGTGGAGGCCAACGAGGGCTTCGAGCGCATCACCGGTTATACCCGCGATGAGGTCGTCGGCAGGACGTCGCTGTCGCTCGGCATCTGGAGCGATCCCGCACAGCGTGCGGCCCTGCTGGAGGCGCTGAGGCGCGACGAGCGCGTTCGCAACTTCCCGATGGACGTCACCATCAAGGACGGGTCTCACCGCTCGTGCCTGGTATCCGCCGAGTTCATCGAGCTGGACGGGCAGCCGTGCCTGCTCGCGGTCACGCGCGACGTCACCGAAGTCCGCCTGGCGGACGAGCGGTTGCGGGAAACCACCGAGAAGCTGCGCCGCGACCATGTGGAGCTGGTTCGCAAGAACATCGCGCTCAACGAGGTGCTGGAACACCTGGAGCAGGAGAAGGAACAGTACCGGCACGAACTGTGCGCCAGCGTCGACAACCTCGTGCGCCCGATGCTCAAGAAGCTCCACGAGGACGGAAATCTGCCGGTCCGCGAGTTCGACCGGCTCCAGCAGAATCTGGACGAGGTCACCGGGCACCACCTGGACCACTTCAAGAACAACGTCTCCAAGCTGACACCGCGGGAACTGGACATCCTGGAGATGATCCGGGCGGGCCGGTCGTCCAAACAGATTGCGGATTCCCTGGGGCTTTCGTCCCAGACAGTCCACAAACACCGGCAATCGATCCGGCGCAAGCTCCAGATCGACCACCGGGAGATCAACCTGGCGGCCTATCTGCGGTCACAGCGGGGACTTGGATAAATACCCAAACAATACCCGATAAAGCCTCATTGTACCAAAGGCAGGAATATCGTTTCGTACGCTCGTACTTCGACACGGACTTAATTCCGGTGACCGAGCATCTTTGCGTAGTACAGCACCTGTGGACGGTGGGGGCGTAAGTCCACTGGAGCACCGGTCACCGGAATTTCTTTTTCAGCCTCCAGGAAGTATCACCGGCGGGGGGTTCGGATCCTAGCGATACACCTTGGTGTGGGACGAATGGTTCGGGAGTCCTGCATCACCCGCCGGTGAAAACATACTCGGACGAGTCGGGTGGAGCCCGGGATCGATCCTCTTAGGCCAGGCAGCCGAATTTCTCCCTCTTTCACGGCAGCCAGGGCAGACGAGGATCCATCACGGGCTTCACTCGTTGTGGCGGCGGAGACACCTTGCGCCCGGGCCGGAGCGCCGTGTACCTTTGTCTCATTCGCCCGCTGGCAACGTCCCATTACCGAACCAGGATTGACCCGTGAGCCACACACCGTATCAACCCACTCGCCAGGTCATGGTCGGCGCGGTCGCCGTCGGCGGGGGCGCCCCGATTTCCATCCAGTCCATGGCCACCACGCCCACCACGGACGTGCGCCGGACCGTCGACGAGATCAAGCGCATGGAAGACGCGGGCGTCGATATCGCCCGGGTCAGCGTCCCCGACATCGAGAGCGTGCGCGCCACCGAGCAGATCGTCCGCCAGATCGGCGTGCCGCTGGTGGCCGACATCCATTTCAACTACCGGATGGCCATCGAGGTGGCGGGCACGGGCATCGCGAAGCTGCGCATCAATCCCGGTAACATCGGCAGCAAGGACCGCGTGGCGGCCGTGGTGCAGAAGGCCAAGGAGTACAAACTCCCCATCCGCATCGGCGTCAACGGCGGATCGCTGGAGAAGGACCTCCTGATGAAGTACGGCTTCCCCACGCCCGAGGCGATGGTGGAGAGCGCGTTCCGACACATCGCCGTGCTCGAAGAGCACGACTTCCACGACATCATCGTGTCGCTGAAGGCGTCGCACGTGCCGCTGGCGCTCGCCGCCTACCGTTTGTTCGCGCGCAAGTCCACCTATCCGCGCCACATCGGTATTACCGAGTCGGGACCCGGCCTGAGCGGTGCGGTGGTCTCTTCGGTGGGGCTCGGCATCCTGTTGCACGAAGGCATCGGCGACACGATGCGTGTGTCGCTGGCCGCCGACGTGGTGGACGAGGTGAAGGTGGCGCAGAAGATCCTGCAGGCGCTGCACATCCAGTCCAACACGCCGCGCATCATCGCGTGTCCGACCTGCGCGCGCAATCGCATCGACCTGTTCCGGATTGCGGAGGAAGTCGAGAAGCGCACGGCGCATCTTCGCCAGCCGATCAACATCGCGGTGATGGGGTGCGCGGTCAACGGCCCCGGCGAAGCCGCCGGCGCCGACATCGGGATCGCCGCCGGTGACGGCGAAGGCCTCATCTACCTCGACGGCAAGATCAGCCGCAAGGTAAAGGAAGAGGACATGGTGGAGGAACTGATGAAGGAAATCGAAGCCCGCTGGGGCAACGGCGCCGACACCAAGCTTACCACATCGCACTCCGACGGCCGCGTGGGCCGCTGGATGGAAAAGAGCGAGTAGCCCTACCGGACCACAAGCATCTTGCGCGTCACCGACCGCGTTCCCGCTTCGATTCGACAGAAGTAGATGCCCGCGCCCACGCGCTCGCCGTTATCACCCACTCCATTCCATTCTACAGCGTGGTCCCCCGCGGACCTCTCGCCGGAGAAGATTGTCGCCACGCGCCGTCCCGCCACGTCGTAAACCGACACTTCCACGTTTCCACGCTCGGGCAATGTGTACGACACCGTGGTCTGCGCGGCAAACGGGTTGGGTACGTTCTGGCGCAGTGCAAGCCCCGCCGCGGGCACGACGGCGCTCACGCGCGGTGATGACGCGGCGAATCCATCCGAGCTGTGCGCGACAAGCTGATACTCATAGCGCGTACCGGGTATGACGGAACGGTCAATGAAATCGTGCTGGTTCCCGGGAAGCATCCTGTCGCTCAGCGCCCGGAGGTCGCCCGAGCCGATGGCGCGCAGGAGTTCGAAACCCGTAAGCCCCGCGTCTGTCCACGTTTCCCACGCGAGGCGCACCGCGCCATTCTCGACGTACGGCTGGAAACTCGTGATCGCCACCGGTACCGGATTGTTGTTGGGCAGGTACCAGTGCTCCTGGTGCTCCTTGCCGTAAACACCCGTGTTCGGATTGTTGTCGAGATCGAACCAGAGCCCGTTGTACGCCTGCGCCGCGCGCTGCACGTTGGTGAAATCG
>DASUGO010000152.1:0-2945 GCA_036273975.1 Candidatus Krumholzibacteriia bacterium
TTATTAGGTCCACCGCAGCAGAACGCCATCCGTTAGGTGGCGGAGTACAGTGACTATGCAACGTCACAGCCTACTTTCGATCGTCGCGATGGTACTAGGGAACATCTGAAGAATATGCTTGCGCTTGAACCTAACGCGTGAAGTATTGCCTCCCGACCTCACGGCGATTTCGGGAGCGACGCATGGGACAGCAACAGACATTCGCGGGGCTCGCGTGGAATGGCAAGAAGAAGCGGACGCGGCGCGAGCGGTTCCTCACGGAGATGGAAGCGGCGATCCCCTGGGCGCAACTCCTCGCCGTCGTCGCCCCGAAGTATCCGGCGCCGAAGCGCGGGCGGGGCGTGATGCCCCTCGAGCGCATGCTCCGGATCTACTTCTGTCAGCAATGGTTCAACCTCTCCGATCCGGCGATGGAGGACGCGCTCTACGACAGCGAATCGATTCGCCGGTTTGTGGGGATTGAGCTCGGGGACGATGCGGTCCCGGATGAAACCACGATTCTGCATTTCCGGCACCGGCTGGAGAAGCATGCGCTGACCGAAACGCTGTTTGAGACGGTGAATGCGCTCCTGGAGCGGAAGGGGCTCCTGGTCAAGCGGGGCACGATCGTCGATGCCACGATTCTGCACGCACCGAGTTCGACGAAGAACGAGGCCGAGACGCGTGATCCGGAGATGCGCCAAACGCGGAAGGGGAAGCAGTGGTATTTCGGGATGAAGGTGCACACGGGCAGCGATCTCAAGGGGCTCGTGCACTCGATTCACACCACGGATGCGGCGCAGGCGGATATCAACCAGTTGCCGGCGCTACTGAGCGGTCAGGAGCGGGTCCTGTACGGCGACCAGGCGTACTGGAGCCAGGGGCACCGCGAAATGTTCGAAGGGTTGGGGATCGCCTACCGGGTGAACCGGCGCGGCACGAAGGCGAAGCCGCTGACGGAACACGAAAAGTGGATCAATCGGACGCGGTCGCGGCGACGGGCCTGGGGCGAGCATGCGTATCACACGGTGAAGGCGATCTTCGGCTTCACGAAGGTGCGGTATCGAGGGCTCCAGAAGAACACGGTGCGGGTGTACGCCGCCTTCATGCTGGCGAATCTGTTTCGCGCGCGAAAACGATTGCGGCCGGGATGGGCAACGTGTCTCTAAGAGCGACGTCGAGGGGGTGCAGAGGCCTCCGCGAGTGGTACGGGAGGCCAAACCGGAGCATTTCGCGGCCGGCCGGACCGCCTAACACCGCCTAACTACTCTCATGATACCAGCACGGATTGTGAATCGGTGTACTTCAGAGCTTCCCTAGCGCTCGTACAACGCGAGCATTTCGGACTCGGAACGTGGACCAGGCACCGACGTCGCGAACACATCGGCGCCGGGAAACGCGGAACCGCGAATCCGGGCCGCAGCAGCCTCGAAATCGTACTGTGTACGACGCAGCGCCACGTCAGGGCCTAACAAGAGCCAATACGCTCCCGGATCCGCAAACGGCATCCCCACGCTCCCGGCGTTCACGATGCGCAGCGAATCCACCGTGCGATCGAACTGCATGTGCGTGTGCCCGCACACCGCGACCTTCGCATCAGCGCCGTTGAACATCGTCCGCACCCGCTCGTCAGGCGACAGGCGCGTGAAGATTTCCGTGTCGCTCCTCGGCGTCGCGTGGCAGAACAGCACCACACCCAGACCACGCACGCGTACCCTGATGCTCAGCGGCCATGACGTCAGCGCGGCGACGTATTTGTCAGGCAGCTCGTTCGCACTCCATCGGATTCCTTCGCGAAATGGCTCGGGAATCTTCTCGAGCGTCCCACCACGCAGCGACTCGAACGCGGCGCTTTCGCCATTCCCACGCACGAACTCCGTTCGGATCCCGGTGGAGTAGATCAGGTCCAGGCACTCGCGCGGCATCGGCCCCGGCATCACGTCGCCACCGACGACGATCGCGTCGACCGCTTCGCGCCGAACGTCCTCCAGGACGGCCTCGAGCGCCGGCAGGTTGCCATGAATGTCATAGAGCGCCGCGACTCGTTGCATGGGCCCGCCTACTCATGGATGGCCTGAATATTCGCTCTTGACGGGGGCCGCCGGGGAGTGTAATTAACCGACAGGTTAGATAACCAAACGGTTAGATATCCGATGGCCGACCAACTCAGCACCACCTTCGCCGCACTCGCCGACCCGACCCGCCGAGCCATCCTGGCCCGACTGGCTGCCGGGGAAGCAACGGTGGGCGAACTCTCCGAGCCGTTCGACATGAGCGGGCCCGCGATCTCGAAGCACCTGCGTGTGCTCGAGCGCGCCGGGCTCATCGCGCGGGGACGTGATGCGCAGTGGCGCCCGTGCCGGCTGGAGGCGGCACCGCTCAGGGAAGTGGCCGAATGGGCCAGTGACTTCAGGCAGTTCTGGGACGAGAGCTACCAGAGACTCGACTTCTATCTCGCACAACTCAATTCGAAGGAGAGGAGGAAGAATGCGCGCCACAAATAAGCACGCTACCACGTTCACGACGCCCACCGACACCGACGTCGTCGTCACCCGCGTCTTCGACGCGCCCGCGAAGCTCGTCTTCGACGTGCACACGAGCTGCAAGCACATGCCTAACTGGATGGGCCCGTATGGGTGGACGATGTCGGAGTGCAAGAACGACCTCCGTCCCGGCGGCGAATTCCGCTACACCTGGTCCAAGCCCGGCGGAAGCGGCATCACGATCACTGGTGTAAACAAGGAAGTCGATCCGCCGAAGCGCGTGGTGAGCACCGAGTCGTGGGGCGATCCATGGCCCGAATCAACCAACACGATCGAACTCACCGAGGTGGGCGGACAGACCACGCTGGTGATGACGATTCGTTATGCAAGCAAGGAAGCCCGCGACACCGCACTCGGCACCGGCATGAAGGACGGCATGACCGTCGGATACGAGAGGCTGGATGAGTATTTGGGTACCCTGAA
>DASUGO010000153.1:0-45781 GCA_036273975.1 Candidatus Krumholzibacteriia bacterium
AGCGCCGGGTGGAGGCGGAGCACGTCGTGGTCGTCGTCCTCGAGGACGATGCGCCCGCCGGGGCGCAGCGCACGCACCATACCGGCGACCACGCGATCGGGTTCGCGCACGTGTTCGAGCAGGAAGCGGGTGTGGGCAACGCCGAAGGAACCCCACTCGTCATCGCGCAACGGCAACGCGAGCGCGTCGCCCTCGCGGATATCCAGGCCGGCGATCGCCGCCCCCGCCTGGCGCCGCCCCTCCACGATCTGCGCCGCGCTGCGTTCGACACCGACCACCACGCCGGCGGTGCCGGCCGCGGCGGCCATCGCGCGCGCCATCTGGCCGATCCCGCTCCCGACGTCGAGCACGCGTTCGCCCGGCTGGATGCGGAGCCGCGACAACGACGAGGCGTTGATGAGCTGGTTCAGACGCGACAGGCGCTGCTGTTCTTCGCGGCCGGTTCCGTGGATGTAGTCGTCGCGACCGTGCGGCACGTCATCCCTTCAGCATCGCCTTGAGCACGTAGCCCGCGACGGCCGGGTTCTTGCGCAGACGGCGGACCGAATACGCGTACCAGTGCGGACCATACGGCACGGCGACGCGCAGCCGGTGCCCGGCGTCGTGGATGATCCCGCGCAACGGGGCCAGCACGCCCAGCAGCATCTGGAACTCGTACGCTTCCTTCTCAACTCCGTACTGGTCGAGCAACCGGTAGGCGTCGAACACCAGGCGTTCGTCGTGGGTGGCGATCGCGGCGTAGCAGCCGCCCTTGATCATTTCTTCCAGCAGAAGCGTGAAATTGCGGCTGATCAGCTCCGGGTCGGTGTACGCGATGCTGTGTGGCTCGATGTAGATGCCCTTGCATATGCGCACGTTGGCCTTGACCGACGCGAGCTTGCGGATGTCTTCGAGGCTCCGGCGCATGCGGGCCTGGATCACCACGCCCACGTTGTCGAAGTCCTCGCGCAGCCGGTAGTAGACGGCGAGGGTGTCGTCGATGCACGTTGAGTCCTCCATGTCCAGCCGGACGAACTGGCCGCGTTCGCCCGCGAAGCGCAGCACCTCACGGATGTTCTCGAGGCAGAAGTCGCGATCGATCTTGAGCCCCATGTGCGTCGGCTTCACGTGGATGTAGGCGTCGATCTTGTTCTCGCTGAGGCTCGCGAGCAGCCCCTTGTACTCGCCGACGGCGGCAAGCGACTCCTCCTTGCGCGAGACGAACTCGCCCAGGATCGCCGCCGCGACCATGTAGCCATCCCCGTTCATCGCGCGCGAAACGCGCAGCAGGTCGTCGAGGTGCTCACCGGCGATGTAGGGGCCGGCGACTTTGCGCACAATGGGTTTGGGAACGGCGGGCAGCGTTGCGGCAACGACACGGTCTACGAAGCTCATGGTTTCTTTGTTCTTTCTATCGGTGGTTTCGAGTGCGAGCCGGCGGGCGCCTGCTCGCCGGGCATTATACGCTTCCGGACCGATTACCGGAAGCGCCGCTCCGGTGTCACGGCAGCGCGTGCCGCGAATGGCTGATCTCGTCCAGCGGGTACGCCTCCCCCACCTCCAGGAGGCGCAGGCGCCCATCCAGCAGGCCGGTCAGCATCGCTTCGCTGCGTGGGCGGCGGTTCCCGCCCAGGACCCAGTACGGGTAGGTCCCCCAGTGCAGCGGGATAACCACGCGCGCACGCGTGGCCCACGCCGCGCGAACCGCGTCGGTGCCGGTGAGGTGACCGTTGATGTTCAACAACACAATGTCGGGATCGAAGGTCCAGCCAACGTCGGCGAAGCCGGAAAAATAGTTGGAATCGCCGCTATAATAGATCACATCGTCGGACGTCTCGATCACATACCCGAGCGCCCCCCCGTCCGCTTGCGCGTGCAGGCCCCAGCGCCCCGCCATATGGAAGGCCACCACCGCGGTAACGGTGCCGCCGTCGAATGCGAACACGTCGCCGGGGCGCATCGCGCGCACGTCAAGCCCGCTCCGGGCGGTGTGCTCGACGGCGGGAACCGGGCACAGCACCACCGTGCCCGCGGGGAATGTTTGCAGCGTCGGGACGTCGAGGTGGTCGGGGTGCGCATGCGAGATCAGCACCACGCGCGCCGCGGCGTACGACGCTGGCGGCGGCGCGGGACCGCGCCGATACCGGGAAACCAGCGTGCTGCGAAACACCGGGTCCGTCACCACGCCCACCCCACCCACGTCGATGTAGGCGCACGCGTGCCCCCAGAACGTGATGGCATCCGGCGCGGGTTCGGGAAAGCGGGCGCCGTCCGTGCGGGCGAGACCCGAGCAGGCGGGGGTGGTGAGGGCGAGAATCAATCCCGCCCGGAGCAAGAATACCGATGACGTCATACGAAGTTGGGATAACCGAACCCGCGTTGCAGCCTACGACGCGGAGCAGCGGCGCGCAAGCGGAACCCTACAGGCGGCGGCGCCGGAACAGGACGATGCTCATCGACAACAACACCGCCGAAATCACACCCAGGGATGCGACTTCCCCCACCAGGTCCCCAAACGTCGCCCCGCGGATGATGATTGCGCGCGATATCGACACGAAATGCGTAGCCGGCAGCACGTGTGAGATCACGCGCAACGGCGCCGGCAGCGACGAAAGCGGGAAGATGTACCCCGACAGCATGATCGACGGCAGCAGGATCATCTGTGCGGCCTGGGTCGCCTCGATCTGCGTGCTCGCGCGCGCCGAGATCATCAGTCCGAGCGACAGCAATGAGACCAGATAGAGCAGCGAAAGCGCCGCGAGCAGCAACACACTGCCGTGGATCGGCACCCGGAACAACGTGTTCATGAACGCCAGCACAAGGACGAGCTGGATGAACGCGAGCACGAGATACGGCATCAACTTCCCGATGATCAGCTGGGTGGACGACACCGGCGTGACCATCAGCTGCTCGAGCGTCCCGCGTTCCCGCTCGCGCACGATTGCGTACGCGGTCAGCAGCGTCCCGGAGAAGGTCAGCAGAATCGCGATCAGACCCGGGATCAGCAGGTTCGCGCTGCGCGTATCCGGATTGAACAGGATGCGCGGGCGCGGCGCCACGGGCAGGTCGCTCGTGCCGGTCTTCGCCTGCAGTTCGCGCAACGACATCGTGAGCGCGAGGCCATCGATGGCGGCAAGCCCCTGCGACGCGACCGTGTTGTCCGAGCCATCGATCAGCGCGAGGAACGTCGCCTCGGTTCCCTCCAGCCGGTGCCGGGCGTAGTCGGGCGGAATGCCGATACCGACACGCGCGTGCCCCGCGACGATCGCGGCGCGCAACGCGTCGCCCGACGCGACCCGTTCCGTAATCCGGAAAGTCCGGGTGGCGACGAGTTCGTCGATCAGATCGCGGCTCTCCTGGCACTGGCACTCATCGAATACCGCGGTGGGAATGTCGGTGACGTTGGTGTCGATGGACCCGAACAGGATCAGCTGAAACACCGGAATCATCAGCGCAATCCGCAGCGTCCCCCGGTCGCGCCGCATGTGGATGGCTTCCTTGCGCAGCACGGCGAAAAAACCCCTCATGACCCGCTCCTCCCCTCGCGCTCACCCCGCCGCACTTCCTCACTGCGCAGATATGTGAGTCGCACGAACACGTCCTCGAGCGAGGGTGCGATGGCGCGGATGTGAATATCCTGATCGCCGAGTTCGGCGGAAAGATCGGCGCGGATGGTCTCGTCTGCGACCGTCTTCGGCACCAGCAGATGCAGGCTGTTGCCGAAGATCGTCACGTCCTCCACGTACGGAAGCGAACGCGCCCGGGGCAGCACACGCGTGGCGTTGCCGTCGGTCGCCGCCTCCACGCGCCGCGTCCCCTCGGGCGTGATCTCCGGCAGTTGCAGCAGGTCCTCCGGCTCGCCCTCCACGAGCAGGCGCGAGAGGAACAGGTAGCCGACACGCGCGCAGCGCTCGGCCTCGTCCATGTAGTGGGTGGATACCAGCAGTGTGACGTTCTGCGCCGAAAGGTCGAACAGGAGGCTCCACAGCTCGCGCCGCGCCACGGGATCAATACCCGCCGTCGGCTCGTCCAGAAACACCACGCGCGGTTCGTGCATCAACGCGGCGCCGAGCGACAGGCGCTGTTTCCAGCCGCCGGACAGCTGGCCCGCGAGTCGATCCCGGTACGGGCCGATGCCCGTCAGCCCGATCACCCACTCGCGCCGTTCGCGCAGCTTCGCGCCGCGCAGTCCGTACACGGACGCGAAGAAGTCGAGGTTCTCGAGTACGGTGAGATCCTCGTACAACGAAAAACGTTGCGGCACGTAGCCGATATGTCCCCGGACGCGTGCCGCCTCGCGCGTCACGTCGAGTCCGTCGACGGAGGCCGATCCGGCGCTCGGGCGCAGCAGTCCGCACAGAATACGAATCAGGGTGGACTTTCCGGAACCGTTGGGGCCGAGGAGGCCGAAGATCGACCCGCGCGGAATCGCGAGCGACACGTCGTCGAGCGCACGCACCGTGCCGTAGTCGTGCGTGACGCCGCGCACCTCGATGCCCAGGTCGGCGGGCATCGCTACTCGAAGCGGACCGTCGCGGTCAGACCCGGTTTGAGTTCCGGCGCGATCGGGACCGAGAGCTTCACGGCGAATACACGGTCCTTGCGCTGCTCCGGAGTCTGGATGTTGCGCGGCGTGTACTCGGCCATGTCGCGGATCGCCACCACGATGGCATCGAACGGGCGCCCGGGAAATGTGTCGATGGTGAGCTTCGCGCGCTGCCCCACGCGGATTGTCCCGAGCACGTCCTCGGGCACGTAGACGTGGACGTCGAGATCGGTGCGCGGCAGGATGGACGCAACCGCCTGCCCGGCCGCGACCATGTCGCCCGGGCGCAGCACGAAGGTCTGCACCACCCCGGCATCCGGTGAGCGCACCACCATCTCGCGCTGCTGTTCGAGGAGGTAGTCCAGCTGGCCCTCGGCGGCCGCCAGCACGCCCGCCGCCTCGCGCTGGTCCTCGCTGCGGCTGCCACGGCGCAGCTCCTCGTAGGCCTGATAGGCCTGTCCGGCGGCCGCGGCGGCGTTGTCGTAGTCGGCGTCCGCGGCGAGCGACTGCGCGAGCAACGCTTCCAGGCGCTTGCGCTCCTTCTCCGCGCGCTCCCACTCGATGCGCGCGCGCTCGATCTCCTCGCGCCTCGGACCCGTCACAACCCGGTCGTACGCCGCCTGCGCCTGCGCGACGCGCGCGCGCTGCTCGCGAACCTGGGCATCGATCTGCTCCGACTCGAGGCGCACGATCACGTCGCCGGGGTGCACGGAGTCACCCTCCATGACCGCTACGCCGGCCACGCGGCCACCCACCAGCGAGCCAACGCGCACGTCACGGCCCACCAGCGTGCCGGTGTAGACCTCGTCGCGGGACGCCCCGCCGCGCGTGACCAGCCACGCGAACAGGCCACCGACAACAACGATCAGAATAATGACTGCACGGCGCATCGCTAGCGATTAAACGACGCGTGCGCCTTCGCCGCAACGGAAGACTGGGGTGGGACACGGCAAAGGCCGGTAAAAAAAAGCACCCGGCGGAGCCGGAGATCCAAGGCGCGCCCCGCCTTCGTTCTACGACATCGCACCGGGAGCCTCTGGGGCCGGAGCGATCGACGCCGCCGGCCGGATAGGTTGACACCGCGCCTTACGAGTATAGCAAACGCCGCGACCTGATGCCGCCATAAACGGCACTATGGCAGCCTGTTACAAGCTGTTTCTCATGTGATATCAGAAGGCCGGCGCGCGGACAATCGTTTCCCGTCGCGGTACGGGCGCCGTCGTGGCGTCGCCAGACGGCACCCGTCCCGGAACTAGAAATCCTTGCGGCAGTAGCAGGACGCCTTGATCGCGATGTCGGCGCGCGACCACGCGCTTGTGAAACGCTGGTCGACCGCGGCGGCCTCGTCGGCCCGGCCGGTCTTCTTCAGACACTCCGAGAGTCCCATGAGCGCCCACCCGTTACCCGGGTGCAGCACGAGGTCGGCGCGGTACACCGCTTCGGCCTCCTCGTAGCGCCCCTGCTCCAGGAGGAGCGCGCCCAGCGAGTGGCTGACCGGCATCATCCAACCCCACGGCTCGTCGTACTTGAGTGCGACGTCGCGCGCGACCGCTGTGCGCAGCAGTTCGAAGGCGTGGTCGTAGTTGCCGCGGCGGTATTCGAGTTCGCCTTCCGCCATCGGCAGGCCGACCTCGAGTACGGTGGCCGCGGTATTGTTCCCGGCCAGGCGGCTCTCCGGCACCGCCGCACACGCGGCCCGGAACGCATCCATTTCCTTCGCCGCCTCGTCCACCCGGTCCAGTGCGGCGTATGCGACCGTCCGCCCGTAATGCCACATCGCCACCGTCACGAAGAGATCCGCGGGCGGTGCGGGTTCGGCAAGTATCTCGTCCCAGAGACCGAAGCGAACCAGCACGTGCGTCGGGACCCCCATAAAGGCGTCGAGGAAGTCGGGGAACGCGCGCACCACCTCCAGCGGAATCTGCTCGACCATCCCGCGCGCGGCCGCCACGGCGACGTCGCGCTGGCCATCGAACATGGCCGCATAGGCGAGGAAGTGATAGTTGTGCGCCCGATACAGCGTGTAGAAGCCGCCCTGCGCGGCCCATGACTTGTCGACCTCGATCGCCTTCTGATTGGCGACCATCGCGTCGCTGTAGTGGCCGAGGCGGATATCGATGTGGGCGGGCATGTGGATCAGGTGGCCTGCGCCCGGCACGCGGTCGCGCAACACATCGGCCGACGGCAGCGCCTTCTCCGGCGTCGGCGAGGCCTCCATGGTATGAATGTAGAGATGGTTCGCGAGCGGGTGCGTGCGGTCCATCGCGATCACGGACTCGAGCGTCTGCATGATCTCCGGCGTCTCGGGCTGCGCCTTGCCGTCCGGCGTCCACAGATCCCACGGGCGCAGGTTCATCACCGCGTCCGCGAACAGCGCGCCGACGTCGGTGTCTTTCGGGTGGGCCTTCCACACCTCCCGCATCGCGTCCGCGTACGCCACGTCGAGCGAGCGCCGGTCCTCGGGCTGCGGCCAGGCGTAGCGAACCGCGACCGCCCGGATCAGGCCCTGCTCCACGGGCGCGGCGTGATCGACCAGCGTCAGTGCGTGCTGCGCGGCGTCGTAGGCCGCCCTGGCGGCATCGTCATCCATGTGCGGGTTGTTGATGTTGGGGCCGGCCGAAACCGCCTGCCCCCACCACGCCATCGCGAGGTTCGGATCCAGCTCGCCCGCGCGCCGGAACGACGCGATCGCCGCGTCGTGGTTGAACCCGTAGAGCAGGATCAACCCCTGGTCGAAGTACTTCTGCGCCTCTTCGGACTTCGTGGACACGCCGCGGTGGTAGACCGCGAGATCCTCGCGAAGTGCGATGGGCGAATCTTCGCTCGCGCGTGTGGCGCCCGGTCCCCACAGCGTCACAGCCAGCAGCATTCCAGTCAGTAACGTGATGCGGCGCACGACAAACCTCCCGTATGGAAATACTCACACAGACCAGAGAAATGGTGGCCCCGAGACGATTCGAACGTCCGACACGCGGTTTAGGAAACCGCTGCTCTATCCAACTGAGCTACGGGGCCGTTGTTCCGACAATTTCAGGCAGAAAATCTAGTCGAAGACGACCATGGAGTATACCGGAATCCCGCCCAGGCGCACGCGGCCCGCGAGAAATTTCAGCTCGACCAGGAACGCCATTTCGACCACGGCGCCGCCGGCCCGGTTGACCAGCTTGACCGCAGCTTCCGCCGTCCCCCCGGTTGCGAGCAGGTCGTCGATCACCAGCACGCGCTCTCCGGGCTGGATCGCGTCGGTGTGGATCTCGAGGGTCTCGGTGCCGTACTCGAGGTTGAACGTCTCCGCGACCGTGGTGTGCGGGAGCTTCCCGAACTTGCGCAGCGGCACGAACCCCGCGCCGATGCGGGCGGCGAGCGGCGCGCCGAAGATGAACCCGCGCGACTCCATCGCCGCGACGCGCGCGATGCCCATCGGCGCATAGCGCTCGACGAACTGGTCGATGACGCGCGCGAACAGCGCGGGGTCGTTGAGCACCGGTGTGATGTCCTTGAACATGATTCCCGGTTTGGGGAAATCCGGGACATCGCGAATGGCGGAACGGATGCGGTCGATCATGCCCGTCTCCATCGCGGTCATCAGGCCGGATCGCCCGACGCGCGGCGCTTTCCCGACAACACGAGGTTGAGTTTCTGCAGCGCGCGCTTTTCGATCTGACGCACGCGTTCGCGCGACACGCCCACCTGGCGCCCGGCCTCGCCGAGCGTCTTGGGCTGCCCGTCGTCGAGCCCGAAACGGAGCGTCAGCACCTCCTGCTCGCGCGCGTTGAGACAACGGTCGAAGAGGTTGGACATTTCCTCGTTTTCGAGTTGCAGCGTCACCAGCGATTCCGGCGAGCCGTGCCCGCGGTTCATCGGGTCCGCCGCGAGACGCTGGAGTGCCTCGGCGCTGGCACCGGGGTCGGCATCGCGGATACCCGCGATCAGCGTGCGCACCAGCTTGACACGTTTGATACTGATCTCCATCGCCCCGGACATCGCCTCGTCGTCGGTGGCCTTGCCCGCCTTGCGCATCTCCTCTTCGAGTCGCAGGTAGCGGTTGATCAGGTGGTGGATGTGTACCGGGATGCGGATCGCGCGCGACTGGCTTGCGATACCGCGTTTGATCGACTGCTTGATCCAGTAGGACGCGTAGGTGCTGAAGCGGAAGCCTTTGCGATAGTCGAACTTCGCGGCCGCGCGAATCAGTCCCAGATTTCCATCCTCGATGAGATCGAGCAGCGTCTGGCCGCCGCGCGAGTAGCGCTTGGCGATCGTGACGACGAGACGCAGGTTGGAGATCACGAGCTTGCGTTTGGCTTCCTCGTCGCCCTCAGCAAGCCTGCGGCCCAACTCGATCTCCTGTTCGGGAGTGAGAAGCGGATAGCGGCCGATCTCCGCGAGGTACCGTGCCTGAATGTCGTACGAAGGCTCGGCGTGCTCGTCGTCGAACGGTGCGGGTTTCACTCGTTCGTCGCTCATGGTGGGAAGAAAATGGTCGGGGCGAGAGGATTTGAACCTCCGACCTCCTGCTCCCGAAGCAGGCGCGCTAACCGGGCTGCGCTACGCCCCGACGTGATGCCCGATGCCGCCCGGGTACCAACCCGCACAGCCTGAGTCGGGACATATTAACATGCTTTGTGACCGAATCAACACAATACTTCCCCACCCTCACGGGGCCGGCGGGGCGTGGACGCCGACGAAGCCGATGGCCCCGGTGACCACCAGAGTCACAATGGCCCCGGCAATCAGGATGCCGGCCGCGATGGCCGGAACCGAGTAGCGGAGGCGAACGCCGAATACAAACGCCGCGGCCGCGCCCGTCCACGCGCCGGTCATCGGTAGCGGCACCGCGACGAACAGGCAGACACCGAGAGCCTCGAAGCGCTCGATGAGCCGGCCCTTGCGACGCGTGCGGGCAAACAGCCAGTTGAAGAAGCGCTCGAATACGGGATAACGGCACAGCCAGCGCGACAGCGGACCGATCAGGAGCAGGATGGGAATCACCGGCACAAAATTCCCGATGACCGCGATCACGTATGCCTGCTGCCAGGTCATCCCGCCCACGGTCATCGCGTACGGGATGGCGCCGCGCAGCTCCGAGATGGGGGCCATCGCGAGCAGAAACGTGGTCAGTGCGTGGGGCGAGCCCGACAGGAGCGCAATCAGACTACCCACGCGCCTCCCCGTCGGCGACGCGCGCGGCGTGTACGCGGCCGTTGGATGGACGCGATTCGCGCACGAGCGGCACGAACGAGCACTCGATCAACCGCTGCACCGAGAAGCGTTCCCCGTCCCGGGTCAGGCGGACGATCTCCTGGCTCCCGTCGGCGCGGACCACCGGGCCGAGCAGAAATCCGCCGTCGCGCAACTGCGAGAGCAGCACCTTGGGCACGCTGGTTGCCGCCGCGGTCAGCAGCACGCGATCGAACGGCGCCGCGTCCGGCCAGCCCTGCGAGCCGTCGCCGCAGCGGATGTGGGCGTTCTGGTACAGCAGATCGCGCAGCGTAAAACTCGCGCGTTCCGCCAGGTCGGGCACGCGCTCGACGCTGAAAACCTCGCGGCACAGGCTCGCGATCACCGCACAGTGGTACCCGGAGCCGGTGCCGACTTCGAGCACGCGTTCGTCGCCTTCGAGGCGCAGGTTCTCGGTGAGGTAGGCGACCATGTACGGCTGCGACATCGTCTGCTGGAATCCGATCGGGTAGGAGTGGTTCGCGTACGCCTCGACGCCGGCGTCGCGGTCGATGAAGAGATGGCGCGGCACGCGCAGCATCGCCTCGAGCACGTGCGGATCACGGATGCCGCGCCCGTAGACGTGATCGCGCACCATTCGTTCCCGGGCGATTCGATACTGGCGCCACCTCATAGTTCGAACCTCCAGCGCTCCATCTCGACGATGGCCTTGTAATGGGTAAGATCCAGATCCAGCGGCGTGATGGACACGTAGCCCAATCGCACCGCGGCGATATCCGTCCCGTCATCCTCGCGCCACACCGGGTCGCGGCCCCCGATGGTGTAATGGCTCTGCAGGCCTGGAGCGGCCGGTTCGATGAAATTCTCGTAGTGGCGGGAACCCAGCTTGGTAATACGCAGTCCCCGGGGGGGCGACACCTCGGGGTTGGGGATGTTCACGTTGAGCAGCGACTTGGCCGGCATGCCATGCTCCAGCGCGCGCTCCACGACCAGGCGCGCCACGCGCCCGTTGCTCTCCTCGTCGGCCACGGTGCGCTGCAGCGCGGAGATCGCCACCGAAGGGACACCGAGGATGGTGCCCTCGAATGCCACGGCGACGGTCCCGCTGTAAGTCACGTCTTCCCCCATGTTCGGGCCATGGTTGATTCCACCGACAACGATGTCGGGCGCGGCGTCCAGGATCACCTGCAACGCGAGCACGACGCAGTCGGTGGGCGTGCCGCTTACACTGTAATGGCGATCGTCCAGCTTGCGCACCTCGATGGGCCGGCGAACTGTGAGCGAGTGACTGCTCGCGCTCTGTTCGCGGTCCGGCGCGACGACGAATACGTCACCCAGCGGCAACAATGCGCGCTCGAGCACCTGAATGCCGCGAGCGCCAATACCGTCGTCGTTCGAAATCAGAATTCGTTTGCGCATCACTACCGGCGGCCAGAAGCACCTGACCGCACCGTTGCCTGACTCGGGAGGCCGCAGTCTACCAAAAGAAGGACTTTGCGACCATCCGCAAAAAACGTCCGGTATCGATCAGCGGATTGATGAAACTGGTCTCGTCGCCGTAGATCGTCTCAACCGGCACGGAAACGATTCTTCCCTTCGCGCGGCCGGCCCGGATGATCATCTCCGACTCGATTTCATAGCGCGACGTGGTCAGCGGGAACTTGCGAAAGTGCTCGAGGCGGATCAGGCGGTAGCCGTTCTGCGAATCGGGCACGCGCCGGCCCGCGAGCAGCGAGATGACCGCGCTCGTCACGTGGTTGGTGGCCAGCCGCAACCACGGCATGCGGGTGCGCTCGGTGAGGCGGTTCCCGACCACCATGTCCGCCCGGGTCTCACGCGCACGCGCCACAAAGCGCGGAATCTCATCCGGATTGTGCTGCCCGTCGGCGTCGAGGAGGATGGCGTACGCGACACCCAGCCGGTCCGCGCGCGCGATCCCGCTGCGAATCGCCGCCCCTTTGCCCTGATTGGCGGGGTGAGCTTCGACGACCACACCGGCGCGCCCGGCCACGGCGCGCGTGTCGTCGGAGGAGCCGTCGTCGATCACCACGATTCGCTCGCGCGGCACGTAACGCGCGACGCGGTCGATCACGGCGGCGAGGTGCGCGCCGGCGTTGTAGGCGGGGATGACGGCGGCCAGATCGGGAAGCGGGGCGTGCTTATCCACTGGTCTCTGTTCGCTCCAACGGAAGGAAATGGAACCACTGATCCGTGTAGACCCGGATGATCCGCTCGAGATCCCGGAGGCACTTCTCCTGCAGACGCTCCAGGCGTTCAAACTCGTCCGCGTCGTCCTCCGGGAGGTGGGTGCCGCCGTGAACGTACTTGAAGCGGTCACGGCCGTCAAACACAAGCGCGCCCGTGATCACCGGCGCCTTGCAACGGGCCGAGAGGACGAGGTGCCCGAGCGGAAACTCGGTCTCGACCCCGAAGAGAGCGAAGTGCTTCTTGGCTTTCCCGTAGGCCCGGTCGACCAGCAGCGCCACGGTCCCACCGCGGTCCACGGCATCCTTCAGCCGCGGGAACGACCCCTCGACCGGGTGGGCGTGAATGCCCAGGTACGCGCGCCGGGCGCTGTAGAATTCCGTCACCTGACGCGTGGGATGGTCGAGCGCCACGGTGTGGACCGTGTGCCCCATGCGCGCCAGGCAGTAGCCGCCCAGTTCCCATGGCCCCACGTGGGCCGATGCGATGATGAACGCGCGCCCGGGACCCAGAACTTCTATCTCGCGCTGCAGCCCCGATACGTCGCAACGCGCGAAGAGCGCGTCCGGGTCGAGAAACGGCAGCTGCAAGAAAAGGAGTATCCCGCGGGCGAAGTTGTGAACGGTCCGCCGGGCGGCTTCCCGGCGCTCGTGCGCACTCCAGTCGGGGTGGATGATGCGAAGGTTCTCGTCCAGGATGCGCCGCGTCCGCGGCCGGACCCACCAGTTCACCTCCGCAATCGTCCACGTGATGACACGGCAGGCCCACCCGGGCAGGAAACGCGCGAAGAACGCGCCGAGATGATACGGAATGACCTGGAGCATGGGTATGGGCAGGGCCAGACGACGTCCACCATACCCCGCCGCCGGTCCGCGAACAAGCAGCGAGTCGACGGCCGGGAGGTGCTCCCGGGTCTTGACGATACCGGGGCGCCCCTCTAATATGAGGAGCACGGGCCCGGCCGGGTCCACAACCGAGGTAATCCGTTCAATCCAATCCGCCACCGCGTGACATTCTCCCCTACCGCCCCGGGCACCGCCGCGCCCGCCCGTGACCGCACCGCCGAACTGGACGCCATTCTCGCGCGCCGCATCATGGTGCTCGACGGTGCCATGGGGACGATGATCCAGACTTTCGGTCTGGACGAGGCCGCGTTCCGCGGCGAACGATTCCGCGACCACACCCACGATCTCAAGGGCGACAACGACCTGTTGTGCCTCACACGCCCGGACATCATCGGCGAGATTCATCGCAGCTTCCTCGAGGCCGGCGCCGACATCATCACGACCAACACCTTCAATGCCACGCCGATCTCCCAGCACGAGTACGGGCTGTCGCACCTCGCGTATGAAATCGCCCGGGAGGCCGCCCGCGTGGCGCGACGCGCGTGCGACGAAATTACCCGCCGCGACCCGGGCCACCCGCGCTTCGTCGCCGGTTCGTTGCCCCCGACCAACCGCACGGCGTCGCTCTCCCCGGATGTCAACGACCCCGGCTACCGCAACGTGACGTTCGACGAGTTGCGCGCCGGCTATCGCGAGAACGCGCGCGGTTTGATCGACGGCGGCGCGGACATTCTGCTGGTGGAGACCGTTTTCGACACCCTGAACGCCAAGGCAGCACTGTTCGCGATCGAGGAAGAATTCGCGGCGCGGGGGATGCGCCTCCCCGTGATGTGTTCCGGGACCATCACCGACCTCAGCGGACGCACGCTGTCCGGCCAGACGCCGGAGGCGTTCTACGCCTCGGTCTCGCACGTTCAGCTGCTGGCGGTGGGGCTCAACTGCGCGCTCGGCAGCACGCAGATGAAGCCGTTCCTCGCGGCGTTGTCGGCGGTATCGCGCTTTCGCGTGAGCGTCTATCCCAACGCCGGCCTTCCCAACGCGTTCGGCGGCTACGACGAGACCCCGGAGGCGATGGGCGCCGCGATCCGCGAGATGGCCGACGACGGACTCGCCAACCTTGTGGGCTCGTGCTGCGGCTCCACACCCGAACACACGCGCGCCATCGTCGATGCGGTACGCGGCCTCCCGCCGCGCCGGGTCCCCAAGCCGAGCGGCTACACCCTCCTTTCCGGGCTCGAGGCGGTTTCCATCCGGCCCGATTCCAACTTCATCAATGTGGGCGAACGCACCAACGTCACCGGCTCGGCCCGTTTTCGCAAGCTGATCCAGTCGGGCGACTACGAGACCGCGCTCGACGTCGCGCGCCAGCAGGTGGCCGACGGCGCCCAGCTGATCGACGTCAATATGGACGAAGGCATGCTCGATTCGGTCGCCGCGATGCGGCGGTTCCTGAACCTGGTCGCGACCGAACCCGATATCGCGCGGGTGCCGATCATGATCGACAGTTCGAAGTTCGAGGTCATCGAGGCCGGCCTGCAATGCGCCCAGGGCAAGTGCGTTGTCAATTCCATCTCGCTCAAGGAAGGCGAGCAGGTGTTCCTCGACCACGCGCGCCGCGTGCGGCGCTACGGCGCCGCGGTCATCGTGATGGCGTTCGATGAACAGGGGCAGGCGGACAGCGTGGAGCGCAAGGTTGCGATCTGCGAACGGTCGTTCCGGCTCCTGACCGAGCAGGTCGGCTTCCCGCCCGAGGACATCATCTTCGACCCGAACGTATTCGCGATTGCCACCGGCATCGAGGAACACAACCCCTACGCGGTCAATTTCATCGCGGCGTGCGCGGAATTGAAACGGCGCTTCCCGCTATCGCACGTCAGCGGTGGCGTGAGCAACGTGTCCTTCTCCTTCCGCGGCAACGAGCCGGTGCGTCAGGCCATCCACGCGGTCTTCCTGTACCACGCGATCCGGGCCGGCATGGACATGGGAATCGTCAATGCCGGCCAGCTGATGGTCTACGCGGACATTTCGCCCGACCTGCTGCAGCGCGTCGAAGACGTCGTTCTGAACCGGCGCGACGACGCCACCGAGCGCCTGCTCGCGGTGGCCGAGGGGCTGCGCGGCACCGGGGGCCGCGCCGCCGAGGACGCGGCGGCGTGGCGTGCGCTCCCGCTACGCGAACGCATCCAGCACGCTCTCGTACACGGAATCGACGCCCACATCGTCGCGGACGTCGAGGCCGCGCGCCAGGAGGCCGAGCGCCCGATCCATGTGATCGAAGGGCCGCTCATGGACGGCATGAACGTGGTTGGCGACCTGTTCGGCTCCGGCAAGATGTTCCTGCCCCAGGTCGTCAAGAGCGCGCGCGTCATGAAGAAAGCGGTGGCGCACCTGATTCCGTTCATCGAGGCCGAGCAGTCCGCCTCCGGCGGCATTCAGCCCAACGGCAGGATCGTCATCGCCACGGTGAAGGGTGACGTCCACGACATCGGCAAGAACATCGTCGGCGTGGTGCTGCGCTGCAACAACTACGAGGTCATCGATCTCGGCGTGATGGTCCCCTTCCAGACCATCCTCGACACCGCGCGCCGCGAGAACGCCGACGTCATCGGTCTGTCCGGCCTGATCACCCCATCGCTGGACGAGATGGTCACCGTGGCGCATGAAATGCAGCGCCAGGGGTTCACGTTGCCACTGCTGATCGGCGGGGCCACCACGTCGATCGCGCACACGGCAGTCAAGATCGACCCCGTGTACGACCATGCGGTGATCCACGTGCTCGACGCATCCCGCGCGGTCGGCGTCGTCAGCCAGTTGCTCGGCCGGGACACACGGGAGCCCTTCGCGGCCGGAATCCGCGACACATACCAGTCGGTGCGCGCGACGCGCGCCGCATCCTCGGGCGAGTCGCGCCTGCTCGCATTGAGTGACGCGCGCTCGCGGCGCGAGCAATTCGATTTCGCCCTGGCCGCGCCTGCGCCGACCTTCCTGGGCACGCGCGCCTTCCGCGACTACCCGCTCGCCGAACTCGTGGAGCGTATCGACTGGACACCCTTCTTCCAGACCTGGGAACTGCGGGGACGCTTTCCGGCCATTCTTGACGACCCCACGGTGGGCAAAGAGGCGCGTTCGCTTTATGAAGACGCGCGAACGATGCTGGACGAGTTCGTCCACAGCCGGGCGCTCGCCGCGCGCGCGGTGATCGGCCTCTTCCCCGCGGCCGCGCACGGTGACGACGTCGTTCTCTATCCGGACGCGGCGCGCACGCGCGAAATCGCCACGCTGCACTTTCTGCGCCAGCAGGCGGCCAAGACGGACTCGCGCGCCAATTTCTGTCTCGCCGACTTCGTGGCACCCGCCGGCTCCGGCGTCGCTGACCACGTCGGCGCATTCATCGTGACGGCCGGCCTCGGTCTCGACGCCATCGTCGCGCGCTACGAAGCCGCGCACGACGACTACCGCGCAATCCTCGCCCGCGCCCTTGCGGACCGTCTGGCCGAGGCGCTCGCCGAGCGCATGCACGAGCGCGTGCGCCGGGAGTTCTGGGGCTACGCACCCGACGAGTCGCTCTCGAACGATGACATCATCCGCGAGGCCTACCGCGGCATTCGCCCGGCGCCCGGCTACCCGGCGTGTCCGGACCACACCGAGAAGCGTACGCTGTTCCAACTCCTCGACGGCGAGAACGCAGCGGGCGTCACTCTGACCGAGTCGTTCGCGATGTGGCCCGCCGCATCGGTGAGCGGCTGGTACTTTGCCCACCCGCGTGCGCACTACTTTGGCGTCGGCCGCATCGGCCGCGACCAGGTTGAGGACTACGCACGCCGCAAGGGCATCTCCATCGCCGACGCCGAACGCTGGCTTTCCCCCAGTCTCGCGTACCGTACCTGACCCCGCGATCCTTCCGCTCCGGCATCGTCCTCCGCGATGCATTCAAACGTGTACGGCTATCGCATCCCTCGCCCGAGTATTAAGTTCACTCTGCGCGTACTTTGGAACAGGGGCGCAGGTTTCCCCGTACACCGATTCACGACGGGCGAAACCAGTCGGTAAACATATGTTGCTCCGGGTGCGGATGCCCCGCGCCGGGCGCGAGCATGGGTGAACGACGGGAAAGAGGAGAGATCGTGAACCGGTATTGCACACTCCTGATGGCGGTGGTGCTGGCACTGACCGCCTGCGCAACGCAGGAATACGAGGGCGACGCACTCCGTAACCAGGCCCCCAGCGTGTGGCTTTCCGCGGCTCCCCCCGAGGGATCCACCGGAAAGTACACCGTGCATGTGTTCTGGGGCGGCTGGGACCCGGACGGCGAGGTCACCCACTACGAATATCTCGTCACCGACAACACGACCGGCGTCTTCGCGCCGGCGGACACCGTCGGCGCGCAGTGGATGCCGGTCGTTGCCAACGACTCCACATTTACCTTCTCGGCCGACATCCTCACCGACACGACCGCCACCACCCAGGTCGCCGAGTTCACGCGCTCGCACACGTTCTTCGTCCGCTCCGTGGACAACGACGGGCTGCGTTCGACCGAAGCCGCCCACCGCTCCTTCACGTCGCGCACGCTCTCCCCCGAGGTGACGGTCCTCATCCCGATTCGCAATCAACTCAATCCCGCCGACCTGCCGCCAATTGCCACCTTCAAATGGAAGGCAACCGACTACATCGACGACCGGCAGACGACCCAGGAGCCCGAGTCGGTGCAGTTTGCGCTGGCGAGCACGGTTCCGTTCGGGGGTGACTTCACGCGCACGATTGCGCATCTCAACACCCCCGCCAGCGCGAAACAGTGGAGTCCGTGGCAGGACTACACCGCCCCCGGCGACAGCGGCAAGTCGTGGACCACGCCACCCCAGGAATTCGGCACCTACATTTTCGCCGTCCGGGCCAAGGACGAAGCCGGCGCGGTGACGCCGGTACTCGATGAGGTGACCAACGTGCGCCGCGTGCGCGTGTCACGCCGCAGCACGGGTCCGCTGTTTACGCTCCGCAACCCGTACATCGGGCAGATCGTCACCAGTTCGTGCAGCAGCCCGATTACGATCCTCGACCTCCCCGCCGGCATCCCCGTCAGTTTCGCGATGAGCGCGAGCGCGGAACACTACGGCGGCACCGTATCCGGTTATCGCTACGGCTGGGACATCGCGGACCTCACCGACCCCGAGCAGTGGGAGACCGACTTCACGCCCTTTGTCACCAGCGAGGCCAGGACCTCGTCACGACGCTTCTTCTTCGGGACGCATACCTTCACGTCCGAGGTGATCGACAATTCGGGCTTCTGCTCGCGGATCGAGGTCAAGGTCAACATCGTACAGTTCACGATGGAGTTGAACCTGCTCGTGGTCGACGACTTCCGCGCGGACGAGTCCACCCAGGCCGGCTGGGGCAACGTCTTCGGGAAGGGCTCGCTTCCCAACGACGACGAACACGACGCCTTCTGGCTCGACATGGTGAAGAACGTGGCCGGCTTCGACCCGCTGCGTGACGTCGTCCAGACCTCGGCGGCCGGCGGCGTTCCGCTGACCAAACTCGCGCTCTACAAGACCATCATCTGGAGCGCGTACGGCGACGTCGGCACGCCGACCACCGGGACGTTCCCGCTGCTGTACACGTTCATCCAGCATCGCGCCAAGAATCCGACCTCATCCAGCGCCAGCAGTGGCAAGGTGACGCCCAACCTGATTGGACTCGCGATGGCGGCCGGCACCCACGTGCTGATCACGGGCGCGCAGCCGGTACAGAACGTCGTAAATCGCTCGCTGGCGCCGAATGTGCGCTACCCGTTGATATTCAAGTATGAGCTCGAGGGGAGCCAGACGACGGCGCCGACGCCCGAAGACGCGGTGGGAGACGAATCGTTCGTGTACAAGGATCTCTGCCTCGAAACGCTCGACTTCGCGCTGACTTCGAACCAGCGGCGGCGCGGAAATTCTCTCTACTGTCCGGTGACGCTGGTCCGCCGGCCCAACGCAACGTCGCTGCGCGATGACACGATGCGCGAGGCGCTTCCGATCGACCCGGCGTTCCCGCGCCTCACGCTGCGGCCGGAGGCGGCCAACCCGGGTAGCTTCTACGAGGAGAACGCGCGCGGAATCGACGTCGAGGTCTACAACCCGCAGTACTTCGGCGAGCGCTGCAACTTCACACCCAAGGGATACCGGCCCTGCTTCCAGCCCATCTACGGCGTCGGATGCCGCGACGTGACCGAGCCCACCTACAACGAACCGGTCGCGTTCTGGACCAGCGTGTACGGCGACGTGATCGGTGCCGGCGCCGGCGCCGTGGCGGCGCGCAGCGCGGTATTCGGGTTCGCGCCGGTGTTCTTCAAGCCCGACGAGGTCCGTCCGGCCATCGAGCACATCATGTTCAACGAGTGGCAGCTGCCGCAGAAGGCGACGACCCTGTCCGCGCGATCGCGCTGACGCGCCGCGGCGGCAAGTCACGACGCGGGTGCAGGAACGGAACGGGGCCGGTCGACAGCGACCGGCCCCGTTTTCGCGCTCGACCGCGATGCGGAGACAGAAATGAATGGTCGGGGCGACTGGATTTGAACCAGCGACCACTTGCACCCCATGCAAGTGCGCTACCGGACTGCGCCACGCCCCGACCGTATACCCGGCAGGCTAGCAGATCACAGGCCACGCCATCAAGCGCTCTTGCCGGCAAGTTCGTCCGGCGCGTCTTCCAGCAGGGCCCTGATCTCCTCGAGTTCCTTCTTGATCGTCAACAGGACGTGGCGGGCCTGCGGATCGCTGAATGGAATCTGCATCTGCTTGATGATCGGATCCGGATTGCCGAAATTCTCCTGGAGCTTCTTGCGCGCCCCGTTGATGGTGAATTTCTCCTTGTACAGCAGGTCCCGGATCGCAAGGATCGCCTTGATGTCGCGGGGTCGATAGCTCCGGTTTCCCGCACGGTTCTTCTTAGGCCGCAGACTGGGGAACTCCGTTTCCCAGTACCGCAGGACATGAGGCTTAACACCGGTGACCTCACTGACCTCACCGATCGTGTAGTACATCTTGCCGGTGGTCGTCTTGTACCTCATTCGCGTCCTCCCTTCGCGCGTTGCATGGTCGCGTCCCGCGTTTCCGAGCGCGGCGGGCGCGTCATCAGCATCTGAACGGCTTCGCGCGGATCATGACCCTCGAACAGCACCTCGTTCACCATCTCGATGATCGGCAGCTCGATCGCATGCCGCTGTCCCATCGCGACGGCTGCCCGCGTGGTCCGAACGCCCTCCGCCACCATGACCATGCCGGAGAGAGCCTCCTCCAGCGAGCTGCCCCGTCCGATTGCATCCCCCACGTTCCGGTTGCGGCTGTGTCGGCTCAGACAGGTAACCACGAGGTCACCCACACCCGCAAGACCCGAAAACGTTTCCGGTACCGCCCCCATCGCCACTCCCAGGCGCGTGATTTCCGCGAGGCCACGGGTCACCAGCGCCGCCTTGGTGTTGTCACCGCAACCGAGCCCGTCGAGAATTCCGGCGGCGATTGCAATGGAGTTCTTCAGCCCGGTTGCGAGTTCCACCCCGATCAAGTCCGGATTGGTATACACGCGCAGGTACGGCCGCATGAACGCCTCCTGCACCTGTTCGCACGCCGCGGTGTCGGTACCCGCGGCGACGACCGACGTCGGCATCCGGCGGCTCACCTCTTCCGCGTGACTGGGGCCAGCCAGGCACACGACGCGCCCGGGGTCTCCACCGAGTTCCGCGGCGAGCACCTCGCTCATCCGCGCCGTGCTGCCCTCCTCGAAGCCCTTGCTCGCGCTCACCAGCAGCACCGCCGGCCCGCCACCGCCCGCCGCGCGAACCGCCTGCGCGGTGGCTCGCATCACGTGCGTCGGTGTGACGAAGAGAAGCATCTCCGCGTCGCGCACGCAGTGCTCGAGCCGGTGATCGACGCTCACCCCGTCGGGGATGCGCACACCGGGAAGGAAGATCGCGTTCTCGCGCGTCGACTGCAGCGCGCTCGCGCGCGCCCCGCGCCGGTCCCACAGCGCAACCGTGTGGCCGTTCTCCGCCAGCACGATGGCCAGCGTGGTCCCCCAGCTGCCCGCCCCCAGCACCGCGACGTTCACGAGTGCTCCTCCCGGCGGCGGCTGAGCGCCGGCTCGGTGCCCGCCGCGAGGCGGCGGATGTTCCCACGGTGCTTGACGATCACCGCCAGCATCACCAACACGGTCACCCACAGCACCGACGCATGGCTCGGCGCCAATCCGGTGCGCGCGAGAAGCCATACCGCGAGCGGCAGCGCCACCGCGGCGGACAGGCTGGCCAGCGACACGATCCGGCGTGCCGCGAACACCGTTGCGAATACCGCAAGCGCACCGGCGAATGCGAGCGGCGCCAACCCCGCGAACGAACCGGCCGAGGTTGCGATTCCCTTGCCACCCGAGAAGCGCAGGTAGGGCGAGAACAGGTGTCCGGTGATCGCGCCCGCCGCCGCAGCCAGTGCGTGCAGCGGCGCCGCCCCCGGGGTGTCGAAGCGCCCGGCAACCAGCACCGGCACCAGCCCCTTCGCGACGTCGAGCACCAGCACCGCCAGCGCAATCTTCCCGCCCAGGATACGGTAGGTGTTCGATGCACCCAGGTTGCCACTGCCGTGCTCGCGCAGGTCGATCCCCCGCGCCATCCGTCCCGCGATGTAGCTGAACGGAATCCCGCCCACGAGATAGCTCGCAAGCCCCGCGATCAACACCGACACGGTCACGGTGCCACCTTGGGCGGGCGCTTCTTCTTCATGCGCGCACTGCGCGTGGGACGAACCACGAGCGATTCCTTCTTCGAATTGCGCCGCTCCTGCAACTCGAGGCGCAACAGCGTGCCCTCGAATCCGAACTCCTCGCGCATGCGGTTGTTCAGATAGCGCAGGTAGTAGCGTCCGAAGTGCGCCGCCCGGTTTACAAACAGCGTGAACGTGGGCGGGGCGACGTCGATCTGGGTACCGTAAAAAATCTTGCCGTTGCCGCCGCCGTAGAACGGCGGCGGGTTCTTCTGTGTCACGCGCACCAGGAACTTGTTCAGCTCCGAGGTCTGAATGCGGCGCTCGCGCTGCTCCTTGATTGCCCACGCGGCCTCGAGGACCCTGGCGACACGCTGGTTTTCCAGGACCGATATGAACATGACCGGCGCGTAGGCCAGGAAGCCGCAGCGACGCCGGAATTCCTTCTCCATCGCGGCGTAGGTGAGATCCTTCTTGGTGACCAGGTCCCACTTGTTGAAGCACACCAGCACCCCCTTGCCGGCGCGGTGCGGGTACGAGGCCACCTTGACGTCCTGGTTGGAAATCGCGCGTGACGCATCCAGCATGACCACCGCGACGTCGCAGCGGTCGATCGCATCGATGCTCTTGAGCGTGCTCAACACATCGAGGTCTTCGGTGGTCTTCGCCTTGCGCCGGATGCCCGCCGTGTCGACCAGCGTGATGCGCCGTTTGCGCCACATCACCGACACGTCGACGCTGTCGCGCGTCGTGCCGGGACGGTCGTCGACGATATTGGCCTCCTCGCCGAGAATTGCGTTTACCAGGCTCGACTTGCCGACGTTCGGGACACCGACCAGCGCGAGGCGCAGCTCCGAGTGCAGGTCCTGCGCCGTCGACCGTGGCAGGAGCTTTACGATGTCGTCGAGGAGGTCGCCGGTTCCATCGCCGTGCAGCGCGCTCACTTCGTACACCGTCTCGAAACCGAGGCGATGGAACTCGGCCGCGTCGCGCTTGCGGGCCAGGCGCTCCGCCTTGTTGGCGACCACCAGGACGGGCAGGTTCGTGTTGCGCACCTGCTGCGCCACGTCGTAGTCCGCGGGGATCAGCCCCGACTCGGCGTCGACCACGAACAGAATCACGTCCGCGGTGCGGGCCTCCTTGATGGCGCGCGCCTCGACCCGCTCCACCAGCGGATCGTCGATGCCCGAGAAGAGCCCGCCGGTGTCGATCAGTTCGAAGGACACGCCGTTCCAGTCGGCGACGCCGCGCTGGACGTCGCGCGTCACGCCGGGCGTGGCGTGGACAATCGCGCGCCGCCCGCCGGCGAGGCGATTGAACAGCGTGGATTTGCCGACATTGGGCCGGCCCACGAGGGCGACGGTCGCGGGACGTTTCATGCGCGCGCACTCCCCGACGCCGCGTGATCGCACAGCGCCTGCACGAACGACTCGCCCGGAGCCACTACCGGGGCCCCGATCTCGCGCTCCATGTCCGCCAGCGACATCTCGTCGATGGTCACGTCGTCATAGTTGAGACAGTTGGGCGGGATGAACGTCGTGAGCGGCGGACCCGCCGCGCGTACCGCGCGCACGATGTCCGCGCCGACCAGCAGGCCGGAACACGTCACGCCATCTCCAAAGAACTCGTTTGCCACCGTGACCAGCTCCGGCAACGCCTGCACACCCGCCGCACGCAGGCGCGGAAAGACGTAGCGTTCGAATACGCGCGCGCCCAGCGAGCCGGTCGCGATACGCACCGTGCCGGTATCGCGCGGCACCTCGCAGCCATCGAGATCGGATTCGATGTCGCCGAGGAACTGCCGGATGGAGCCGACGCCGTTGTCGAGCTGCGGGAACCCCTCGTACGCGTCCGCCTCCGGGACCTCGCGCCCGGCGCCCACGTACCACTCGTCACTCGCAAACACGAAGCGGCTCCCGCGTTCGGACAGATAGCGCTGCCGGTACGGTTCGACCAGGTCGATCACGGCTCCCATTTCCTCGTCGCGGAAGGAGCGGATCGACGCGAGCCCCTCGCGGTACTTCGTCAGGCCCACCGGCACCACCGCCAGCGTCGCGATGTTGGGATGAATCGACTCCAGCGTCTCGATGGTCTCGCGAAGATAGTCACCGTCGTTCTTGCCGGGCACGATGACGGCCTGCGTGTGCACCGTGATACCGCCCTCCGCGAGCGTGCGCAGCGTCTCGGTGATCCGCCGGCGCATCGGTCGGCCAAAGATGAAACGCCGCATGGCCTCTTCCACCACGTGCACCGAAACCCACTGCGGTGAGTTGCGCTGCTCGATGATTTTCGCGATCTCCGCGTCGGTCATGTCGTTCATGGTCGTGAAGTTCCCGTACAGGAAACTCAGCCGGAAATCCTCGTCCTTCACGTAGAGCGTCTCGCGCCTTCCCTTCGGCATCTGGTCGACGAAGCAGAACGGGCACTTGCAGCGGCAGCGGCGGAAATCCATCGCCTCGAACCAGATCTTCAGCCCGGCCACGGCCGCGGTCGGGAGCACGATGTTCTCCACGTCGCCGCCCTTGCGCTGGACCCGGATCGTCACGGTCTTGCCGCGCGAGGTGTGGAAATGAAAATCGATCTGGTCTTCGGCGGGCTTGCCCGCCACTTCCAGAATGCGGTCGCCGACCGACAGAATGCCGGGCGCCAGCCCGAACTCCGCGGGATCCTTCATCGAGACGATTTCGAGCGCTCTATCGGCCATTCTTTTCCTTCAGCACGCGAACCCGTTCCAGTACCGCGATGGTCTCGGCGCCGGAAACGGCGCGATTCTCCTTCACCGCGGCGCGGTATCCACCCGGCAGGACATCGTCCGCCCGCCCTTCCAGCCCCGACTGCGCCAGCACACGCGCGACGAAGATGTACAGCGCCGCCTCGGTCACCGGATCATCCCCGTGGTCGCTGCCGTCGGCCGTGGCCGCGAGCCAGCCGTTGCGCTCCGCGATCGCAAGCGGCGTCGGCCCGCCCGGATCGATTTTTTTGCCGTCGCCGAGCACCCGAACCGCGGCGCCGGCGAGTTCGGCGCGGCTGATCGTCGGCAGAATGTGCAGCCCCTCCGGCGAGCCCTCCTGGTAGCGCTTCAGCACCTCGAGGTACTCGACACACGGCCCCTGGTCGCCATAGTGAACCCCGAGGGTAAACGCGGCGATCGCGTCCTCCGTCTGCCCGAGTGCGATGTGCGCGCGGCCGAGGTACGTGTAGGCCTCGCGCCGGGTCTCGTCGTCCGTCGCGCCCGCGACCACCTTCTCCAGCCGTTCCACCGCTCCGGCGTAGTCGCCCGAGACGTACGTCGCAACCGCCCGGTCGAGATCGGACCGGTTGTCGACGCTCGCCGCCGGCGCGCACGCCATCAGCACAGCCACGAGCGCGGCAGCCAGGTAATTCCGTGGATTGCGTCGCGCGTGAGTCATGCGGAGGGATAAGAAAATGGAGCGGGCAACGGGGCTCGAACCCGCGACCTTCAGCTTGGGAAGCTGATACTCTACCAACTGAGTTATGCCCGCCCCCCTAACAGATTGGGATGTAAACACCTTAGGTCATTGGTGTCAAGTTGTTATTGAGGCCCGGGGTTGGCCCCTCCGGCGGCCAGAAACGCCCGTACCAGCCCGCGTACGCGGCGAGTCGCGCCCTCCTCGCCGATATCCACCCACACGGCATCGCGCTCGCCGCGGAAGAACGTTTCCTGGCGCTTGGCGTACTGGCGGGTCGCGGTGACCACCGCGTCCAGGCAGCCGGCAGGGTCTTCACCGCGGGACAACGCACCGGCAATCTCCGCGTAGCCCAGTCCCCTCATCGCCGGGCAGTCCGCCGGAACATCCGCCGCGAGCAGCCCGCGCACCTCGTCCACCCAGCCCGCGTCGAACAGTGCCCGCGTCCGCTTCTCGATGCGGGCGTGCAGCATCGGGCGCGGGAGGGTGAGCACCAGCTTGAAGTGGGTGAGGCCGCCCGCGCCGCCGGTGCGCCGGCGCAGCAGTTCGCTGGCCGGAAGGCCGGTGTAGGCGATGATCTCGAGCGCGCGTGTGATGCGCACGCGGTCGTTGGGCGACAGCGCGCGCGCACGGTCGGGGTCGCGTCGCTCGAGCTCCGAATAGAGGTCTCCGTTCGACCGGCCCGAGAACGCGTCCCGCAGCCGCATCTGCTCCGCGCGCGGAATAACGACCGGCGCGAGGCCGTGAAAGAACGCCCGGAAATACAGGCCGGTGCCGCCGGCCAGAATGGGGACCGCGCCGCGCGCGACGACGTCCCGCACCACCGACTCCGCGGCGGCGGCGTGGCGGCCCGCGCTGGTCGGCTCGACCGGATCGAGCGTGTCGATGAGGTGGTGCGGAACGCGTTGCATATCCGCGAGCGGCGGCTTCGCGGTTCCGATGGTAAAGCCGCGGTAGACCTGGCGCGAATCCATCGAGACAATCTCGCCGTGGAACTCCGTCGCGAGGTCGATCGCGAGCGCACTCTTGCCGGTGGCGGTGGCCCCCATGATGGATATGCAGCGTGCGGGGATGGTCATGGAAGCGTTCCCGCGCGAAACGCCGGGCAGCGCGTCGTGCCTAGCGGCGGTGGAACCAGCGCTCGATCTCGTCGAGCGAGACGCGATGAATGGTCGGGCGGCCGTGCGGACACGAGTACGGATTCTCGACCGCGAACAGCTGGTCGGCGAGAAGCTTCATTTCCTCCACCGACAGGCGCTGTCCGGCCTTGATCGCGCTGCGGCACGCGTAGCTCGCCACCAGTTTTTCCGTGTGGGTGTTGCCGGGCGCGCGATCGGCCAGCATGTCGTCGAAGATCTGCAAAAGCAGCCGGCCGTCCGCCCAGTTGCGAATTCCCTGCGGATACCCGCGCACCAGAATGCTCGTCCCGCCGAACGGCTCCAGCGTGAAACCGAGTTTCTGAAAGACCTCGCGCGAGGCGCGAAACACCTCCAGTTCCCGGAGCGACAGCTCGACCGGAATGCTGAACAGAATCTGCTGCGACGGCGACGCGGTATCCTGCAGGAGGCGCATGCCGTGGTCGAAGATGATACGCTCGTGCGCCGCGTGCTGGTCGATGACGACCACGCCGCCGCGCACCTGGATGAAGATGAACGTCTGATTGAACTGCCAGTAGAGGCTGTCATCGGCCGGCGCGATGTGCGCGACCTCGCCGGAGCCGGCCTCGACCGAAGGAAACGGAAGCGTCTCGCCGGGCGCGACCTCGCCGGTCGCGGGCTTGTGCGCCAGGTAGTCTTCGAACGCGTCGCGGATGCGGCCGCCGTTGCCACCCGGGCTGGTGTCCGCGCCCGCCTGGAACCCGCCGCGGCGCCCCGCCCAGCGCGGCGGCGCCTCGCCCGCTTCATCGGCCCGCGTGCGCCCCACGCCCGCCCCCACCATCATCGCCGGCTCACTCCGCGCCGACAACGCGGACTTGATCGCATTGCGCACGGTTCCAAACACGACGCGTTCATTGCGCACGCGCACCTCGAGCTTGCTGGGGTGCACGTTCACATCGACCTCGTCGGGAGGCATGGTGACCGACAGCACCGCCACCGGATACCGCTTGTACGGGATCACGTTGCGGTTGGCATCCTGCAGCGCATGCAACAGCGTGCGCTCGCGCACCGCGCGCGTATTTACGAAGAAGAACTGGCTGAAGCGATTTCCCCGCGTGTGCGACGGCAGGCTCACGAAGCCGGTGACGCGCATCGAACCCGACTGGGCGTCGACGTCCACCATGTGCTGCATCACGTCGGCTCCGAGTACCGCCGCGACGCGTTCACGCCAGCTCGGCGCCGGCAACAGATCGAGCACGTGACGGCCGTCGTCGATGAAATGGATCTCCACCTCGGGCATGATCAGCGCGAACGCGAGGATGGTTTCGAGTATCCGCTTGCGTTCGGTGATCGATGACTTGAGGAAACGCTTGCGCGCCGGCGTATTGAAGAACAGATCCTGCACGCGCACCGTCGTGCCACGTTCGCGCGGCGCGGGCTCGCTGGATTCGATGGACTTGCCCTCGACGCGCACCCGCCAGCCCTCGCCGTCGGTCCGGTCGCTGGAGATTAGCTCGAAGCGCGACACCGCCGAGATGCTCGCGAGCGCCTCGCCGCGGAATCCGTAGCTCGAAATCCGCTGCAGGTCGTCCGCGTCGCGGATCTTGCTGGTCGAGAAGTTGCGCGGCGCCATCTCGACGTCCTCGCGCATCATGCCGCAGCCGTCGTCGCGCACCTCGATCAACGCCTCGCCCCCACCCACCGTGACGACGGTGATGTTGCGGGCGCCGGCATCGATGGCGTTCTCGACGAGTTCCTTCACGACGGACGCGGGGCGCTCGACCACCTCACCGGCGGCGATGCGCCGGGCGACGTCATCTGGAAGTGTTTTGATTACAGGCATTTACGATCCTCGGTGCGGGTAGTCGTGGAAAGAACCTTACCACGCCGCTTTGGGACCGTTCAACGAAAGCTTCCCGGGCGAATATAAAACGTGGGGATAACGCGTTGGAATGACGGCAGCTACTCGACTTGCGGGGGGCGCGCGTTCTTCTCCGCTTCTTCCAGCAGTGCGTCGGCGGTGCGTGAGACGCCCGGATACGTGGCGGCTCCCACGGTGACGCCGTCGGCGGGCGCGTCGATACCCGCCGCCGCGAGGTCCTTCTGCAGATAGGCGACCAGGCGCGAGACCAGAAACTTGATCCGGCGCGTGCCTTCCAGCGACAGGACCCCGTAGGCGTCGCGCCGGACCCAGCACCCGAAGTCACTGTTGCGCGTGCGCGTGCGGAAGCCGCGCTGGATCTCATCCGCGATCATGACGGCGCGGTCCGGGTCGGAGGCGAACAACGCCTCGAGCGCCGGAACCTTGACGAACAGGAGCGAGAACGGAAAGTGATAACGGTCCGCGCGCGCCATCTCGGCGTCGATCATCCGGGCGAGGCGGCTCGCGTTGCCCGCGAGGACGTCGTCGTGCGACGGTTCCGTCTTCCCGCCCGGAGCGGCCAGCGACCGGATCACGGGCAGCGCCATCGCAATGGCCTGCTCGACGACGGTCTCGTCGTGACTGGAAAAGGCCGCTTCTTCCACCGCGCTCGGGGGCTGCTTGTCGTACACGAGAATGCCGCCCAGCAACGTTTCACCGCCGCCCAACGGTACAGCGAGCAGCGACCGCATCGCGCGCGCCGGGCCACCCGCCGGCGTGAAATCCACGAAGGCCAGCTGGAATGATTCGCGTTTGCGCAGGAGCCGGCCGAACCGATCCTCATCCTCTTCCTCCCAGGCCGCATCCGCGTCCGCGGCCGAGTCATAACGGTACAGCGTCCACGGTGAGTCCTTGGACGAACGCAGCCGCACCGACACGCGGCGGCACCCGAGCGCGTCAGCGATGATGCGCGCGAGGGTTTCCGAGAGCTCTTCCAGCGAGCGGCACGATACGACGGCGGGAACGGCCTCCGATATCTTCGCCAGCGCGGAGAGCTCCGCACGCAGACGGCGTTCCCGCCGTTCCGACGCGATGAAGCGCGACAACTCCAGCGTGATCGAGTGGCGCGCGGCGAGGAACTCGTCGAGGCGGTGGCGGTCGGAGAACTCCAGCACCGCGACACCCAGCGCCTCATTCAGAAACAACGGCACGAACGCGAACGAGGACGCGATCTCATCGCTCTGTGGATCCACCGGCTCGGTGAGCACGATGATCCGGCGCTCGAGGTATGATCGCGCCAGCGCGCCGCGGCCGATGTGCACCAGGTCCGGCTCGGTAACGATGCGCCGACTGGACCCGCCGAGCACGAGCCAGTCGCCCCCCGCGGCCGTGACGAACACCTCGACGGACTCGGCCCCGGTCATGCCGCCGACCAGGGACGCCAGCAACGAAAAGCGTTCGGCGGTGGAGCCGGGGCGGTCCGACAGCTCGCCCATCGACTGACGCAGTTCCATCTCGCCCGCGCGCACCTGCAGTTCCTGCAGCTTGATCGACTCGCCCAGCACGCGCGCGATGCGGCGGCTCAGGCGTTCGAGTGTGTGCAGGTCGTCCATTCCCAGTTCACGCCCGTCCTGCGTCGACGAAACATTCAGCACGCCAAGCAGGTTGTCACCGTCCAGGAGCGGCACCGAGCACGCGGACGCGATGTTGACGCGGTCCAGCTGCGTCGAGTACGAGCGTCCGACGGCGGCCTGACGGATCAGCTTGCCCTTGCGTTCCGCCGCCACCGCTCCCGAGATCCCTTCGCCGAGTTTCTGGCGCGTATTCTTGACGACCCGTTCACTGAGGCCGGTGGCGTGCGCGATGAAGAGTTCCTTCGCCTCCGACGAATACAGCATGATCGACCCGTTGGACGCGCCGGTGGTTTCCACCGCGACGTCGAGCAGGAATTTCAGCAGTCGTGTGCGGTCGAACAGGCGTTCGAAGCCCTCGATGGCGTCGTCGATGGTGTACGGCGTCTCGTCGTGCGCGCCCCGCTTCTCGCGCGGCGGTGCCTCCGGTGCCGGCGCCCTGCGGCACAAGCGCGCCAGCGCACCGCTGTGCCCGATCACCTCGCTGTCGCCGAACTTCTCCAGTTCCGGGGCGAAGCGGTCCCGGGGCTCACCGACGATCACCAGGTCGACCGGGAGGTGGGCGGCGATGCCCTCGGGGCTCGTGACGCGTGCGATCCCCAGGATCTCGGCGATCTCCACCGCGACGGCGGCCGGGTGGCGGTCGTAGACGAATGCGATCTCGACGTCATGCTGCTTGTGCAATTCGCCCATGACGTAGAGATCGGGCTCGCCGCCGCCCATGATCGCAACCCGTATTCGCTTTTGTGCCATTTAGTTACGCTTGTCTCTTCATGCAATGCCGCACGCCCCCGCGCGGGCGCGTGGAGGTTCCGAGGCAGGGTAAGCAATTCGCGGACCACGGTTTCCGGTGCGGCCGGATCGTGGCGGAGACGGCCTCGGGAGGGCCGGTCTAGCGCAGGCGATCCTTGAGATCGCGGATGAACTGGAGCGCCTCCAGCGGCGTGGAGCCGTCGACGTCGAACGCCGCGAGGTCATCCCGGAGCGGATCCGGCGGCGGTGGCGGTGCGGACCGGGCAAACAGGTTCATCTGGTCCCGCTGGCGCGGGTCGAGTCCCTGCGCGACCTGCTCGCGCCGCAGTTCCAGTGACGCGAGGATCTCTTCGGCGCGCTTGATGACCGGCGCCGGAAGACCGGCCACACGCGCGGCGTGGATACCAAAGCTGCGATCGCTGGTGCCCGGCACGATCTTGCGCAGGAACACGATTCCGCCTTCCCACTCACGGATTGCGATCTTCAGGTTCACCAGGCGCGGGTAGGTGCTCTTGAGCTGCGTCAGTTCGTGGAAGTGGGTCGCGAACAGGGTGCGTGGCCGCGCCACCGCACCGAGCAGCAGGTACTCGGTGACGGCCCACGCAATCGACAGACCGTCATAGGTGGAGGTTCCGCGGCCGATCTCGTCCAGCACCACCAGGCTGCGGCTGGTCATGTGACGCAGGATGGTCGCGGTCTCATTCATCTCCACGAGGAACGTGGATTCACCACGCGAGAGGCGATCGCTCGCCCCGACGCGCGTGAACACCCGGTCAACCAGACCGATACGCGCGCGCTCGGCCGGGATGAACGCCCCCATCTGCGCCATCAGCACGATCAACGCCGTCTGGCGGAGAAAGGTGCTCTTGCCGGACATGTTCGGTCCGGTGATCAGCGCGAACTGACGCCGCTCGATATCGAGGTCCACGTCGTTGGGGACGAATGCTTCCGACACGACCCGCTCGAGAACCGGATGTCTCCCGCCGACGATTTCCAGCGCGAACGACTCGTCGACGATCGGACGCCGGTAACCGTTGGCCCGCGCCGACATCGCGAGCGACTGGACCACGTCGATCACCGCCATCGCCTCCGCCGTGCGCTGCAGGCTCCCGGCGCGCGCGGCGATACGCTCGCACAACGCGTCGAAGACGCGCTGTTCCTCGCGCACGCGCTGCTCCTCGGTGTGCAGGATCAGGTCTTCCTTTTCCTTGAGTTCCGGCGTGAAGTAGCGCTTCGCGTTCACGAGGGTCTGCTTCTCCATGTAGTCCGCCGGCACCGCGCGCGTGTTGGCGTTTGTGAGCTCCAGGTAGTAGCCGAACACCTTGTTGTAGCCCACCTTGAGCGTCGCGACGCCGCTCCGTTCGCGCTCCCGCGCCTCGAGACCCGCGATCCAGCGTTTGGCGGCTTCGCTCTCTTCGATGAGTCCATCCAGTCCGGCGTCGAACCCGTGCCGGATGACGCCGCCCTCGCGCAGGTGCGACGGCGGATCGGCCACGACCGCGCGCCCGATCTCCTCGCACAGGGCCGCGTGGTCCCCGAGTTCGCCCGCGCAGCGCGCGAGCAGCGCGGAACCCGAACCGGCCGCCGCGGCCGCCAGCGCCGGAATCTTCTCCAGCGACTCGCGCAGCGCGTGCAACTCGCGCGGGATCGCCTTGCGCGACGCGATCCGCGCTGCGAGGCGCTGCACGTCGGCGACACCTTTCAGCGCGCGCACCAGCGCCTCGGCAAGACCCGCATCGCCATGCACGCGCGCCACCGCGTCAAGGCGTTCGTCGATGCGCCCCACGTCGCACAGCGGGCGCTGGATCCAGTGCCGCAGCGCCCGTGCACCCATGGGCGTGAGCGTGCGATCGAGGGTGTGCAGGAGCGTCGCGCTCTGGACACCACCGCGCAGGGGCTCGAACAGCTCCAGGTTCGCGATGGTCTCTTCGTCCAGCGACAGGAATGGGGTCGCACCAATGCGCGTAACCGCGACCACCTGCGGCAGCACTCCACCGCGCAGGCGCAAACAGTGCTGCAGAATCGCCCCGGTCGCGGACATCTCGCCGGGCGACAGCGCCCCCGCGACATGCGCCGCCGCATCACCGAACTGGCTGGCGACCACCGCGTCCGCCGTCGCGGCCGAGAATTCGGCGTCCGGCAGCACCGTCACAAACGGGCGGCCGAGATGGGCCAGCAGCGCTTTCTCGAGCACCTCCGCGTGCGACGCCGGCAACACGAGCTCGCGGACCTTCTTGCCCTGGATCAGGTGGAGATACGCGTCGGTTGCGGCTTCCCCGCACGCGAGTTCACCCGTGCCGACGTCGATCAGCGCGATCGCAAACGCGTCGTCGCCGGCCGGACACACCGCCAGGCAGTAGTTGTTGTCGGCGTCGGCGATCAACTGCGCGTTGAGCGCGGTCCCCGGCGTCAGAACTTCAACCACCTCACGGCGTACGAGCCCTTTGGCCAGCGCCGGGTCCTCGACCTGCTCGCACACCGCCACCTTGCGCCCCGCGGCAAGCAGGCGCGTGATGTACGTCTCCGCGGCGTGGAACGGAACCCCCGCCAGCGGGATCGGGTTGGGCTTGTTCTTGTCGCGCGTCGTGAGTGTGATGTTGAGGATCGACGCGATGTCGATGGCGTCCTCATAGAAGGTTTCGTAGAAATCGCCCACGCGAAACAGCAGGATGCAGTCGCTGTGCCGGGTCTTGATCTCCCGGTACTGCGTCATCAGGGGTGTGGAGGATTCGCTCATGCCATCGGGAGTGGTCGCGGCCACGGCCGGTCAGGACTTCGGCCCCACGGGCATGACGGTGTAACGCTCGTCGAGTCGTGTGGCCATGTCGCGCGCCGCGGCCTCGGCTTCCTCCCGGCTCGCATAGTAGCCAAAGCGCACGCGGAACACCTCCCGGTAGTTGACGAGTTCGCTGTCGATGCGCACACCCGGGTACGTCTCCTTGATGCGCGTACTCAGGCGGATCGCGTTGGCGCGATCGCCAAACGAGCCGAACTGGATGGTGTAGCCGCGCCCGGGTGGAATGCGCGCGTCCGTTTCCTCGCGCTGCGCGGGCGGCGGCACCTCCTCCGCCGGCGCGAGCTTGCCACCACACCGAATCGCCTCCGGCGTCTGCGGAAACGACGCTTCCAGCGCCGCATACTCGCGGCGCGCGCCGGCCGCGTCGCCCGCGGCCTCGAGGCACTCGCCGTAGCGGTACCACGCGGCCGGGTTCACGCGCGAACGCGCCAGCGACTCGTACCTGTCGCACGCCTCCTGCTGGTGCCCCGCACCCGCCTCCGCCTCGGCGCGAACCACCTCGGCCCACGTGGCATTGCGCCCGCGCCGTACACTGCGCAGCGCCGCAGCGGCGGCGTCGTATTCGCGGACCATCACGCACGCCATGGCGTCGAATAGCGCCGCCTCGTCCGCGTCCGCAGGAAGCACCCGCGTGCCGTCGAGCAGTTCGCGCGCGGCCTCGTAGTGACCGAGCGCGAATTCAATCTTTCCGAGTTCCAGCACGGCGCGCGCCGACCACTCGCCGGCCGAATCGTCGTCGATCAGCTGGCGGTAGATCCCGGCCGCCGTGGCCGCGGAGCGCGTCATCCCCGCCCGCAGGTACAACGCCTCGCCGCGCTCCCCGCCGTTGCGCGCGATGCGCGCGGCGCCCGCAAAGGTCGACTCCGCCTCCGCATAGCGGCCCGCATCGGCGGCACGGCGTCCCTTGCGGATCAGGTCGCCCGCGTCGTCGCGCGCGGCCGCCGCGAACGAACCCGCCAGCAGAATACCGGCCACGACCAGGATGCTATTTCGAATTGCGAACGAACGTGTCAAAGCGGTTGCACCTCGGGCAGTGCCAGCGCATCTCGCCCGTCTCATGGCCACACGATCCGCACCGATAGCTGCTGTCGCGCTCGAGCGCCCGCTCGCTGCGGTCGAGAAAATCCTCCAGCTCGTCGGTGTCGCCACGCGCTGCGTACAGCGACGACAGCAGAACCGTTCCGGCCACCGAAGCCGGATTCGTGTGCCGGTAGTCCTCGAGCAGGTGCAGCGCGTCGCCGGTGCGGCCCTGCTTGCGGTAGAACGACGCCAGACCCAGCGCGGCGTGCTCGTCGCTCGGCCGGCTGTCGAGCACGTCGCGGTAGACCGATTCCATCTCGTTGAACGTGCCGCGCTGGTAGAGCGCGCGCTCAAGACTGGTCAGCGCCACTGGCGCCAGTTCCGGCGACAACGCCGCCGCGCGCCGCCAGTAGCGGATCGCCGCGTTCATGTCGCCGGCCTTCTCATCGATGCGGCCGAGCGCCAGGAGCGCCGCGGCGCACTCCGGGTCGTGACGCAGCGCGCGAATCAGCGTCTTCTTGGCGTCGCGCGTGCGCCCCTTTTCGTTTTCCCGCTCCGCCACCGTTACCAGGTACAGCGCGGCTTCGCGGTCACCGATGCCGCCCGCCTTCTTCAACTCCTTGAGGTATTCGTACGCCTCTTCGGTGCGGTCGAGCGCGTGACAGGCGCGCGCCGCGATCCCGAGCAGCGTCGGGTCATGGAGCCCCGTGCGGCGTGCGGCGGTTTCCACCGTCTCCAGCGCGCGCTCGGGGCGCCCGAGCGCGGCATAGTCCTCGGCCACATTCGCGAATATCGCCACGCGCTCCTGGCGGGTCAGATCGGCCTTGATACTGAGGCTCTTGTGTATCTGCAGCGCCTTGGCAGCGTCGCCGCGTTCGCGGAGCATCTTTCCGATCCGGATGTAGGCATCGGTGGGTGCGCTGCCGGCGACGATGGCCTGCTGCAACCGTCCGAAGGCCTCGGCTTCCCGTCCGTCGATCAGGAGTTTCAGGCCCTCGATGTACGGATCCGCGACACGCTCGACGACGCGCTCGCGCTGGCCGCGTGTCAGCCACACGACCACAGCGAGGAACAGCACGCCGAGGACGCCGGCGAGGAACTGCAGCGCGGTCGATTCGCTCATGGCTTCCGGCCTACAGGGCCCCCTCCCGGTCCGCGCCGTCCGCATCCTCGAGCGGGAGGCTCCGGAGCGCGGCGATCTCGCGATCCATGCGGGTCAGCTGCCGGCGTGCCTGACTGAGCTGGCGGCGGAGGTTCAGTTCGTTGAGAACCGAGATGATGAATGAAAACACCATGCCGGCCACGAACACGAACAACATCAGCACGTCCAGCGGAAGCCGCGGATAGTCGCGGGTAAAGAAGGTGAAGTCGATGGACTGGTCGGCGTTCTCCATGCCGATCCACAGAAACCCGATCACGCCCGCGAGTATGAGAAACGACCTGACGAACCACACGATCGTGGCCTCCTCACGTGGAAAAAACGCCCCGTACCGCGTCGATGATGGACGCCGGAGCGTGCAGCGTCAAGACGCAAACCGGCCGGAAACGAACGAGGGCCGGTCGGGTTAGGACCGGCCCTCTCGCAGTCGCAAGGGCACCCGGCGGGAGATGCTACTCCGCGGCCGGGGCCTCGTCTTCGGCCGGTGACAGATCGACATCGTCCAGGTCATCCATGTCCGAGGACGGAGATGACACCGGGATTTCTATGTCCCGCTTGGGATGACGATCCATGAACTCGCGCACTTCCTCTTCCGAGCGATCCTTGAGCAGGGCGCTCACACTGAGGACGATGCGCTTGCTCTTCGGGTCGACCTTGATCACACGCAACGGAAGATCCTCGCCCACCGTGAAATACTGCTCCGGGTGGATGATGTCGTCCATGCCCATGTGACCCACAGGGACGAAACCCTCGACGTCGTGCCGCAGCTCCACCACCGCACCCCGGTCGAGGATGCGCGTGATCTTGCCGCTCGTCTCGACATCCGGTCCGAACTCGATGGCCAGCTGCTCCCACGGATTCTCCGTGAGCTGCTTCATGCCCAGGCTGATGCGCTTCTTGTCCTGGCTTATTTCCAGAACCACGACATCCACCAGGTCGCCCTTCTTGACGACCTCGCTCGGATGCCGCACGCGCCGGGCCCACGACATGTCGGAGATGTGCAGCAGTCCATCGATGCCTTCTTCGATTTCGACGAAGGCTCCAAAGTTGGTCAGGTTGCGGACGATACCCTTCAGGCGCGTGCCCGACGGGTAGCGGCGCTCAATCGTGGTCCACGGATCGGGCTCGGTCTGCTTGAGGCCCAGCGAAATCTTCTGGGCATCCTTGTCGACCTTGAGCACGACGGCTTCGACGTCCTGGCCCACCGACAGAATCTTCGACGGGTGCTTGACGTGCTTGGTCCACGACATCTCGGAGATGTGGATCAGACCCTCGACGCCCTTCTCCAGTTCGATGAACGCGCCGTAGTCGGTGATGCTGACCACGCGGCCCTTGATGCGCGTCCCCACCGGGTAGCGGTCGTTGACGCCCTCCCACGGGTGCGGCGTGAGCTGCTTGAGACCGAGCGAGATCTTCTCCTTCTCGCGGTCGAAGTCGAGCACCTTGACGGCAATCTTCTCGCCAATCTGCACCACGTCCGACGGGTGGCCAACGCGGCCCCAAGTCATGTCGGTGAGGTGCAGCAGGCCGTCCACGCCGCCGAGGTCGACGAAGGCACCGAAATCGGTAACGTTCTTGACGATGCCCTCGCGCACCTGACCGGCCTCGAGTTCGCCCATCAGACCGCGCTTGAGCTCTTCGCGCTTCTCTTCCAGAACCACGCGGCGCGAGACCACGATGTTCCGGCGGCGCTTGTTGATCTTGATGATCTTGAAGTCCAGCGTCTGGCCCATCAAGTCATCGAGGTTCGGGACCTGGCGCAGGGCAATCTGGCTGCCCGGCAGGAACGCATCCACGCCCAGCAGGTCGACCACGAGGCCGCCCTTGATCCGGCGCTTCACGCGGCCCTGAACAACTTCGTTGTTGTCGTGCGAGTCCTTGATCTGGCCCCACACCTTGAAGAAGTCGGCCTTCTCCTTGGAGAGAACAACCAGTCCGTCCTGGTTCTCGAGCTTTTCCAGGTAAACATCGAACGGGTCGCCAACAGCAAGTTGATCGATGTTGCGGAACTCGGAGCGAGGAATCGTACCCTCGCTCTTGAAGCCGACGTCGACAATGACCTCGTTTTCACGGATCTCTGTCACGTGACCCTTGACGATCTGACCTTCTTCGAAGGTCATGATGGTATCGTCATAGGCAACCACGGCGGATCCGGAGCGACCGGATGCCTCTACCGCAGCTTCCTCAGCGTCCATGTGATCAAAAAGTGCGTACGCCGGCGAGCGCAGTCCCACACCTCCTTTCGGGAGATTTTCGGAGCGGGCCGCCGCGGCGGTCCCGTGGGATTCATCGATCATCAAACTGATTCGCCTCCTGACAGGTTCCTATGAAACCAAAAAATGGGATTACGGCATAATAGCCGCTCCCGGGCAAGCCTGCAACCGGAAACTGCAAAAGGACTTCGGGGTTTCAGCGGCGGGTGTCCCGGAGGGCCTGGATCGCGGCCATCACCATGTCGGCGTGGCGCCGGTAGGCGGTGCGATCGTCCTGGGCGCGGTATTCCGCGGCCAGCGGCGCCGGAATCCGGATCGGCCGGCCGTGGATCACCTGGAAACGGGCCCGCCGGAACAGGCAGTCCCGCAACCGGTTGGTGCCCTCCACGTAAACCGGCACCACCGGGACGCCGGACTGGATGGCCAGGTAACCCACCCCGGTTCGCGGCTCCCCGAGACGGCCACCGGTCACCCGCGCCCCTTCGGGGAAGATCAGCAGGTTGCGGTTGGCCGCGAGGATCCGGAGCGACGTTGCCATGGCTTCGCGGTCAAACACATTGCGCTTGATCGGGAATGCGTTCACCCAGCGGATGATCGGGCCGAGGACCGGGATCTTGAACAACGATGCCTTGGCAACGAAATGGACTTCCCGGAACAGCCGGCTCGAGACGGCCGGCGGATCGGCGTAAGCGAGATGGTTCGATGCGAAGATGTAGTTCTGCGCCGGTTCTCCCCGGTAGATGCGGCGCACGCGCATGCCGAAGACGACCTGATACATGGTGCCGACGACGCCGGTGATCGCGCGCCACTTGAAGCACTTCTTCTGCGCCCGGCCGCTCGCGGCCAGCGCGACGGCGCGCGCCCCGGCTTCCTCGTTGGCCAGCGCCACGACGCGCGCGACCTGCTCGTCGATGGTCAGGTGGGAGGTGTCCACCCGCCACGCCCCGATGGGCCGCAGCAGCGGACTTGCCTCGCGCGATGCGTCGAGCGAGTCGCGCCGTTCGAGGTCGCGCGCAACCTCGTCGACACTGCGCACGTCGCCGGCCGCGGCCATCTCGGCCTGGCGCCGCTCCGCGCGCACGTCGACCGACGCGTCCACGTACACCTTCACGTCCGCCCACGGCAGGACGACGCTCCCGATGTCGCGGCCCTCCAGGATCACGCCCCCCGCGCCGGCGAGTTCGCGCTGACGCCGCACCAGCGCCGCGCGCACCGCCGGGTGCGCGCTTACCGCGGACACCGCCGCGGTCGCACCGGGCGCGCGGATCGCCGCCGTAACGTCGCGCGCGCCCACGTGCACGGTGTCGGATCCATCGGCCCCGGTACCAAACCCGATCTCGAGTTCGTCGGCCAGTTCGCCGAGACGCGCGCCGTCGCCGACATCCACGCCGCGCTCGAGTGCCGCTACCGTCACCGCGCGGTACATCGCCCCGGTGTCGATGTGGCGCAGCCCGAGGCGCTCCGCGACCAGGCGCGCGGTCGTTGTCTTGCCGGAGCCCGAGGGCCCGTCGACGGCGATGATGAACGACCTGACGATGTCCTGCGCAGCGGGCGGCTTCTTCAACGCGCGGGCCGCGCGCGGCCCGCGGCGGGGTTGTGGTGGAAGATGTCCTGCAGCGCGCCGATCAGCGCGTCGTTTTCGGCGGGCGTGCCGATTGAGATGCGGTACGTCGCGTGCGCGGCCCCGAACTGGCCCAACCGGCGCACGATCACGCCCCGGCGCGCGAGTTCGCCGAAGAGGTCAATCTCGGCGTCACCCGTGTCGACGAACACAAAGTTGGCCTGCGACGGCGGACACGCGAGTCCCAGTTCGACGATCGCCGCGCGTACGCGCGCGCGTTCCACGATGATCTCCTCCGCCATCGGTCTCAGTTCGGCGGCGCATTCCAGCGCGGCCAGGCCGGCGGCCTGGGCCAGACGGCTCACGTTGAACGGCTGGCGGACACGGTGCAGCGTGTCGATGACGCGCGGATCCGCGATCGCATAACCCACCCGCACACCCGCCACCGCGAAGAATTTGGAGAAGGTGCGCAACACGATCAAACCGTCACGCCGGCGCCGCAGTGCCAGCGAGTCCGGATAATCGCGCGCGTCGACGTAGTCGATGTAGGCCTCGTCCATCACGACCATCACGTCGTCGGGCACGCCGGCGAGGAACGCGTCCACCTCCGCGGCGTTGACGTAGGTCGAAGTCGGGTTGTTGGGATTGCACACGAACACCATGCGGGTCTTCGCATCGATCGCGGCGCGCATCGCGTCGAGGTCCAGCCGGTAGTCGCGGCACGGAATCCCCACGCCGCGCACGCCGCATACCTTCGCGATCAACGCGTAGACGATGAAACTCGGGACCGGAAACACGACGTTCTCGTCGGGCGCGACAAACGCGCGCACGAGCAGGTCGATGATTTCGTTGGAACCGTTCCCCACCATGACGTCGTCCGGGGTCACACCGTGGTGCCGGGCGAGCGCGGCGGTGAGTGCCGGGCTGCCGGACAGCGGGTAGCGGTTCGATTCGGTGAGCGCCGCGTTCACCGCGGCGATGATCTTCGGGTGCGGCGGGCGCGGATTCTCGTTGGAAGAGAGTTTGATGGCACCCGGATGGTCTTCACCGGGCTCGTAGCGCTGGATGTCCCGGATTCCCGGGCGCACGAAACGCTCAATGTCCACGCTTCACACCCCCGACGGCCTGCTCGAGTTTGGCGAGTTCGCGCGCGGTCAGCGTCCGCACCGCCCCCTCCGGCAGCTTCCACACCGAGACCGGCCCGAAGCTCATGCGTTTCAGCGCGACGATACGCAGGCCCACCGCTTCGCACATCTTGCGTACCTGGCGGTTGCGGCCTTCGAGCAGCGTCACCTTGAGCACCGCTTCCTTTTCCTTGCGCGCAATCAGTTCCACCGACGGGCGCGGCTTGCGCGGGCTGCGCATTCCGGGCCGCGCGGCCGCCGCCGCGGCCTCGACACGCTCGGCGATGCGCGCCTCCTCGGCCGCCATCCGCTCGAGGCGCCGGATCTGCGCGTCGTCCATGCGGCCGCGCACGCGGACCTCGTACACGCGCGGAATCCCGAAACGCGGGTGCGTGAGCTTGTAGCACAGGAAGCCGTCGTTGGTAACCAGCAGCGCACCGGTGGTGTTGACATCCAGACGGCCCACCGGAAACAACCGCTGGCGGCGTCCGAGCGAGCGGCACAGGTCGATCACCGTCGGCCGCCCCTCGGGGTCGGTGACCGTGCTGACGAAACCCCGTGGCTTGTGCAGGATCATCACGATCCGGCGCGCCGGGCTCCCGACGCGCGTTCCGTCCACGGTGATTTCGCTCTCGCCGGGCACGACGCGCGTCCCCAGTTCCCTGATGACCTTGCCATCCACGCGCACGCGCCCCGCGGAAATGAGCGCGTCGCAGGCGCGGCGCGACGCCACGCCCACCTGGGCGAGAAAGTGGTTCAGACGGATCGCGTCCGCGTCATTCGCGATAATCTTCGGCATCTTCTTCCGTGTCGCCTTCGGCGGTCACCGGCGCGGGTGGCTCGGTGTCGGCGGGTTGCGCGGACTTGCGCTTCTTGACGTCCGCATACAGCGGGCGGTTGACCGGCTCTTCGACCGCCAACCCGAACGTCGCGGATGAGGCGACCGGCAGCGGTTCGCCGGCATCATCTCCGGGAGCGCTTGCGGGCGTGGACCCGGCGGTGTCTTCCAGGGTGCTCGCGAGCGCATCGAGCGCCACCGCGACGTCGTCATCGTCGGCGTCGGAATCCACAAACGGAGCCTCCGCCGCGATCCCATCCACCGCTGCCTCGGCGGCATCGCTGGGCTCGGTGGCGAGCAGCGCTTCGAGGTCCTCGAGGCTCGGCAGATCCTTGATCGAATTCAGTCCGAGGTATTCGAGAAATTCCTGCGTGGTGCCGTAGAGAAACGGCGCACCGAGTACCTTGGCCTTGCCCACGATCTCGATCAGCGTGCGTTCCAGCAGATTGGCGATCGTGCTTCCACACCCGACGCCGCGCACCACTTCGATCTCCGCGCGCGTGACCGGCTGCTTGTAGGCGATGATCGCCAGCGTCTCGAGTCCCGCCCGCGACAGGCGCAGCTTGCGCCGCCCGGAATACAGACGGCTCACGTAGGCGGCGTACTCCGGCCGGGTCGCAACCCGGTAGCCGCCGGCCACCTGCTCGATGCCGATGCTCCAGGATTCGGAGTCGGCGCGCTGATTCCACGTGTCGATGGCCTGCTTCACATCCGCAACCGTCACGTCCTCCACGATGGCCGCAATCTTCCGGGCGGTCAGCGGTTCGTCCGACGCAAACAGGAGCGCGAGCACGATGTTATCGAGGTTCGGATTCTCCATTGAGCTGCTCCGTCATTTCGCCCTCCACGGGCGTCTCCATGACCCCGGCGTCCAGCGCGGACTCCGCGATCGTCGTCGTCTCCTGATTGATGTCTTCGCCAGTGTCGCCGCGCGGGGCGGTCACCTCGGCCGGCGCCTCCGGCTCCGCGCTCCAGTCGCTCACCTCGTCCATCGGGCGGCCGAAATTCGGCCCCTTGTAGATCCAGATGGATCCGAACGACGCGTCCTGCTGCACGCGCGCATGCCCGTGCTTGAGCAATTCCAGCATCGCCATGAACGTAACGATGATCTCGAGCCGCGTCCGCACCTCCGCGAACAGGTCGGCGAATACCACCGGCTCCTTGGCCTCCAGCGCAGAGGTCACCGCCGCAATCTTCTCCTCGATGGTGAACTGTTCCAGTTCGACCTCGCGCACATCGGCGCCTTCGAACTGGTTGATCACCTGCTGGAACGCGCGCATCAACTGGAACAGGCTCAGGTCCAGCACGGGTTCCCCGGCGGCCTCCTTCTCCTCGAGCGGCACCGGGCGCGTAAATATCCGCGCGCGCGCCTCCTCCATGTCGCGAAACGTGCGCGCGGCTTCCACCATTTTCTTGTACTCGAGCAGGCTCTGCACCAGTTCCTGGCGCGGATCCTCTTCGCTGTCGTCGTCGCGGCGCAGCAGCATCTGCACCTTGATGCGCATCAGCGTCGCGGCCAGCACGAAGAACTCGCCCGCGAGTTCGATCTGCATGCCCTCGATCATGTTGAGGTAATCGAGATACTCGCGCGTGATCTTCGCAATCGGGATGTCGTAGATGTCCAGGTTGTCGCGGCGGATCAGGTACAGAATCACGCCGAGCGGCGCGCGCAGCCCTTCCAGATCCGTCGTGTACTGTACCGGACGCGGCTCAGCCAATGTTCATCGCCTCCCGGACCGCCCGCATGGTCTCGACGGCCGCGTGGCGGGCGCGCTCGTCGCCCTCGCGAATCACGGCCTCCACGGCACCGGGCTTCTCTTCCAGCGCGCGGCGCTTCTCGCGCAGCGGCGCCAGATACGCGGCAATGGCTTCACCCACCATGCGCTTGCAGTCGACGCACCCGAGCTTCGCGCTCGTGCAGCCCTCGTAGATCTCGGCGCTGCGCTCCGGCGCGAACTTCTGCCAGTAGGTATATATAAGACACACCTCGGGGCGGCCGGGATCGGAGCGCCGCTTGCGCTCCGGATCCGTGAACGCGGTCTTCAGCTTCTGCTGGATGTCTTCCGGGCTGTCGGCGAGTTCGATGGTGTTACCCAGCGATTTGCTCATGCGCTTTCCATCGAGCCCGGGAAAACGCGCGAACTTCGTCAACTTGCCGTCCGGCACCGGGAACACGTCGCGATAAAGGCGGTTGAACTTGCGCGCCAGTTCGCGCGTAATCTCGATGTGCGGCAGCTGGTCCTCCCCCACCGGCACCACGTGCGCGCGGTAGATCAGGATGTCGGCCGCCTGCAGCACCGGATAGCCGAGGTGGCCGTACGTGATCCCTTCGCCCTGATCCATGTCGAGGTCACGCACCTGTTCCTTGAGCGTGGGGTTGCGCTCGAGGCGCGCGGTGCTGATCAGCATCGCGAGCAGCAGATACAATTCGGCGTGCTCCTTGATGTGCGACTGTACGAACACGACCGACTTTTCGGGATCGATGCCGGCGCTGATCCAGTCGAGCACCATCTCGCGCGTGTTCTCCGCGATCGCGGGCGTGTGTTCGTAGTCCGTGGTGAGGACATGCCAGTCCGCCACCATGAAGAAGCACCGGTAGTCCTTCTGCAGCGCCACCCAGTTCTCCAGCGCCCCGGTGTAATTGCCCAGGTGGAGCCGGCCGGTGGGGCGGTTTCCGCTCAAGATGATCTTCTGCTCGGGGGTCACAAAGGGCTCCAGACCGGGCTACGGCGAACACGGATACGAGACGCACACTGGGAGATTTGCCGCATTCTATGCGGCCTTTTCGCGGAGTGTCAAGGAATGTCGCCCGCCCCGGGTCAGCGGGCGCGGGGGTGGAACGACCGGTGCGCCTCGAGGATGTGGCGCGTGTCGATGTGGGTGTAGATCTGCGTGGTGGCGATGTCCGCGTGACCCAGCAGTTCCTGGACGAGCCGCAGGTCGGCGCCGCCCTCCAGCAGGTGCGTCGCGAACGAGTGACGCAGCACGTGCGGACTCACCCGCCGTTCGATGCCCGCCGCGGCCGCGTGCTGTTTCAAACGCTTGAAGAAACCCACCCGCGAGATGCCGCGGCCGCGCGCGTTCACGAAGACCTCCGCGGTGACCCGCCCACGGGCGAGCAAGGGCCGTCCGTGACCGAGGTAGCGCGCCAGCGCGCGCGCCGCCGCCCGCCCGTACGGCACGACACGCTGCTTACCGCCCTTGCCCGTCACACGCACGATGTGCTGTTTCTCATCGATCGCGTCCAGCGTGAGACCGCACAGCTCGCTCACCCGCAGCCCGGCCCCGTACGCCATCTCCAGCATCGCCCGGTCGCGCAGGCCGAGCGGGGTCGTATCGGGCTGCTCGAGCAGCGTCTCCACCTGCGGGAGCGTCAGCACCCCGGGCATGCGCCGCGGCAACTTCGGTCGCGCGACGCGGTCGGCGACGCCCTCGGGCGCGGTTCCCTCGCGGGCGAGGAAGCGGTGAAAATGGCGCAGGGTCGACAGCATCCGCGCCCGCGAGGCCGGGGTCAGGCCGCGTCGCGACAGGCGGATGGCGTGGAACTCGAGGGCATCGCGGTTGAGGCGGGCGGGGACGTCGACCCCGAGCTCGTCCAGCGTCTCGAGGTAGGCGCGCAGGTCACGGGCATAGGCCCGGATGGTGTTGGGCTGCAGGCCCTTCTCCACCACCAGATAGTGGAGGAAGGTGTCCACGGCCCCGTCCAAAGTTCGTTTCATGGTGCTTGACGTCCGGCTCGGAGCCCTGTTATTGTTCGGGGGTTATTCTCCAGGAGGACATTGGAATGCCACAACATAAATCGTGTGAGAAACGGCTCCGGCAGGACGCCAAACGTACCGCCCGCAACCGCGCCGAGCGCGGCCACCTGCGGACGTCCGTCCGCAAGTACCGCGAGCTCGATACGGCCCAGCGCCCGCAGGAGTATGCATCGTTGCAGTCCCTGCTCGACAAGGCCGTCAAGAAGGGCATCATCTCGAAGAACCGGGCTGCCCGCTTGAAGTCGCGTCTATCGCCCGCTGTCTAGCCGGCGGCATACCGGGTAAAGCTTCGGCGCCTTCCCATCGGGGGAAGGCGCCGTTTTTTTTGCCCACAACACCCGATTCCGGCGAGAAGCCAGTCATCACCGGCTAGTCCGCGTAGAACGCACCCACCGCCGCCGCCACGTCGTCCAGCGGCAGCAACTCGGTGCGGTCCTCCTGGCGGTAGTAGACCTCCGCCTTGTTTTCCTTCAGATTGCGTTCCCCGATTGTCACGCGCAGCGGCACCCCGATGAGTTCCGCGTCCTTGAACTTCGGCCCCGGGCGCAGGTCGCGGTCGTCGAGGAGCGTCTCCAGCCCCATGGCGCCGAATGTCGCGTAGAGCTTTTCCGCCTCGGCCATGGTGCGCTCGTCCGAGACGTTGATCGGCGTCAGGATGACGTGGAACGGCGTGAGCGCTTTCGGCCAGCGGATTCCGCGCGCGTCGTGGTGCTGCTCGATCGCCGCCGCCACCGCGCGCGACACGCCGAACCCATAGCATCCCATGATGAAGAATTTGTCCTTGCCGTCGCTGTCCAGATACGTCGCCTTCATCGCCTTGCTGTATTTGGTGTCCAGCTTGAAGATGTGCCCGATCTCGACGCCACGCTGCAACACCAGTTCGCCATCGTCACACTGGGTGCAACGATCCCCGGCCGCCGCCATTGCAATGGGTGCGGTGCGCGTCGGCTTGAAGTCGCGGCCCATGCGCACACCGCGCAGGTGCGCGTCGGCCTTGTTCGCGCCGACGATCATCCCGTCGTAGCCCGCGAGCAGCGGATCGGCGATCACTTCCAC
>DASUGO010000154.1:0-38315 GCA_036273975.1 Candidatus Krumholzibacteriia bacterium
AATGCGACGAGGCTCCGGCCCTCGCGAGTTATGCGCTGCTTCCCATCGTCGAGGCGTTTGCCCGCGGGACCGGCGTCAAAATTGAAACCGCCGACATCTCGCTGGCGGGGCGTATCCTCGCCAACTTCCCCGAACTGCTCCGCGAGGATCAGAAGATCCCCGACGAACTGAGCCGGCTGGGTGCGCTCGCGAAGACGCCCGCGGCCAACATCATCAAGCTGCCCAACATCAGCGCGTCGATTCCGCAGCTGCAGGCGGCCATCACCGAACTGCAGGCGCAGGGCTACGACATTCCGAAATATCCCGAGGAGCCGAAGGACGACGCGGAGCGCGCACTGCAGGCCCGCTTCGCGGTGGTGCTGGGTTCCGCGGTGAACCCGGTGCTGCGCGAGGGCAACTCGGACCGCCGGCCCGCCGCGTCGGTGAAGAAGTTCGCGCAGAAGCATCCCCACAAAATGATGAAGGACTGGCCGAAAGAAGGCTCGCAGACGCGGGTGGCGCACATGGAGGACGGGGACTTCTACGGGAGTGAACGCTCCACCACGCTCGCGGCGGCGACCACGGTTCGCATCGAGTACCTGGACGCATCCGGCAACGCGACGGTGCTCAAGAAGGAGCTGGCGTTGCACGCGGGAGAAGTCATCGACGCCGCGACCATGAACGTGGCCGCGCTGCGCACCTTCTACGCCGAGCAGATGGAGCGGGCCCGAAAGGACGGCGTCCTGCTCTCGCTCCACCTCAAGTGCACGATGATGAAGGTGTCCGACCCGGTGATGTTCGGTCACTGCGTCTCGGTCTATTTCAAGGATGCGCTCGAGAAGCACGCCGGCACGTTGCGCGAGATCGGCGCCAACGTGAACAACGGACTCGCCGATGTGATCGAGAAACTCGACCGGCTGCCGGCCAGCATGAAGGCCACCATCGAGAAGGACATCGCGGCGTGCTACGCCCACGGCCCCGCGCTCGCGATGGTGGACTCGCGCAAGGGCAAGACCAACCTGCACGTGCCCAACGACGTGATCGTGGATGCGTCCATGCCGGTCGTGATCCGCGACGGCGGAAAGATGTGGAACCGCGAAGACGCGCTGCAGGACACCATGGCCATGATTCCGGACCGCTGCTATGCCGGCATCTACCAGGCGGTAATCGAGGATTGCCAGCAGCGCGGGCAGTTCAACCCGGCCACCATGGGCGATGTTTCCAACGTGGGTCTCATGGCGATGAAGGCGGAGGAATACGGCTCGCACGACAAGACCTTCGTCGCGCCGGGCAAGGGGGTCATCCGCGTGGTCGACGCCGCCGGCAAGACGCTGCTCGAGCAGAAGGTCGAGACCGGCGACATCTTTCGTGTGTGCCAGACGCGGGACGAAGCCATCCGTGACTGGGTGAAACTCGCGGTCACGCGCGCGCGCGCCACCGGCGTTCCCACCGTGTTCTGGCTCGACGAGAACCGCGGGCACGACGCGGAGATCATCAAAAAGGTGAAGGCATACCTGCCGGAGCATGACACGCACGGGCTGGACATTCGTATCATGAAGCCGGTGGAGGCGATGAAGTTCGCGATGGCGCGCGTGCGGCGCGGCCAGGATGCGGTCGCGGTTACCGGAAATGTGCTGCGGGATTATCTCACCGACCTGTACCCGATCCTCGAACTGGGCACCAGCGCGCGCATGCTGTCGATTGTGCCGCTGCTGGAGGGTGGGGGGCTGTTCGAGACCGGCGCGGGCGGGTCCGCGCCCAAGCACGTGGAGCAGTTCCTCAAGGAAGGCCACCTGCGCTGGGATTCGCTGGGTGAGTACTGCGCGCTGGTGCCGTCGTTGGAACTGCTCGCAACGCAGACTGGAAACAACGCGGCCACGGTGCTCGCGGCCACACTGGACGCCGCGGTCGGACAGTACCTCGAAGACGCGCGCTATCCGTCGCGCAAGGTCAACGAAATCGACAACCGCGGCTCGACGTTCTACCTCGCGCTCGCGTGGGCGCGCGCGCTGGCCGCGCAGGACGAGGACGCCGCGTTGTCGGAGCGCCTGAAGCCGGTGGCCGATGCATTGGCGGAAAAGGAAACCACGATCATCGCGGAGTTGCTGGCCGCGCAGGGCAGGCCCGTCGACATCGGGGGTTACTTCCACCCCGACGACGCGAAAGCCACCGCGGCGATGCGCCCCAGCGCGACGCTCAACCGGATCATCGACGGAATGGCGTGACTGACGCCTAGAAGTTCACTTCCAGGTTCGAGTTGAACAGCAGTCCGTCGCCGCCGACCACGTAGGGGAGGCTCAGCGCGCCCACCGGCGACTGGTCGAGGTAGATGAACTCGTTGCCCCAGCGGATCGAGCGGTTCTGCCACGGGAACCAGTTCGCGCCCAGGCGGACGTCGGACGGGTCGCCGTACTCGCCGAAGATCTTCGAGCCGGAGAGGTAGAGCTGGAGCACCTGCGGCTTCACCATCTTGGAGGCCTGGATCTGGAAGCCGGTATCGCTCAGGTCGTCGAACGATAGCTGGTCGATGTTGGTGCCGTTGAAGTCGTTCACCCACCGGTAGTAAAACTCGCCATCGAGCGAGAAGCCCTGATACTTGACGCCCGCGTCCAGCGACAGCATGTGGTAGGTCGCATCGATGATGGAGACGCCGGCTCCAAACAGCCCGGGCGTAAAGATCACGTTGCCGTCGGAGATGCGAATCTGCGAGTTCTCCGGTGCTTCGGTACCGGGCTGGCTCTGGCGATCCTCGGTGCTGTACGTGAAGTGGGCGCCGAAGCGTGTCGCAATCTCCTGGTGATCTTCGTAGTCGCCAAAACTCCCCCCGCCGTATTCGCCCGTGCCGGGCATCCAGTACAGCGCGCCCGACCACGCGTCCAGCTTGTTGTCCAACTGGGCCGCGTCCACACCGAGCTGGCTCAGGTTGTTACCGAGCATCAGAATGTACTGCAACCGGTCGGTGACGTCGCCGCGCGCCCAGATGCCGCTGGTGTACGAGGGGCGGAAGTACTCGTCGGCGATGAGCCGGTTGTCGGTGCCGAGCCAGTAGGGGAAGTTGCCCTCGGTGCTGCGCACGCCGGGCAGCGCGCCGATGCCGGCCGACAGCGTGAGGTGCTCGCTGAAGCGGTAGCCGAAGTTGCCCGCCACGACCACCTGCGCGCCGAGTCCCTGGCTGGTGTTGGCGCTCCACACGTAGGTGAGATAACGGAAGTCCTTGTTGATGAGCCAGCCGTACCAGTACAGCGTTATCTTGCTGAACTGGATGTCGTGGCGGATGTCGACCGGTTTTTCGTCACCGAAGCTGTCGGTGTAGGTCCCGTCGAGCGCCTTCTGGTTCAGGTAACGCGCGTACCCGTACACGCGAAAATTCACGGCACCCGATTCGCCGTCGTAGAGCTTGAAGCCGCTGCCGGCCTTGTGGGTGGAAATATTCTCCGCCGCGCCGGCCGGCAGCGCCACCGCGAGCAGCAGCGGGAGCAATAGGGAGACGCGGGCAGTTCTCATCGTGTTACCTCCAGGTTGAGCAATGTGTTGGCGGAAGACGGGGTCCATCGCATCGCTGACGAGCCTCACGCGCGCGGATCATACATGTATTCCGAGATGGATTGCGTCAGGTCGTTCGGACGCGCTGTCCCTGCGACCCCCATTTCGTACGCCTTCTCCGCGACCCGCACGGCGATTGCCAGGGAAACCCGCCGCAGGTCAGACAGCGGCGGGTAGAGAGAACCGCGCTGAATCTCCTCTTCCCCGACGAGTTCCGCGACAACGCGCGCCGCTGCCAGGAAGAACTCGTCCGGAATTGTGCGCGCCCGGCTCGTGACGGCGCCCAGGCCGATTCCGGGGAAGACGTAGGCATTGTTGCCCTGGCCAGGCCGGAACTCCTGACCCCGGTACGCGAACCTCTCGAACGGGCTGCCGCTGGCAAAAATCGCCTTGCCTCCGCTCCAGGTGTACGCCTGCTCCGCCGTACATTCCGCTTTCGACGTCGGATTGGAAAGCGCAAAGATGACCGGGCGCTCGTTCACGGCGCACATATGCTCGATCACTTCCCGGGTGAAGGTGCCGGGAGCGCCGGTCGCGCCGATCAGGACGTGCGGTTTGAGCCCGTCAATGGCGTCGACGAAATTCATCTGGGGGTGCTCGTGCGCGTAGGGAAGGTTGTGCTCCATGAGGTCATTCCTTCCCGCCACAACCAGCCCGTTCACGTCCACAAACCACAGATGCTGGCGCGCGTCCTCGTCGCCGAGACCTTCCTCCCGGTAAGCCGCCAGCATCAGGTCGGCGATACCGGTCGCCGCCGAGCCGGCTCCAAGGAACATGATCCGCTGGTCCGAGAACTTCCGATTGGTGATCCGGGTCGACGCCAGAACACCGGCCAGCGCAACTGCCGCCGTGCCCTGGATGTCATCGTTGAAGCAGAGCACCTGATCCCGGTACCGCTTCAACAGCGCGAAAGCGTTCGGCGTCAGGAAATCCTCGAACTGAATCAGGCAGTCGGGAAATCTCTCCTGTGCCGCGCTGACGAACTCGTCGACGATCTCGAAGTACGCCGGTTCGTCGATCCGCCGGTGTGGATAGCCGAGGTATTGCGGATCCTCCAGCAGCTCCTCGCGGTTGGTTCCAACGTCCAGCAGAACCGGCAGACAATGGCGTGGTGGGATGCCGGCGCAGGCGGTGTACAGCGCGAGCTTGCCGATGGGGATCCCCATCCCGTTCGCGCCGAGGTCGCCGAGGCCAAGGATCCGTTGCCCGTCGGTAACCACGATGACCCGGATGTCCTGCGACGGCCAATTGCCAAGGATGTGCTTGATCCGTCCCCTGTCTTCGGGCGTGATGAAGAACCCCTTGGGTTCGCGGCTGATGTGAGAGAACGCCCGGCACGCCTCGCCCACGGTGGGTGTGTAGATCAGGGGCATGATCTCCTCGATATGATCGATGGCCACGCGGTAGAAGAGGTGCTCGTTGCGCTCCTGCAGCGATGAAAGCGCCATGTAGCGGTCGATGTCCCTGGGCAGCTGTCGCAGCGCATCCATCACGCGCTGGACCAGGTCCTCCTGACTCGCCACCGCATACGGGAGGAGGCCGGTCAGCCCCAGTTCTTCTCTCTCTTCGCGCGTAAAGGCGATCGACCGGTACCGTTCCTTGTCCCGGATTATATCGAAGCCCTTCTTCATACCGGCCTCCTGCTCGAAGTCGCAATCAAGCCAGAAACAGCACCCAAGCAATCACGGCGGCCGGACCCAGCAGGCCGATCAGGATGCCGCCCACGCGAAAGTGTTTCTGTTCCACGAGCCCGGTGCTGTACGCGATGGCGTTGGGTGGCGTCGACACGGGAAGAAACATCGCTGTGGAAGCCGACAGCCCGATGATGAGTGCAATCTCCATCCGGTGCTCGGGAAGCGTGGCCATCCCGAGCGGGATCAAGATGGTGCTCGTGGCAGTGTTGCTCATGATGTTGGAAACCAGCATGGTGACGAAGGCAAATACGCCGAGAACCACCAGCTTGCCGAGTTTCATCGCGATGACCTTCTGCGCGTAGTGGCTCAGGAGTCCGGTGTCCTGCAGGGCCAGGCCGAGCGACAACCCGCCCGCAACCAGCAGCAGTGTGTCCCAGGGCAGCGCCCGGATGTCGCTCGCATCCAGCACGGATGTCATCGTCAGGCAGACGATTGGGATGGCCGCCACCATGGCAACGCCGAGGTGATGCAACGAACTGGTCATCCACAGAAGCAAGGTGACGGCCAGGACAACCATCACGATTCTCCGCTTTGCCCGGAGCCCATCGAGCGCGATGTCCTTGCGCCCGGTTTCGAACGATTCCACCGGCAGCGGTTGATTGTCCTTGAGGAACGTCTTGATGAGTGCCAGGCACCCAACCCCGGTGAGAAACAGCGCCAGTGGGACTCCGAAGTACATCCAGTGCAGAAAATCGACCCCGAGTCCCGCGTCCTCCAGCACGCCGGCCGCGAGGATGTTGGGAGGCGTGCCGATGATCGTCCCCATGCCGCCGACGGCCGCCGCGAGGGGGACGCCGACCAGAACCGCCACCACGAAGGGCGATTGTTTGCCCAGCCGGGTCAGAAGGGGCATGACGGCGGCGATGACCATCGCGGTGGTTGCCGTGTTGGACATCAGCATGGAAGCAACCATCGTGGTCGACATGAGACCGATGAGGATTCGTCTGGGGGTGGCGCCCGAGACCCGCAGCGTGAATTTCAGGAGATCGGCATCCAGCCCGGTTCTGGACAGCGCGGCCGCCAGAAAGAATCCTCCCAGCATCAACCAGATCACGCTGCTGGAAAACGTGTTCACGTACTTCGCGATATCCTGTGGCTCCGAGTTGAACCACGGATTTCCGAGCGAGAAGGCCAGGAAGGCGAGAATGAACAACCCGACGGAGAAGGGAGGGATCGCCTCGGTGACCCACAGCCCGATCGCAAAGAACATCAGGAAGAGAACGTACGTCTGCGAGTCGCTGAACTGAGGCTCTCGCGCCAGAGAAGTCAGCGCGAGAGCCACTGCAAGCGAAAGAACGAACAGGAGCGCCTTGCGCATGGACGTCACGCTACGCCCCGCTCATTTTTTCTGACCTTCCAGCTGGTAGCCCGACGCCGGCGTGGGCGCGGGAACCGGGAGCGGCTTGCCGACGTTCTCCTGCTCCCACGCGCGCACCTTGACGCGGGCCGCGTCGAAGAGGCGTTCGTAGTTCGTGAACAGCACCTTCTGCCTCGTCTCGGGCGTCAGCGACTTCCAGAGTGTGGCGTACGCGTTGTAGACCGCCATCGGCGAGTCGATGCTCTGCGGGGCCACGACGTCGGATCCGAACAGGAAGCGGTCCGGGTACTTGTTCATCAGGTCGGCCATCCGCTTGAGACCCTCCGGGGTCTTCGTGATCCACTTCGCGGTCTCGTCCCACGAGATGTCGACGTAGAGATTTGACAGCGCCGGATTCCCCAGCCCGCGCTCGAAGATCGAGATCTGGTCGGTCACCGGGTGCACCACGCGCCCGAGGCCCGCGTGCGCCCAGATGATCGTCGTCCCGGGGTGGCGTTCGATGAGTCCCTTCATCTGCATCACGAGGTACGGGTCCTGGCCCGGCTTCGGGAACGGCATGTCGATGTCGCTGTGGAGAATCGCGACCAGACCGGCCTCGCCACAGAAATCGAGCAGACGGTCGAGCGCCGGGTTGTTGAGGCTGGCGGTACCGCCGGCGATCTTCGACGAGACGAACTCCTTGTGGATGGTGAACTCGCCGATACCCGAGAAGACGCCCGGGAAGGTGAGCAGCACGCGGCGGATGTGGTCGGCCGCGTACATGTCCGCCGGGTTGAAGCCGGTGATCATCGGGTCGAGCCGCGCCTGCTGGTCGGCGGGCAGCGCCTTGTATTGCATCGCGATGACGGCGTCGGTGAACGAGTAGTAGTACAGCGGCGCGTCCGATTGCAGATAGTAGGTGGGCGCGTAGTCACCCGAGTTCTCGTAGTCCCACGTCTGCTGCAGCGGGATCCCGAACACCGTGGAGCGCTTCACCACACCGTCCATCATCTTCACGTAGTCGGCGAGCGGCGTGCCTTCCTGGATGTAGTTGGTCAGATGAAAGTGGCTGTCATTGTACTTGTACGCGGCGGCCTTCGAGGTTTGTGCCGCTACTGGCGCGGGAATCAACGCTGCGCCCAGGATCGCGGCACCGACAACCAGCGCCGCCATGGAACCAAATCGCACCTGCTTCATGATCGTGCCTCCTGCAATAACGCCCGTAATCACAGTTTCAGAAATGGCGGAGTGAACAGCATGACGCCGATCTCAAATCCTGCGCCCAGATCGCCGTCGAATTCGTGCCCGTATGTCAGGGCGACGACGGTATTCAGATTGGGCTCCCAGCGAATGCCGGCCTTGTATTCCGGGATGGATCTCACGTCGCCCTCCGCACCGAATACCTCTCCGACCAGGGATGTCTCCATGTTGCGCGGGTACCAGGCCACGCGCGTCGAGTAAGTGAACGCCCAGCCGCCGTCCGAATCCGCGCCGCGCGAGCGGCTGTAGCTCGCGCCCGGCATGACGTCCAACTGCAGCTTGTTGTTCATGAAGGGCAGCGTCGCCGGCGTGTTCATCCAGTAGGTCTGAAAGGCGTCCTGCAGCCCGTAAGACGTGATGTAGCCCGGGTCCATGCCGGTGCCGGCCTTGACGGCCGCGCCGCCGGTCCGGGCCGTGTTTTCGTAGAACATATACTTTGCATAGTAGGACGTGGAGTAACCGTCGTCGGTCGCCGGGTCGTCGTCGACGTTGTACACGTACGCCGCGGCCGTAAACTCCCACCTGGGCAACAGCGACAACGTGGTCATGAACATCTGGTTGCGCTCACCCGTGGTCAGGATGATGGTGGCCATCCCGTGGGGCTTGGACAGCCAGCTGTCCGAGTTGAACTGCTGGGCGCGCGCCGGCCCGGCCACGCACGCGGCGAGGACGAGCAGGCCGGCCAGGGCCGTTTTTTCCGCGAAGGTTTTCATTACAACAGAATGTCCGTTCCCAGCGACAGGATGGTGCCGGTCTGTCCCGCGGTGTAGTAGCCGAAGGTCGAGCCCGCCGGACTCTGTTCCACGTGCAGAATGTGCATGTTCAGGCGCCAGCTGCGGTTTCCAAACGGGTAGAAGCTCGCGCCACCACCCAGTTCCCATGGGTAACGCTTGAACTCGTCGTGGAAGTATCCGCCGAGGGCATACAGCAGGAGTTTCTTCTCGACGACCATGTGTCCGGCTTCGATATGGAAGGAGTGGTCAACAATCTCGTTGTCGGCGAGTTTGACGGGTGTGCCGTAACTGGCTCCGGGACGGACGTCCACCGCCGCGAAGTCCGACAGTCGCCGGATCATGTACTCGCCCTGGAGCGTGAATCCCTTCAGTTTGAAGCCCGCGTCGAAGGCGAGGATTCCGTAGTCGAGGAATTCGACCGTCACGCTGTCGGCCAGGGCCCCCTCCTCGAACGGATAGACGCCGTCGGAGAGCCGGATCTGGGTGGCATTGGGCGGGGAACTCAGCGCCGCGTAGCGGCTTTCGCGGCTCGTCGAGGCCGAGATCCCGAAGCGCGTGGCCAGCGTCTGGTGTTCCTCCAGGTCGCCGAAGCCTCCACGCGGCCCGTACTCGCCGGTCGTGGGCATCCACCACGCGCTGGCACTGTACCCCATATCCCGCGTGTCGTTGGAGGCGGTGACGCCGAGCTGGCTCAGATTGGTTGTAATCGCGCCGGTGTAGAAGAACCGGTCCAGGGGTTCCCCGGTGATGAAGAAGGACGACGAGAACCCGCCCCGCATGCCGTCCTCAGCCATCGTGCGGTCGCTCCCCGCCCAGAACGGCCACGAGCCCTGCATCGACCGGATGCAGAGGTTGGGCCCAAGGCCCGCGCCAACAGTGAGCGGTCTCGCCACCACGTAACGGAGGACTCCGAAAACCAGAGTCTGTTGCGTGGTTGGGAGGGACCAGATCGAGAGGGTGTAACGGAACTTCGGATCGTAGAAGAATCCGGACAACCAGACGAAGGAACGGTGCCAGTTAATATCATTGCGCGCCTTCACCGTGCGGGTGCGTCCCAGGTGGTCCGTGAATGTCTGTTCACCCGGCATCTGGTTCAAGTACCGGAACAGACCGTATACGCTTACGTTGAGGCTGCCGCGCTTCGTCTTGATGATGTCGAAACCTGTTCCGGGAGAGAACTGACCCACATACTCATTCTCATACCGATCCACGTCGACCCCGACGGTGTCCGGAATCGAAGCTTCGTCCTGGGCCATGGTTTTGACGGGCATGCTTGCAAGAGCACACGTCAGGGCGAGCACATAGCTGGCAGCCAGGGTATTCACGCGACAATACCGTCTCATGGAAAAACTCCTCGTGATGAATTGGTTAAACAGCGACGACATCGTCATCCTCTTCACAGTTTCAGAAACGGGCGTGAACGGGCGCTCTTGAATTCTACCGCCGCCGTCCGCCGCCACCGCTGCGCGGCGCCGAGCGCATCGCGCCGCTCTGGCGTGCGCGGGCATCGCGGTTGAGGTTGCTGGATTGTGGGCGGGTCGAAGGTGACGACTTCCACTGACCCTGGTCGCGGGACTGCCAGCCCTGCGATGTCTGGCGGTGCACATTCCCGCTCTTGTCTGCGTAAACGTTGTTGGGTCCCTTCGCGACGCGATCCGCTTTCTGCAGGCCGGCATCGCGCTGCTTGTTGCTCGGCGCGACGCGATCCCGGTTGGCCGCGTTGTTGTACATGTTGTTCGAGGGCAGCTGCGACGGGCGCGCGCCGCCCGCGCCCCCGGCTCCGCCGACGCCGCCCGCACCACCGACGCCGCCGACGCCGCCGACGCCGCCCACGCCACCCACGCCACCGACTCCGCCTACGCCACCCACACCGCCGACTCCGCCGACTCCGCCCACACCGCCGACTCCGCCCGGCCGTCCTCCATAGTAGGGCGGGCGATACCCGCAGGGGGGGTAGTAGCCCGGGTGCCCGTAGTAGCCGCCGTACATGCCGCCGAAGCCGATGCCGACGGTCAAGAAGCCGTTGCTGACCGTGAAGCCCATGCCCCAGCCGGTATACGGGTTGTAGCTGACGTGCATCCCGTACGTGACGGGGCGGGGATAGTAGGCGTAGGGACTCACGTAGGGCGGGTAATACCAGCCGGTCCCGTAGACAGGACAGCCGTACCACGGATACGACCACACGTATCCGGGTGTGTAGCCCACATACACGACTTCGGGAGTGGACTCATACACGGTGACATAGGTCACGTTGTAGACCGGTTCCGACGGGGGGATTTTCTTGATCTCGTCCATCGGCACGCTGTCGGCGACTCGCCAGGGTCCGGTGGGCTGGTCGGCGGCGAACCACACCGCCTGATCGCACGCGTAGTACTTCCCGTTGATCCTCAACACCTGCGATGCGGTGTTGATGGCGTACTCGACCCCGGTTCCCTCGATCTGCTTGAACTGCGGGTCGCCGTCGTACTTCACCTCGAGTTTGGCTTTGCTACGCTCGATCGCGGCGGTCTGGGGAACCTGCGCGTCGAGCATGGCGTCCTCGGCCTCGGGTGTTCCGCCCACCGAGACGCGCACGTCTCCCAGCGCGGATGCGGGCGGGATGTCCTTGAATGCGGCCGGCAGCGAATCCGGGCGCACGACGGCCCAAGGTCCATCCAGCGTCTTGGATGCCTCGTACCAGCGTCCGGAGATCAGCACGAATACCTTGCCGGTCGCGACCTCGCGCACCACCTTGCTCTCGGTGTTCGCGATGTAGAGGAGCTCGCCCTCGGTCCCGATCGGCTGCCACGACGGCGCCCCGTCGGTGGCGATGAGCTCGGTGGGCTCGGTGGCCACTACGATCTTCGGCGGCGTCGCCGGCGCGGGCGCGGACGACGTGTCGGGCGGGATCAGCTTCGCCACGTCGGCCGGCGGCGCGTCGATCGAGGCCCACGGGCCCAGCGGATCTTTTGCGCTGTACCACAGCTTGCCCCCGCAGAGGTAGAAGGTGCCGCCTTCTTTGTCCTTGATGACGGCGAACGCGGAGTTCGCCACGTACTCGAACTTGCTGTCCTTGATGGGGAGTGTGCGGGGCGCGCCATCGTAGAGCAGCAGCTCGGCGACCTCGTGGACCACCACGATCTTCGGCGGATCGCTCTTCAGGCCTTCGACACTCTTGCGCTCCGCGTCCGCGGTGGCGAGGCTGGCCGTCAGACGCTGGAGCGAAATCGGCACGCCGGTCTTGGGCATGAGCGCGGTGAGAAAGGCGGCGAACTGCTTCTCGTTCGCCTCGTCGCTCTCGGGCCAGCGCGAGTTGGTCACGGTAATGTCACGGAGCAGGGAGGTCTCGGCGTCACGGTCGGTGTCCACGCGGCCGGTGAACCAGACGACCCCGAATACCGGCGCGGTCTTGCCCTTCTGGATCAGCGACACCGCGGCCCGTGCCTGCAGCACGTTGCCGTCGAACTTCTCGGGCTGCGGCTGATAGATGGTGAGGACACCCATCTCGGTGTCCAGCTCGCGTGGCCACGTGTGTTCGGCCGCGGCGGCCGGGACGGCGAGAACGAGGAGGCAGAACAATGCCGGCGCGGCGAAGGCAACCGGTCCGTTACGGAATTTTCCCAGGATACCGCTTACACGCATTTTCTTCCCCCGCGATGAGGTGAGCATACGACGATGAGATGAGCATACTACCATGAGAAGTCAGCACGGGTGGCTCACGGCGGAGCTTTTGATCAATTTCCAGTCCGGACCAGAGGCGGGGCCCGGTCGTCAAGACCGGGCCCCCAGAGTGAACTATTTCTTCTTCGCCGCCGGAGGCGTCACCGCGTACGGGTTGCCGCCGAGTGCGTTGGAGATGTCGGCAATCGCCTTCTGGGCGCGGACACTGTTGCCAGCCTCGTCCAGCGGGGGCGAAACCACCGCGATACCGAACTTGCCCGGCGACACGGCGATGAGACCGCCGCCCACACCGCTCTTGCCGGGGAGACCGGTGCGATACAGCCACTTGCCCGAATCGTCGTACAGGCCGGCCGTCGCCATCACGGCGAGGACGTGCGGAATGATCTCCGGCTTGAAGACCTGGGTCTTGGTGACCGGATTGTTGCCGCCGAACGCGAGTGTCGCCGCCATCATCGCGAGGTCCTTCGCGTTGACGCCCACCGAGCACTGTTTGGTGTAGATGTCGACCGCGCGCAGCGGCTCGGCCTTGATGTAGCCGTAGGCGTACATCAGCATTCCGATGGCCTGGTTGCGCTGGTTGGTGTCGGCCTCGGACTTGTACACGTCCTCCAGCACCTTCAGCTCGCGGCCGGCGCACGCGTTGTAGGTGTCGGCGATCTTCTTCCATATCGCCTCGGGAGTGTCACCCGTGACCATGCTGGTCGAGGTGATCGCGCCCGGGTTCACCAGCGCGTTCATCTCCGGCCCGCCCATCAGCTTGTTCGACATCTCGACGGAGACAATCGAGTTGAAGCGCATGCCGGTGGCGTCGACGCCGATGACGTTGAAGATCTCGTCGGGATTCTCCTGCATCACGCACGCCATCGTGAATACTTTGGAGATCGACTGGATCGAAACTTCGGTGGTCAGGTCGCCCGCGGTATACACCTTGCCGTCGGCGGTGACCACCGCGATGCCGAACAGATTCGGGTCCACCTTGGCCAGCGCCGGAATGTAGTCCGCGTTGGCGCCTTCCTTGAGGTCCTTGTACTTGGCGTAGGCGTCATTGACCGCCTTGGTGATCGCTTCGGGCTTCTGCGCCATCGCGCTGGGAATCGCCGCACACATCACCACGGCCATCAGCATCGCCATCATCCGCAGTTGAAATTTGCTCATTGTCATCTCCTTTGACCGAAGAACAATCATCGTGGCATCCTCGGCCGGGACTCACCACGAAACGAGGCCGTTCAAAGGGTAAATTGAACTCGCCCCTGGAAAAACTGTGTTGCCCCCGTCAGTCCAAAGCGATCCAACTCGCCATAGCCGTAGGTAAACTCGAGTCGCACGTTGTCGGACATGTGCCAGTTTACCATGGGGGTGAGCCGCCAGTACTTTCCGCCGTGGAAACGCCCGGAGTCGAGGTCGACATAGGACACATCCAGGACGGCTTCCCACGCGCCCGGGCCCCCTTCGAATACGGTTTGTTTCGGCGATACTGCCTGGAAATAGGCGCCGCGGACGTTGTAGGGACGCGTTTCGCCGGTGATGTTCCACGTCACGACCGCATTGCCGCCGTGAAACAGGACGTCACCCTCGCCGGTCGGGGTGAGGTTCTGCCAGTGGTATTCGGTACCGAAGAGCCAGGGACCTTTGCGATAGAAGGCTTCGACGCCATCCGTGCGTCCATGATCCGAGTCGAACCTGCCCGCGTCCACAAAGTAGGGACCCAGGTAGGAACCGCCCCTCGCTCTCGGCTGGATGCTTCCATTGTCGGGTGTGAAGGCGCGTGTCATCGCGCCGACATAAAGCAGTTCCTGACCGTCCTCCTCGAGTCGTGGAAGCCATCCCAGTCGGGCCACAACCTGTTCGTCCGCGGTAGCGAATTTTGGGTTTTCCCACGAACCGTTCTTATAGGCGCCGAGACTGAGATAGACGCGCGGGCGTTCGTAATAGCCCATGTACTTGATGCCGTCGGCGAGAATGGGCACGAACGCGTCGTTGGCGGGGGATCGTTCGTTGGTCCAGCCATGGTAGCCAACCATGACCTTGATCATCGAGTAGCCTTCCTTGGTGCGGCCGACGAAGAAATTTCCCTTCAGCTCCGGAACACCGACGATGATCCCGGTCTGCCGGAAGTGCCACTCTTCATCGGCGCCGTCATACATGTAGCCGAGCGTCCACGAGAACGGACGCGTCGTCTTGAACTTGCCTTTGAGCAGGACACGAAAATCGCGCAGGCCGGCGTCGGGGTTATCAAAAGTGGGGAGTTGCGCCTTGCTGCCGTCGTCCTGGGAGTAGCCGACGACATCGACCAGAAACCCGAAGCCAAAGCGAAGCGTTGAAATCGGACCGTCATACTCGTTCCATTTGACGAGCTTCCGCCGCGGCTCCTCCGCATCGGCCTCGCCCGCCTCGACCGTGTTGTCGATGGCGGTGGAATCGGGAGCCGCCGTGGCCAGCGCCGCGCCGCGCGAAGCATGCGGCGCGGCGGCAACGAGCAGCATGATCAAGGTTGATAGTAGCAACAGGCGCATGGGCGGCTCCCGACTCGTAAAAGAACTAGTAACGGTCGTAATAGCTCTGGATCTTCTTCGGATCCGATGTCTTCACCAGCGCGAGCTGCAGCAGCACGCGTGCCTTGCCGGGATTGAGCTCCATCGATGTGACCGTCCCGATCTGGTCGTCATTGACTTCGATGTTGCGCCGGATGATGCCGCCGTTGACGCGCGACGAGCGCACGACCACGACGCCCTTGGCGATGACCTGCTTGACCGCTTCCATGGCCGGTGCGGTCATGTTGCCGTCGCCGACGCCGGCGATGACCAGGCCCTTGGCCCCGTTCTTCGCCGCGGAGGTAATCACGTCCGGCGACATGTTGGCGTGGGCGTAGATGATGTCGACGCGCGGCAACGTGCTCTGAGTCGCGCTGAGTGCCAGCTCGCTCTTCGAGGTATTGACCTGCTCGGGGGTCCGGTACCACGTATTGACGCCGAACAGGCACACGCCCAGCAACCCGGGCTCGCCCGACATCATCGTTCCGACGTCCGTGGTGTGGGTCTTGACGATGTCGTGCGCCGAATGAATGTCGTCGTCGACCGTCACCATCACGCCGCGGCCCTTCGCCTTCGGATCAGCCGCGATGCCGACCGCGTTGTAGATGTTGAGGGGGCCGTCCGCGCTCATCGCGGTGGAGGGCCGCATCGAGCCGGTGAGTACGACGGGTTTGTCGCTCTTGACGACGAGATCGAGGAAGTACGACGTCTCTTCCATCGTGTCAGTTCCGTGCGTGATGACCACGCCGTCCACGTCGGGCTTGGCCAGCAGCTCGTTGACGCGCTTGGCAAGCTTCAACCACACCTCGTCGTTCATATCCTGGCTGCCGATGCTGGCGATCTGCTCGCCGGTCACGTTGGCCAGGTCCTTCATCTGCGGGACGGCCTGGATCAGGATGTCGACGCCGACCGCGCCGGACTGATACCCGGCCTCGGTCTGTGATGCCGCCGCGCCGGCAATGGTGCCGCCGGTGGCGAGGATTACGACATTCGGTTTTTTCGCGGTCTGCGCCAGTGCGCCGGTGGCCAGCACCAGCCCCAGCGTGAGCAGACCGATAATTCGTAGCGTTCTCATGACAATTTCCTCCGGTTCAGGATGGGCTCGTTACTTCTTGTTCTGGTACTTGGCCGGATCCAGATTGGTCAACTTGATTGGATCCAGCAATTCCTTGATCTGCGCCTCGGTCAGAACCTTTTTCTCGCGGATGACCTCGAGGATACCCTTGCCGCTCTTGTAGGCCTCGGCAGCGAGCTCGGTGGCCTTCTCGTATCCGAGAACGGGGTTGAGCGCAGTGACGATTCCAACCGTGGTCTCCAGATAGTGCTCGAGCACCTTCTCATTCACGGTAATGCCGTCGACGCATTTGGTGCGCATCAGCTTCGATACATTGAAGAGCAGGTGCTGCGACTCGATGGGTGAAAGCCCGTTGAGCGGCTCGTAGGCGTTGAGCTGCAGCTGGCCGCTATGCGAGGCCAGCGAGACGGCATAGTCGTTGGCGATCACGCGGAAGCACACGATTCCCACCACTTCCGGCACCACGGGGTTCACCTTGCCGGGCATGATCGAGGAGCCGGGCTGGAGCGCGGGCAGGTTGATTTCCGCCAGTCCTGCACGCGGTCCGGATGCGAGCAGGATGAGATCACTCGATATCTTGGCGAGTTTGATCGCCGTGCTCTTCAGGGCAGAGGAGTACACGACAAATCCCTGCTGGTCCCAGGTGGCCGCGATCATGTCATCGGCCATGACCATCGGCCGCTTGGTGAGCTTCGCCAGCTCTTCCGCGCACTTCTCCGGGTACCCCTTCGGGACGTTGATGCCGGTGCCGATCGCCGTGGCGCCCATGTTTTCGGCGTACAGGTACTTCTCCGCATCCTTCAGCAGGGCGATCTCGCTGTCGAGCGCCGCGCCGAACGCGTAGAACTCCTGTCCAACCGTCATGGGAACCGCGTCCTGCATCTCGGTCCGGCCCATCTTCACGACGGTCAGGTACTCGGCACCCTTCTTCTTGAACGACGCCGAAAGTTGCTCGAGCTCGGCGATCAGCTTCTCGTTGCGCATGATGAGGGCAACCTTGATCGCAGTCGGATACGAATCGTTTGTGGACTGCGACATGTTGAGATCATCGTGCGGATCGAGGTACTGGTACTCGCCCTTCTTGTGCCCGCCCATTTCCAGCCCGATGTTGGCGAGAACTTCGTTGGCGTTCATGTTGGTGGACGTGCCGGCGCCGCCCTGATACCAGTCGACCAGGAACTGGTCGTGATACTTGCCGTCGAGCACGGCCTGGCAGGCCTTCTCGATCATGGCCAGCCGCTCCGGCTTCATGGCCCCGACCGCGGTGTTGGCACGCGCCGCCGCCAGCTTGACGATGGCCCATGCTTCCACGTAGCCCGGGTAGTGATTGATCGCGACGCCGGAGAGCTGGAAGTTCTCCATCCCGCGCAGCGTCTGGACGCCGTAGTACGCGTCCGCCGGAATCTGTTTTTCGCCCAGCAGGTCCTTCTCGGTCCTGGTCTTGGCCTGCGCGAAAGCTATTCCCGTCCACGCGCACGACGCCGCCACGAGTGCGGCGGTCACGAACGCAGTGGAGATGGATACCAGTCTTGTCTTTGTCACGACGCCATCGCCTTTCCTTTAGAGAGAAAACTAGAGTGAGCGCGAAAAGTTGTATCGGAACGATACCTGGATCTTGACGTCATCCGAGGTAAAGCCGTCGTTGAAGTTTTCGCGCTTGCCGTATTGCAGCTCGATACCCGTCATTACGTTGGGTGCCGGGTAGTAGAGCAGGTTACCAACGGCGTAATGCCCGCGACTGTAGGCGCTCGCAGCCTGTCCGTCGGAGTTGTCGATGTCGACCATCGAGTATCCAATCGAGCTCGTGTATCTGTCGTTCCACGTATGGTCGAGGAACGCAACCACGCCCACGATGGGCAGTGCCACGCCCTTGATGGGTGTGTTGGCGTTGCCCGGGTTGGCCTCGATGCCGACATCCACGGTTGCATCGTTCATGTAGTTCTCGATGCCCTCGCCGAACACCACCGACATCCGCGCGACGTTGCTCGTGCCGAGCTTCAGGTTGGAACTCAGGTTGAGGCCCCAACCGGTGGCGTCGCCGGCCAGATCCAGCGAGTCCGTGCCGGCGTCCTCCCATTTCATGTAGCGCAGGATGCCCGCGATCTCGACGTAGCCCCAGCCACGGCCGACACGGTACTCGGCCGAAAGATCGGGCAGCGGGAAGTTCGGCCGAATGTCGTTGAGCGCGTTGATTTCCGAATAGATGCCCTGGTCGCCGCTGGCGCCCGGACGCTCGAGCGCGATCGTCATGCGGGTGTCGCCCTGGATGGGCATGTAGCGAATCTGGACATTGCGAAAGAACACCATGCCGCTCGGTCCCCAGTACTCAATCGTATTGGGGAACACGTCGATATCCATGAACGGGCTCCACGTCTGTCCTGCCCCCACCTTGCCGAGCTCGCCGTATGCGTGCCGCAGGCGGAGCGTCGTCTGGCCTGCGTCGACGCCCGTTCCGAACAACTCCCACTCGAACTGCGTCTTGAGCACGCCGACATCGGTGGGCGTGGACGACTTCACGCCAAAGCGCGTCTGGCGCACGCCGAAGTACGTGCTCCCGTCGGCGCCGAATTCGTTCTCAAAGGCCGGCAGCTTGGTGGGACGCATGACGTCATACCAGGAGGGGTCGACCTGCTTGGTATCGTAGCCCGCGTCCAGCATCACGTATCCGTAAAGCTCGAACGTGCTCGTTCCCTCCGCGGCCATCGCCACAGAACCGGCAAGACAGCACGACAATGCCAGCGCGAATATTGCTCTCTTCATGGTTATTTCCTTTCCGCCATCGACACAGGGATCGACCCGGCGCACCGCAGCGGGCCTCGGGCGACAATGGATTGCACTTGGTCCGGAGTGTAGGAGACCCGCCGGAGGGCGCCTACTGCCCTTTGGGGAAGGGGCCCCCGCGTTCAGAAGGGCAGGATGGAGTTCAAGAGCAGCGCAATGGCGATGGCGGAAACCGTGGTGACCAGGCCCGGCCGCATGAAGCTGTGGTTGAGCAGGAAGCGGCCGATTTTTGTCGTCCCGGTCTGGTCGAACGAGACCGCGGCCAGCAGCGTGCCGTACGTGGGCAGGAAGAAGACCGCATTGGCGGCGGGGTAGAACGCGATCAGGTGCCCGGTCTGCATCCCGAGCGCCACGCCGACGGGTACCAGGATCACGACGGTCGCCGCCGCGCTGAAGAGCATGGTGGAAAGCAGGAACAGCCCGACCGCGAAGGCCCACGGGTAGGCGCGAATCAGGTTCGAGATGCCGTCTACGATGAAAGCCCGGTTGCCCTCGAAGAACGAAGAACCCAGCCAGGATACCCCGAGGATGCAGATGACCGCGGTCATGCCGCTACGCATGATGGCGCCCTTCATCGCCGCGTCGGGCGAGGCCTTGAACAGGATCATGGCCAGCCCGGAGACAGCGATCATGACGATCATGATGGCCATTCCCATGTCGACCTGGTCGGTCATGATGGCGCCTTCGCCCGCGATCTCATAGACCGGCCGCAGGCCCGGGAATACGCCGATCAGCACCACCGCCAAGATTCCGGCCAGGAACAGCAGCGTCGATCCGCGCGCGTTGAAGAGGGCCTTGCCGCTCAGCGCGGGCTGGGCCTCCGGGGGCTTCAACTTGCCCTCGGCAAGACGCTCCTGATACCCGGCATCCTCGGCCAGCGATTTCCCGCGCCACGCCACCGACAGCGCCCCGATCAGGACGCCGATGAAGGTGGATGGAATGGTGACGGCGAGCAGGTGCGGGAGGGAGACATTCCGCGCCGCCAGAATGCCGATCATCGCCACCGTTGCGGCCGAAATGGGGGAGGCGACCACCCCCTGGAATCCAGCGATGACGCTGATCGACAGCGGGCGTTCGGGACGAATGCCCGCCTTGCGCGAGACCTCGGAGATGACCGGGAGCAGGGCGTAGATGACGTGGGTGGTGCCCGACGCAAACGTGAGCAGGTAGGTGACGATCGGCGCCACGAAGGTGATGTTCTGCGGCCGCTTGCGCATGATGCGCTCGGCGAGCGTCACCAGATAGTCGAGCCCGCCCGCCGCCTGCATGGCGGCCAGCGCCATGATCACCGCAATGATCATCCCGATGACAACGCCGGGCGGTCCGCCTGGTGGCAATCCGAGGAAGAACACGAACACGAAGAGCCCGATACCCGCCATCGCACCGAGCGCGATTCCCCCCAGACGCGCACCCACCAGGATGCACGCGAGCAGGATGACGAGTTCGACCCAGATCATGGCATCGTTCCTTTGTGCCCGGCGGTCCCCGTTCCGACGGGCGATGCCGAGGGTAGAGATCTCCGGGACGCATGGACACTGCCCTTTGGGGCAGGGGATGCGCGAACGGCCGTGGCGGAGCATTGGTGCTGCGTCCCCGGATGGGCTAGAATGGACGCGGCTTGCCGGTGAGGCCAGCCAATGAGTTCAGCAGGAGCTATCAGTAATGAGTGCGAGCAGTTGGTTGAGGCGAGTTCCCGTGTCGTGCCGCCGGTTCATGGGGCCGGCCGTCCTGGCGGGCCTTTCGTTCATGTTCCCGACGGCAGGAAACGCCGCGCCGGTGCCGGACGGACCCAGACGCGTCCTGATCCTGCATTCGTTTGGCCAGCACTTCCAGCCTTTCGCCGACGTCGCGACCATTTTTCGGACCGAGCTCGCGGCGCACTCCGCGGAGCCGATCGACTTCGTGGATGTCTCGCTGGAAGGCGCGCGTCTGGGGGACGGGATCGACGACCGGCCGGTGGGGGACTATGTGCGGGCCCTCGCCGCGCAACACCCGATCGACATGGTAGTGGCGGTGGGCTCTCCGGCGTTCCGATTCTGTCTGGGCTATCACGACAAATATTTTCCCGGGGTGCCCGTTCTGGGCGCTGGAATCGACCGGCGGCACATGGACGGCGTCGATCTCGGAAGCCACACCACGGCGGTGTGCGTCGACATCGACCTCGTCCAGCTTCTCGATGGCGTGCTGCAGGTGTTGCCGGCGACGCGGCACGTGGGGGTTGTGATCGGGAATTCTCCCATCGAGGCGTACTGGGCGGCCGAGTTGCAACGCGCCTGGAAACCGTACGGTGATCGCATCGACTTCGACTGGTACGACGGCCTGACGCTGACCCAGATTCGCGAACGCGTCGCGGCGCTGCCGGAACATTCAGCCGTCGTGTTCACATTGCTGGATGTCGACGGGGCCGGCGTCCCGTACGAACACAACCGCGCGCTGGATGCCGTGCACGAATCTTCCAGCGCGCCGGTATTCGGGATGTTCGCGCCCGAGCTGGGGAAGGGGGTGGTGGGCGGACGTCTGGTCGATGTGCAGGGCGTCGGGGAGCAGTCCGCCACGACCGCCCGCCGTATCCTGGACGGCGAGTCCCCGGATGCGATCCCTCCGCTGACGGTGCCCACGCTCGCGCCAGCGTATGACTGGCGGGAGCTGAAGCGATGGGGCATCGACGCTGCGCTGCTCCCGCCGGGCAGCGATGTGCGCTTTCGTGCTCCGACCGCGCTGGAGAGATACCGGGGCCAGGTCCTCCTGGTCGCAGCGCTGGTGCTGATCCAGGCGCTCGTGATTGTGCTCTACGCGACCAACCGTCTGCGCTTGAAAGCCGCGCGCGCCAGGCTCGCCGCGAGCGAACGCTCGGCGCAGGAGCTGCGCCGCGAACTCACGCACGCGGGCCGCGTTTCGCTGCTGGGTCAGTTTACGGCTTCGCTGGCCCACGAGCTCGGTCAACCGCTCGGGGCCGTGCTGCGCAACGCCGAGGCCGCGGAGATATTTCTGGAGGGCGACGCGCCTGACCTGGACGAGGTGAAGGATATTCTGCGCGATGTCCGCCTGGACGGCCAGCGCGCGGGTGACGTCATTACGCGTATGCGGAGCCTGTATGGCCGCCACGACGTCGACGTGCAGCCGCTGGCGTGGGTGGATGTGGTGTCGGCGGTGCAGGCGATTGTGCGCCACGAGGCCCGCGTGCGGCGGATTGATATTCAGGTGGATACGCCGCCGGACCTGCCGGCCATTCTCGGAGACCGTATCCACCTGCAGCAGGTCCTGTTGAACCTGGTGGCGAACGCGATGGACGCCATCGACGCGGCGGGTGCTGACGAGCGGCTTGTCACCGTGCGCGCGCGCGCGACCGGGGACGGTTTTGTCGAGTGCTCGGTGAGCGACTCCGGCGTGGGGATCGACGCGGATCAGGCCGTGGGCATATTCGAACCGTTCGTCACCACCAAGGAGAAGGGAATGGGAATGGGCCTTCCGATTTCGCGCGCCATCGTGGAGGTGCTCGGCGGCCGGCTGTGGGCCGAGAGCCCGCCGGATCGCGGCGCGACATTCTGCTTCACGGTTCCGGTGTGCGCCCGGGAGGAGCAACATGCCTGAGGCACGGCCGGTCATTCACGTGGTCGACGACGACGATTCGTTCCGCAGGGCGGTGGGCCGCTGGCTGCGCGCGGCGGGGTTTGCCGTCCGGCCGTACGCGTCGGCCGCGGAGTTTTTCCAGGGCCGGGTCGCGGGAACGCCGGGGTGTGTGCTGGCGGACATGCGCATGCCGGGAATGAGCGGGCTGGATCTGCAGGCCGCGCTGGCGAAGACGCCCGATCCACTGCCGGTGGTGTTTCTGTCCGCGTATGGCGATGTGCCCACCACCGTGCGAGCCATGAAGCACGGCGCGGAGGATTTTCTCACCAAGCACGCTTCGCGGGAGGATCTCCTCGCGGCGGTGCGGCGCGCGCTGGAACGCGATGCGCGCGAGCGCGCGGACCGTGCTCACCGGCAATCGCTGCGGGGTCGTCTGGCGTCGCTGACGCAGCGCGAGCGCGAGGTGCTGGCCCTGGTCGTGCAGGGGAAGCTCAACAAGGAAATCGCGGCGGAACTGGGGATTCACGAGCGCACGGTCAAGTTCCACCGCACCGCGATCACCACCAAACTCGAGGTGCAGTCCGTCGCCCAGCTGACCCGGCTGGTCCAGGAGGCGGGCATCCTTCCCTAAGAGGCAGTAGATGGTCTCCGGCGATGGGTCTACATTGGCGCATGGCTGCCAGGTGCCCCATGCCCAACATCTACGTAGCGATTGTCGATGATGACGACAGCTTCCGCCGTTCGCTGGAACGCCTGTTGCGGGCGGCGCACTATCAGGCGGTGTCCTACCGCTCCGCCGAGGATTTTCTGGCCGACCGGAAGCACCCCCGGTTCGATTGCATGTTGGTCGACGTTGCGCTGGGCGGGATGTCCGGTCTCGAACTCGGTCGCCGGCTCGCCGCGGTGGGTGCCGGCACGCCCATTGTCTACGTTACCGCCCACGACGATCCCGCAACCCGGGAAGCCGCGCGTGTCAACGGTTGTGCCGCGTTTGTCAGCAAGGTCGAGTCGAACGGCGTGCTCCTCAAGGCCGTGGCCGACGCGATTGAGTCCCGCCGTTAAAGAATCCCCACGTCGTCAGAACGACCAGGAAATCCCGAACGTGAGTCCATAGTCGGTTTCTTCGCCGCCACCCGGCGGCCGGTTGTCGTAGCTCTCGTAGAAGGTCAGCTCGAGATAGAAGTTGTTCACGATCTCACGCCGGGCGTGGATGTCGGCGTCGACACGCACGCGTCCCCAGTCCGAGAGGCTGGGAAAGAACGTTATGCTCGTCGAGTAGTCGGTCTTGGGGAAGTTGTAGGTGAAGATGGCGTGCTCGAGCGCCAGGATTGCCTCGATGTTGTTGCTTTGCGTGTCGTCGTTGGCCCACTCGCGGTTCACACTCACGCCCGTCTTGGCCACCAGCAGGGTCCGATTGGACTGGATCATGTTGGCGCCCAGGCCAACACCGACCGACGTTCGCAGGTCGAGTCCGAGTTCGTCGTTGCGCTGCGCGCCGCCACCCACTTCGGCAAACAGGACGCTTCGCAGCAGCTTCTGGTGGTCGAGGGTGGCGTCGTAGCGCACCGTCTTGCCCGCGCCCGCGGTCTTCGAAATTGTGGACGACAGATCGATTCGTGTCTTGCGCAGCTCGGTTCGCCGCTGGATCCAGGAACTGAAGGACAACTGCGTCTGGTCCTGCGCCTTGGTGTAACTGGACGACAGACTCACCGAGCCGTCCAGTTGCTGCCAGATGGATGCGTCGAGCTGGATCATGGACACGACCGAATCGGCGTGGACGGACCGTGTCCGGCCTCTCTCGATGATCTCCATGATGCCGTCGCGGTCCACGAAGATCGCGCCGAAGTACTTGTCACCGGCGCGGTCCTCCACCCGGAAGTGGTAGACGCTGTTCACAGAATCAATGTCCGCCCACTCGATGTTCACGGTCGACAGGCCGTCGGTCTTCAGCTGCAGAATGCCGCGGTCGAGTTGCTTGATCTCGCCGGTGAGACGGTCGCCGTTGGTCAGGTATACGAGGTCGGTCTTCTTGCGGGCGAAGGAACTGCTGGCGCAGGCGGCCAGGGCGGCCAGCGCGGCAACAATCACGAACATGCGGTGGCGATGGGACATTTTCCCCGGCAATGTACCACAGCCCGGCCCGGCGGCGTAACGCCTTCCTCCCGGCAAAAATTCGACGGTTGCCCGAATCACGAACAGTTCGTAGTCTATGGCCACAAACCCGAAATTCGGAGGAGGTCACCATGCGCGTGGTCAAGGAATTCAAGGAATTTGCCGTCAAGGGCAACATGATCGACATGGCCGTCGGTATCATCATCGGCGGCGCGTTTGGCAAGATCATCTCATCGCTGGTCGCCGACGTCATCATGCCGCCCATCGGGCTCTTGATCGGTGGCGTCAATTTTACGGCGCTCAAGCTCACGATGCGCGCGGCGACGGAAGGACACGACGCCGTCACGCTGAACTACGGCAACTTCCTTCAGGTCGCGCTCGATTTCCTGATCGTGGCGTGGGCGGTGTTCATGATGGTCAAGGCCATCAATCGGATGAAGCGCAAGGAAGAGGCTGCCCCGGCCGCGCCGGCGGCGCCGCCGCAGGACGTCGTCCTGCTGGCGGAAATTCGAGATCTACTCAAGAATCGCTAGGAGACATCGGATGAGAAACAGACTTGCACCCGCACTGCTCGCGGCGATGATCGCGGGCAACGCGACCGCTGCGCTGGCGCAGGGCATCGCACCCGAGGTACCCAAGGATCCCACGGAGAAGCGCGAGCTCGAGGTGGGCAAGTGGTACAACACGCTCGAGGGCGGGTTGAACCTGACGCAGGCCGCGTACAGCGAGAACTGGAAGGGCGGCGAAACCGGCTCCATCTCGTGGAGCGCGTTCCTCAACGGCGGCGCCGAGAACCAGCTCACGCCGGGGCTCAACTGGCTCAACACCATGAAGCTGCTCTACGGCCAGACGCGCCAGCAGGAAGTCGGCGCGGACGGGAACCGCTCGTGGGGCGACGCCGAGAAGTCGTCGGACCTGATCCAGATCGAATCGTTGCTGCGCATCACGCGCAACTGGCCGGTGGATCCGTATGTCTCGGTGTTTTACGAATCGTTCTTTCAGGATATCACCGACCCGTACGGGCGCACGCTGTGGCTCAACCCGATGACCTTCAGGGAGTCGGCCGGTGTGGCGCACAAGTTCATCGACGAAGACGAGCACCAGCTGCTCGTGCGCGGCGGCTTCGGTGCGCGCGAGAGCTACCGCCGGTTCTACGTCAACCCCACCGGCGACGAGACCACGGGCGAATCCTCGTGGGACGTGGGCGCGGAGCTGATCGTCGACTACAAGAAGGTATTCGACGAGCGCGTGACGTACGACTCGCGCCTCAGCGTGTACCAGCCGTTCACGTGGTCGAAGAACGACATTTTCGACCAGCTGGGCGCGGACTCGTTGATGGCGGCGGGGATCAGCCCCGATGTCACCGACTACGCGACCACGGTGGACGTCGACTGGCAGAACACGCTGACCACCAAGGTGACCAAGTTCATCTCGTTCAACCTCTACGTGGAGCTGCTGTACGACAAGTACGACAACACGGTCGCGCCGGTCCTGGATGACGCCGGATCGCTGGCCAATCCGGATGCGGTGAGCGCGTCGGTGCGCAAGAAGGGTCAGTTCAAGCAGACGCTGGGTGTCGGGCTGACGTTCAAGTTCATGTGACCCGGCCTGGATTCCCGATGGCAGAAGGGCCCGCGGTCACCCGCGGGCCCTTTTTGTTGCCGCACCTATGGTGTCGACTTGATGAAATGGAACACATAGGTCCGGGACCCATCCTCGATGATTGCCTCGATGCTCGTGCCGTTCTCCGCGAGTTCACCTTCGTTTCCAAACCATCCCGCTCCAGTCGTGCCTGTCACGCAATCCGACGGATCGGTGAGGCACTGGAAGCAGTGTTCCACCTCCCACGACGTCGCGCCCGCGCCGAAGAAGGTCGGCGGGTCGGTGCCGTAGTCGATGTACAGCGTGCCGTCGTCGGGTGAAATGATGGCGGTGTTGGGCGTATAGCTCAGAAGCGTGCAGTCCGGGTCCGGCGCCAGCGTGTAGGTGACCGACCCGGAGGGCCGGAATATCTTCAGCGTGCCGTAGGACTGCCACTGCGTCCACGTGATCGTGGCCTCGAACTTCTCGCCGTCATCGGAAAGGAGCGACGAATTGCCGGTCCATTCTTCGACGCCGGTGATCGTAATGTTGGCCACCAGCAGCGCGTCCATGCCGTCGTAGGTCGTCTCGACGCTGACCGCCACCACATTCGGGTTGGGCGCCACCGCCGGCGCGGTGTAGCCGATGCGCAATCCGCTGGTTGGACTCACACGGCCCACCGTCGCATTGCCGCCCACCGCACCGTTGACCGACCAGTTGCGGAACGTGCCCAGCGGTGCCAGTTCGTTGTCGCAGGTGGTGACCAGCGCGGCGAGCACGTCCTCGCCGTCGTCGATGGTTTCGCGGGCGCAAAACTGCACTTCGAGGTAAATGGACTGCCCTTCGTCCACCACCGCCGCGCCGGGGCGGATCTGCACGCCGTCTATCAACGAGTAGTCCGAGAAGTGCGGGGTGGTGCACGTAAGCGTGCCTGCGTTTTCATCGAGCGTCCTGTGCTTCAGAATGCCCCACACGCCGTCGTCACGCTGCACCGCGACGTCCATGAAGTTCGCGTTCGTCCCCGCGAGTGCGGCATCGTCGAGCTGAAACGTCAGCGCGACCGGTGCCGTGAACGTGAGCCCGGCCGGCGTGAGCCGGTAGCCCTTGCCGGTGCCGCCCCACGCGGTGTTGGTGATGGGCTGGATCGTAATGTCGGTGTCGGCGCCCAGCGCGCCGGCCGGAACGTCCAGTTGCATGAAACCGTCGGAACTCGTCATCGAGCCGCCGCCCGCGCCGATGGTCTGCGTGACCGGCGCGCCATCGGGAGTGCCCGCCGCGGTTGGGACGGGCTTGGTGGTCTTTGGACCCCCGCCGCCATCGCCGGGATCCGTGGTGCTGTCGCCGCCGCAACTCACCAGAAACAGGGACATGAGAACTGCCGCGAGGTAGCGCTGCATGATTGGGCTCCTTAGAGTTTGCTGAATTCGACGCGGCGGTTCATCGCGCGGCCTTCGGCGGTGTCGTTCCCCGCCACCGTCTGCGTATCGCCCATGCCGTCGGTCTGGAAACGATTCGCGGCGATCTTGAACTGATCCGCGAGCACGCTCGCGACGGCGGCCGCGCGGCGTTTAGAGAGATCCAGATTGCCATCCGCCGTGCCCTGGTTGTCGGTGTGACCGACGATCTGGATCTTCACGTCGGGCTTCGCCTCCAGGTACGCCGCGATCTGGCGCAGCACCGGCGCCGATTCCGGCTGCACGACGTCCGACCCGCTCTCGAAGTAGATGCCGTACGTCACCAGCTTGCCGTCGGCAAAGGGATCCGCGACGGGCTTGTTTCCTTCGGCGAAACGCACGTTGCTGATCATGGGCTGCTTGTCCGACCACAGGGAGAACAGGATGTTGTCCGGCGCGCCGTTCGTGAGATCGATGTCCGGGATGTTCCCCACGCGCTGGCGGTCGACGTACACCTTGAGCGCGTTGCCGCGCGCCATGAACATGACGTGGTGCGGCACGCCCCATATCTGGGGGGAACCTTCCAGCGGCGTGTTCGCGGTCACCTTTCCGCTCTCGACGTACGCGCTCTGGCCCGAATAGGGGAACGTGAGCGCCCACGATTGGTTGTCGCCCTTCATCCCGAAGACGTTGAGCACGTTCCCGGAGGTGTCTCCGCAGTAGAAGTCCATCTCGAGCGTCCAGAATTCCGGCAACGCCGGCGCGGCGGGGACCTTCATGGCGAAGCGGCTCGTGATGGAGGTGCTTCGGAGCCAGCGCTGGCCGTTCAATTCGGCCACTTCCAGCGTCCCTTCCTTGAGCTTCCAGTGAACGGGGAACTCGCCCAGCTCATCCTGGGCGAAGTCGTCAAAGAACAGCACCCTGTCGCCGGGGACGTAGTCGAACTTGGTGGACACGCTGTTGATGTTCCCCGTGCCTGCCGCGGCGCCAGGCGCTGCCGTGCCATCGGCGGGAGGTGGCGTGGATTCGCCGGTCGTGGTCTTGGCCGGGTCGGCCTTGTTGAGCGCGTCGTCGGTGGTCTTGTTGGCCTTGTCCTCGGCCTTCTTCTTGAGCTTGTCGCCGATCCCGGCGCCGGAGGGCGCCGGCGACGACACCACGGCCACCGCCACCGCGGCGCCGACAAGCATAAGCCATTTATAATTAGCCACTTGGTGGCCTCCTTGGATGGGCGTCTGGCTTCGGGAAACAGGATGATGCCGAGGGGTAGGACGTGACCGCGCGGCCGCTGTCACGCGAAATCGCACGGCCGCGGGCGTGGACTAGTGTTTGTCGCGCAGCGTGAATGTGGTTTCGCGCGACGCCGAGCGGAAGGTCGCGCGGTCGGTCACGGTCACGAGCAGTGTGAACTCACCCGGCCACAGGTTGCTGGTTTCCGCGGCGACGTGGACCACGTCGTCCGGTCCCGCGGCACCCGACTGAAAACTCGATCGCACCTGCAATGGCTCGTCGGCCCGGCTGACGAGCCGTTTCCACAGACTGCGCGGGCGCGCGCTGCGCGGTGTGATGGTGTACTCGACCGTGTAGCCGTAGCTGCCGTCCAGCCCGCGTCCCAGATGGTAGATCTCAAAGTAGACCGGCACCGGGGCCCCCAGCGCGTAGTGCCGGGACGGCCGCGGCACCACTTCCAGCGGCCCGCGGTTGAAGGGTGAGTCTTCCCGCGCCGGGCCGATGCGGCGCGCGAGGGCGAGGTCGCTCAGCGCGAGCCCATCGTCCATTTCGTGGCAGACCACGGCGCGCCGCAGCGACGTGAAGCGCCCGCTGCCGGTTTCCTCGACGGTGACGGCCATCCAGTACGCGCCCGGCGGGAGCGTGAGGCTGGTCTGGTTGATGACGGTCGCGACCGGACTCGGCGCGGTGGAATCCATGCGCAGCGAATCGGCGCGCGCGTAGCGCGCGAGCTCGTTGTTGTGCAGGTCCCAGAACACCGTCGTGGTGATGAAGTTGCGCGCGCCGGGGTTTCCTGGATCTGGCACGACGCTGCCTTCGAACTCGGTGCTCACGTCCACGCGGTCCACCTGGTCGCCGCCGCGAAAACTGTTCACGGCGAATGACATCGGGACGCGCGTCGCGGCGAAGTCGAACGGGTACACCACCGGCGTGGCCTCCACGACGTCGTAGTAGCGATAGACGCGCTTCATGAAGTCGTCGTAGCCCTTCTCGGGGAACGGCGGCACGAGTCCCTCGAAATCGAGGGCGTCCGCGTCGAGGCGCATGTAGTCCATGGGCCGGTCCGGATTCCACTTGCTCGCCATGGTGCGGCGGTCGTTGCGCGACCGATCGCCCACCGGCAACTGCACGCCTTCCAGGTACAGAAAGAAGCGGCCGCTGCCGGTGGGATCGGCAAAGCGGACGTACATGTCGAACAGCGGGTAGTACCAGTATTCCTGCGCGGGGATGTACATGCCGGGGTCGGCCACTTCGGCAGCGACGCGGCTGTGCCCGCCCGGCGCACCGTAGCGGATGAACACCTGGCCGCGGTCGTCCCAGCCCGGCCACGCCCCGCGCGCAAAGTAGGTCTCGGCCACGGTAACGCGGCGCTCGTGTTCCGCGCGCGCTTCGTTGACCGGTGTCGTGTAGACGGGGTCGCGCGTGCTCCAGTAGGCGTCGATCCAGGCCCGGCAATGCGCGTCGTCGGGCGGCGTGAGCAGGTCCGCGAGTTCAGCCGGGCGCAACAGGTACTGCATGGCGCCCACCTCGTGCGCGAGCGACGGCGACAGCAGTGCAACGCGATGACGGACTTCCTTCTGCGATATCTTTTTGGGGTGAGCGGCGCGGGGGTTCCCGGGCGCCAGGCATATCACGATCACTCCCGCCATCAGGACAACCAAGAGACGAACCGGGCGCATGGCACACCTCCAGTCAGGGACGCCCGGGCGGTGGAGTGGGATGGGGGTCCGGGGACGCGATTAACAATATAGTCAACATATCCGCGGCCGTCGAGGCCGGTCGCGCGCGCGCCGGCGGCGCGTCCCCCCGCGGGGTCCCGTTCCAGCGTGGCAATTCCACGCCGCCTCGGCTACAATGGCGGCGCTGGCCGCACGACTGGCCGCCGTTTTTTCATATTATGAGGAGACATCCATGACCAAATTCCGCATTGAGAAGGATTCGCTGGGGGAAATGCAGGTCCCCGAGTCCGCCTACTACGGCGCCCAGACCGCGCGCGCGGTAGAGAACTGTCCCGTCAGCGGGCTGGTATTCCCGCGCCGCTTCATCCGCGCGCTCGGCATCATCAAGCGCGCCTGCGCCCGCGCCAACATGGAACTGGGCGACCTCGACGCGCGCGTCGGGGAGGCCATCGTCGAGGCCGCGACCGAAGTGATGGAAGGAAAACTCGACGCGGAGTTCCCGCTCGACATCTTCCAGACCGGCAGCGGCACCTCCACCAACATGAATGCCAACGAGGTGATCGCCAACCGCGCCGCCGAGATCATGGGCAAGGAGCGTGGACACAAGTCGATCCATCCCAACGACCACGTGAACATGGGACAGTCGTCCAACGACGTCATTCCCACCGCGATCCACGTGGCCGCCGCGATGGCGCTCACGCAGGATCTGCTGCCGTCGCTCGAGCACCTCGGTCTCACGCTCGAGGCCAAGTCGGAGCAGTTTGACGACGTGGTCAAGTCCGGGCGCACGCACATGATGGACGCGACGCCGGTTCGCCTGGGCCAGGAGTTCGGCGGCTACGAGCGTCAGGTGGCCAACGGCGTGGAACGCGCGACGCGCGCGCGCGAGGCGCTCCTCGAGCTGGCGCTGGGCGGGACCGCGGTCGGCACCGGCATCAATCGCCGGTCGAATTTCCCGCAGACCGCCATCAAATACATCAACGAGGACACCGGCCTCGCGTTCTTCGAAGCCATGGATCATTTTGAGGCGCAGGGTGCCAAGGACGCGTGCGTGGAGGCGTCGGGCCAGCTCAAGACCATCGCGATCAGCCTGGCCAAGATCGCCAACGACATCCGCCTGATGTCGTCGGGCCCGCGCACCGGTATCGCCGAGATCACGCTGCCGTCGATCCAGCCCGGCAGCTCGATCATGCCGGGCAAGATCAACCCGGTCATCTGCGAGTCGGTGACCATGGTAAGCGCGCAGGTGGTCGGCTACGACGCCGCCATTACCATGAGCGGTCTCGGGAGTTACCTCGAATTGAACGTGATGATGCCGATCATCGCCTACGACCTGCTGGAGTCCATCCGTCTGCTGGGTAACGTGAGCCGGATTTTCGCCGACAAGTGCATCGCGGGCATCACCGCCAACGAGCAGCGCGCGTCGGACCTGCTGGAGCTGAATCTCTCCACCTGCACGTCGCTGGCGCCGAAGATCGGTTACGACAAGGCGGCGGCGCTGTCCAAGGAAGCGTTCAAGAGCGGACGCACGGTGCGCGACGTCGCCCGCGAGCAGAAGGTGCTGCCGGAGGCGGAACTCAACGAGCTGCTGGACTACCGGCGCATGACGGAACCGGAATAGCGACGCATGCCAAGCTACTGGGATTATCTCAAGGTGGAGGAGCTGCTGGCGTTGCAGCAGCCGGTCGGTGAAGAGCACGACGAGATGCTCTTCATCGTTATTCATCAGTCGTATGAACTCTGGTTCAAGCAGATGCTCCATGAGATCGACTACCTCATGCGGCTGCTCGACCGCGGCGACCTGCCGCGCGCGTTCCACACCATGAAGCGCATCCTGACCGTGCTCAAGATGCTGGTGGCCAAGATCGACATTCTGGAGACCATGACGCCGCTGGAGTTCCTCGCCTTCCGCGAGCGGCTGGAGTCCGGCAGCGGGTTCCAGTCCGCGCAGTTCCGCGAGCTCGAATTCCTGCTGGGCCACAAGCGCATGGGCATGGTGACGCACTATCCGGAGAATTATCCCGGGCGCGCGCGGCTGCTGAAGCGTTTTGATGCACCCACCATCTGGGACGCGTTCGCCCATTTTCTCAAGAATGCCGGTTACGCGGTTCCGGATGCGGTACTCCACCGCGACGTGACGCAGCCGATCACGGCCTCGGAGGACATGCAGACGGCCTTGAAAGCCGTGTACCGTGGCGACGCGTCGCTCGCGAGTCTGTGCGAGCGCATGGTGGACCTCGACGAGGGTGTTCAGGAGTGGCGCTACCGCCACGTGAAGATGGTCGAGCGGACCATCGGCACCAAGCGCGGCACCGGCGGCAGCGAAGGCGCCGAGTATCTCAAGACCACCCTGATGCACCCGCTGTTCCCGGATCTGTGGGCCATCCGCACGTCGTTCTAGTTGTGCTGTTTCGCGCGGTTGGCGACCGACAGGACCCGCGCGACCCTTTGAACAGGAGAAAGCATTGCGACCCGAAGAGTTGTATCAGTCTCCCAACGCCCTCGCGGCGCACTATTCGCATTTTCGCGTTTCCGAGCGGTTGTTGCTGTCCGGCCACTCGCACCAGGCGTGGCCGGATGTGGCGCTGGAAGGGCAGACGCGCGCGTTCATGGACGCGGCGGAACTCGTGGACGACAAATGGTCGCGCGCATTCGGCGTGGCCGAGACCGTGCGCCGCGGGTGGGCGCGTCTGCTGGACGACGAGCCCGAGCGCGTCGCGCTGGGCAACAACACCCACGAACTCGTGGTGCGCTGGCTGTCGGCGCTGCCGCTGGCGAAGCGTCCGCGCATCGTCACCACCGATGGCGAGTTTCATTCCATCCGCCGGCTCGTCGACCGTCTGGCCGAGGAGGGCGTCGAGGTCCACAAGGTGGCGTCGTCGCCGGTCGCGGACCTCGCGGAGCGCATCGCGGCGCAGGTGGACGACCGCACCGCCGCGGTGATGGTGTCGTCGGTGTTGTTTCGGAGCGCCGAGATCGTTCCCAACCTGCGTGCGGTCACCGCGGCCTGCGAGCAGCACGGCGCCGAGCTGTTGATCGACGCCTACCACCACCTCAACATCGTGCCGTTTTCGATTCCCGGCGAGGGACTCGAGCGCGCCTACGTCACCGGCGGCGGCTACAAGTACTGCCAGCTCGGCGAGGGCAACAGCTTCCTGCGCTTCCCGGCGCGGTGCGCGCTGCGCCCGGTGGTGACGGGATGGTTCAGCGAGTTCGCCACCAAGGAAGCGCCGATCCCCAACCGCGTGCTGTACGGCGAGGGCCCCGCGCGCTTTGCCGGCGCCACCTACGATCCCACCAGCCACTACCGCGCGGCCGAAGTGTTCGGTTTCTTCGTGAAGAACGGCCTCACGCCGGCGTTTCTGCGCGAGGTCAGTCAGCACCAGGTGGGGCGGTTGATGGAACATTTCGACGCGCTCGGGCTCGACCCCGCGGTGATCACGCGCGACCGGCCGAAGCGCCTGCACGACATCGGCGGCTTCCTGGTTCTGCGCTCCGCCCGCGCGGGGGACATCTATCGCGCGCTGCACGAGCGCGGCGTCTATACCGACTACCGCGGCGACGCGCTACGCATGGGTCCCGCGCCGTACCTCTCCGACACCCAGATTCACGACGCGACGGGACATCTCGGCGAGGTCTGCCGCGATCTCTCCTGAGCGGCTGCGGTCCCGCCAAGAAAAACGCCCCCCGTTGCCGGGGGGCGTTTTTTGTTTCGAGTCTGTCGAAGCAGCTTACATCTTGCTCTTCATGGGTTCCTTGCCCATGTCCATGCCCGCCTTGGCGAGCAGGCCGCCGAAGTGCTCGGACGTCGCCGCGTAGTCGTGCAGGGCCTTGACGCCTTCCGGCGTGTTGGAGGACGCGACCGTGATCACGCCCATGTCGGTGTTGAAGTTCTCGACCGCAGCGTCCGCGCGGCCCATGAACGCCATGCGCCCGGTGCAGATCGGGCAGAGCTTGTCCTTTTCGGCCTGCGTCATGGTCGGGATGGTGCCGGCGCGGCGCTCGCACTCCGCCTCGGCCTTCTTGAAGGACGGCATCATGCCGGCGTCGGCCGTCATCATGGTCTCGACGTAGCCGGTCTTCGTGGCGAAAACACTGTGCCGGATGGTGGGGCCCAGGGCCGGGTCCACCATGAACGCGGAGCACACGGGACAGTTCGTCATCTTGTCCATCGCCTGCTGGGGAGTCATGTTATCCAGGTTGGCGGTGGTGCCGGCGAATGCAACGGTTGCGATCATCAGCGCCACGGCGGTACAGAAAACGCGTTTCATACGCGTCGCCTCCTTGCCACTTGTCAGTTCGGGGTCAATTCCAACGGTCCTCGGGGACCCACAAAGCGCACATGTCTGTCGCCTATTACGAAGCGCGGCCTACAAGTGGATGAGGGGATTTTGCGCCGATGGCCCCGCGCCGTCAAGCCTGTGGCCGCAGCTGGTCAGAACCTGGCCGCGGCCGGCGGGTCCGGCCGCGCGGGGAGAAGCGGCCCCCGGTGCAGAAAATACCTTGTCGCGTCATCACCTATGTGGCAAACTCCGTTCCGGACGTTGCCATCCGAATACTGCGTCCTGGAAAACTGCATCCATGAGCGCTTTCAAGATTTACGCTTCCACCGTCGGCCGAAAATTCATCACCGGTTTGTCGGGGTTGTTGCTGGTGGGCTTTCTGTTTGCCCACCTCGGCGGCAATCTCACCATGCTGGTCGGCCCCGATCTCTTCAATACCTACACCCACCATCTCGAATCCCTCGGCGTGCTGCTGTACATCGTCGAGATCATCCTGCTGTCCATATTCGTCGCGCACATCGTGACTGCGCTGAACGTGCAGTTGGAGAAACGCCGCGCGCGCCCGCAGGGCTACGCGGTGAACGCCTCCAAGGGTGGGGCCAGCAAGAAGACGCTGGCGTCGCGCAGCATGATCGTCACCGGTCTGGTGCTGTTCGTGTTTCTGCCGCTGCACATCTGGATGTTCAAGTTCAACCAGGGTCAGGCCTCGCCGACCACCATGATGGATGGCCGCGAAATCCGCGACCTGTACGCCATTGTCGCCGCGGCGTTCGAGAACCCGCTGATCGCGTGGGGCTACGCGCTGGTGATGTTCCTGCTCGGGTTCCATCTGCGGCACGGATTCTGGAGTGCCTTGCAGTCGCTGGGCGCGCTGAACCCGAAGTGGCTGCCGATGGTCTACGGGCTCGGGTTGCTGGTGGCCCTCCTGCTCGCGAGCGGATTCATTTTGTTGCCGCTGTGGATTCACTATGTCGCACCGGGACCCGGTGCGTGACAGTCAGGCGAACCGCATGATCGACATCGCACTCGATTCACGAATTCCCGCCGGTCCGCTGGACCAGAAGTGGGACCGCTTCAAGGCCGAGGCCAAGCTCGTCAGCCCGGCCAACAAGCGCAAGTACACCATCATCGTGGTGGGGACGGGACTCGCCGGCGGGTCCGCCGCGGCGTCGCTGGCCGAGCTCGGCTACAACGTGCTCTCGTTCTGCATCCAGGATACGCCGCGCCGCGCGCACAGCGTGGCCGCGCAGGGCGGCATCAACGCCGCCAAGAACTACCAGAATGACGGCGACAGCGTGTGGCGGCTCTTCGTCGACACGCTCAAGGGCGGCGACTTCCGCTCGCGCGAAGCCAACGTCTACCGGCTCTCGCAGACGTCGGCCAACATCATCGACCAGTGTGTTTCGCAGGGCGTGCCGTTTGCGCGCGAGTACGGCGGCACACTGGCCAACCGCTCCTTTGGCGGCGCGCAGGTGTCGCGCACGTTCTACGCGCGCGGCCAGACCGGCCAGCAGCTGCTGCTCGGTTGCTACAGCGCGCTGATGCGCCAGGTCGACGCCGGCAAGGTGACGATGTTCCCGCGCCGCGAGATGCTGGACCTCGTGGTCGTGGACGGCAAGGCGCGCGGTATCGTGTGCCGCAACCTGGTGAACGGCAAGGTGGAGAGCTACGCGGCCGACGCGGTGCTGCTGGCGACCGGCGGCTACTCCACGGTGTTCTTCCTGTCGACCAATGCCGTCAACTGCAACGCCACCGCGGTGTGGCGCTGTCACAAGCGCGGCGCGCTGTTCGCGAACCCGTGCTTCACGCAGATCCATCCCACCTGTGTGCCGCTGCTCGGCGAGTCGCAGTCGAAACTCACTCTAATGAGCGAGAGTCTGCGCAACGACGGGCGCGTGTGGGTGCCGAAGAGCAAGGACGACAAGCGCCCGCCCAATCAGATTCCCGACGGCGAGCGCGACTACTTCCTCGAGCGCATGTATCCGGCATTCGGCAACCTGGTGCCGCGTGACATCGCGTCGCGCGCCGCCAAGCGCATGTGCGACTCCGGGCTGGGCGTGGGGAAGACCGGCTACGCGGTGTATCTGGACTTTGCCGACGCCATTAAGCGCCTCGGCAAGGACACGGTGCGCGATCGTTACGGCAACCTGTTCCAGATGTACGACGAAATCACCGGTGAAGACCCGTACTCGACGCCCATGCGCATCTACCCCGCCCCGCACTACACGATGGGCGGGTTGTGGGTGGACTACGGTCTGATGAGTTCGATCCCCGGCCTGCACGTGCTCGGCGAAGCCAACTTCTCCGATCACGGCGCCAACCGCCTGGGCGCGAGTGCGCTGATGCAGGGGCTGGCCGACGGGTACTTCGTGATTCCGTACACGCTGGGCCACTACCTGGCCACCTCCGAGGTGTTGAAGGACAAGGTCACCACCGACCACCCGGCGTTCAAGCAGTCGGTCGAACAGGTGGAGGCGGCCACGAAGAAGCTGCTCGCGACCAGCGGCAAGGCGACGGTGCGCGACTTCCACTGGCGGCTGGGCCGCATCATGTGGGACGACGTCGGCATGAGCCGCACGGAAGCGGGCCTCAAGGGCGCCATCGAACAGATCCGCGCACTGCGCGCCGAGTTCTGGGAGAACGTGAACGTGGTGGGTGGCAACGATTTCAACAAGGAACTCGAGTTCGCGGGCCGCGTGGCCGACTTCCTCGAACTCGGCGAACTGATGGCGCGCGATGCGCTCGACCGCCGCGAATCCTGCGGCGGCCACTTCCGCGAGGAGTTCCAGTACCCGGATGGCGAAGCGATGCGCGACGACGACAACTTCGCCTATACCGCGGCGTGGAAGTACAACGGCGCCGACGGCGAAGAAACCGTCGTGAAGGAACCGCTGACGTTCGACAACCTCAAGCCGGCCAAGCGGAGCTACAAGTAGATGAACTTCAAACTCAAGATCTGGCGGCAGGCCGCGGCGGACAAGCCGGGCGCGTTCAAGGAATACTCCGTATCCGACGTGATCCCGGAGATGTCGTTCCTCGAGATGCTCGACCACCTCAACGAGCAGCTGGTCAAGCGCGGCGAGGAGCCGGTGGCGTTCGACAGCGATTGCCGCGAAGGCATCTGCGGGACGTGCGGTCTGGTCATCGACGGCCTCGCGCACGGGTCGCGGCAGGGGTGCACCACCTGCGAGCTCCGCATGCGCCACTTCAAGGACGGCGCGGCGATCACCGTGGAGCCGTTCCGCGCGCGCGCGTTCCCGGTCATCAAGGATCTGGTGGTGGACCGGGGTGCGTTCGACCGCATCATCCAGCGCGGCGGCTACATCACGACCAACGCCGGGTCGGCGCCGGACGCCAACGCGATCCCGGTGCCCAAGCAGGTACAGGAAGACGCCATGGACGCCGCCGCGTGCATCGGCTGCGGCGCCTGTGTCGCCGCGTGTCCCAACGCGTCGGCGTCGCTGTTCGTGAGTGCCAAGATCGCGCACATGGCGCTGCTGCCGCAGGGCGGCCCGGAGCGCGAGCAGCGCGCGCTGGGCATGATCGAACAGATGGACCGCGAGGGCTTCGGCAACTGTTCCAACCACGGCGAGTGCGAAGCGGTGTGTCCCAAGGAAATTTCGATCACCAACATCGCCCGCATGCGCCGCGAGTTCTATCGCGCCGCGCGTCAGGCACCCGCCACCCGCGACGGCAAGTAGACCCAGCGCCCGCCCGGGCGCCGATTCCGCCGTTGTGGGGCACGCCCGCCTCTGGTACCCTCGCCGCGTCGCTCGTTGCGCCGCGTCATGTCGAACCAATTCTCTGATCGCACGCTTCGCATTCTGCTCGCCGCCGTGACCCTCGCGGTGCGGGTGCCGCTGTTCGGCTATTTCAACTTCGTCACATTTGACGGCACGTTCTACCTCAACCAGG